>JAIXHM010000197.1 GCA_030145825.1 Flavobacterium sp.
ATTTATATTTTTCTTTTACCGCTTCTTCATAAGCTTTTTTCATTAAGTCATGACCACAAAAAGCAGAAATCATCATTAACAAGGTTGACTTTGGCGTGTGAAAATTGGTAACCATACAATCTGCAAAACTAAAATCGTAAGGTGGATAAATAAATTAATAAGTCCATCCAACATAAGGATTTAAAGTTTTCATAGAAGAAACTGAACTTTCCATGGCAAGCATAGAAGTAGTTCCAATACAACATACTTTATTTTTCTTAGCTTTAGCTTGATTTACTATATCGCATGCTTCTTGAGTAATTACCATTTCTTCTGAATCCATTTTATGTTTTGATAAATCTTCAACTTCAACTGGATTAAAAGTTCCTAGACCAACATGCAATGTAACTTCAGCAAAATTGATTCCTTTAATTTCCAAACGTTTCATTAAATGTTTAGAAAAGTGTAAACCAGCTGTGGGAGCTGCTACAGCACCTTCCTCTTTTGCATAAATAGTTTGGTAACGTTCTGCATCTTCAGGAGTTACTTCACGATTGATATATTTAGGAATTGGAGTTTCTCCTAAATCAACTAATTTTTGACGGAATTCTTCGTATGAACCATCGTATAAGAAACGTAATGTTCTACCTCTTGATGTAGTGTTGTCGATAACTTCAGCAACTAATGAATCGTCATCACCAAAGTACAATTTATTTCCAATTCTAATTTTACGAGCTGGATCCACTAAAACATCCCATAAACGTTGTTCAGCATTTAATTCTCTTAATAAGAAAACTTCAATACGAGCTCCTGTTTTTTCTTTATTTCCGTATAAACGAGCAGGAAAAACTTTTGTATTGTTTAAGACCATTACATCGCCATCATCGAAATAGTCGATAATATCTTTAAACATTTTGTGTTCAATTTGACCCGTTTTTCGGTGAACAACCATTAATCTTGACTCATCTCTGTTTTCGGCAGGAAATTCAGCTAATAATTCAGCTGGAAGATTAAAATTAAAATTAGATAACTTCATAGTTAAATTTTGAATTTAAGATTTAGAAATCAGATTTTTCTGAAATCGAAACGGGTGCAAATATACAATCTGCAAATAGGGGTTGTCAAGTAAATTGAGATTTATTTTTTGAAACCCCATTTTACCGAACAACCCCAAAGGTTTATTTGAAAAAAAAATTACTTTTTAATGATACGTTTTGTATTTACCGCATTGTTTTCATCTTCAATTCTTACCATGTAAATTCCTGCTGATAAATTAGACAAATTTATTTGAGATTGATTTGACACTAATACTTTTTGCCCTTGTAAGTTATACACTTCTACAGACTTAATTGTATTTACAGTATCAACACTCAATATATCTTGAACCGGATTTGGATACAGTACAACTTCTAAATCATTTTGATTAAAATCTGAAGTTGACAAAGTATTGTTATTGTACAAGTTGGTAATTTCCGTTTGTGTTAATGGATAATTATAGATTTTTAAATCATCTACTGAACCATTAAAAGAATTCATATCTCCAAAACTACTTCCTAAATAGAAATAATCTGCATCATAAGCTGTGAATAAATTAAATGGTGAGGTACCTACTAAAACTCCATTTTTATACATTCTTACATTTACTCCATCATAAGTATATACTAAATGCATCCATGTTGCCAAAGGATTCGTTACTGTAGCTTGAAAACCATTGCTAAAACAATGAAAATCTAAAGAATTGTTTTGAACCACTCCAATAAATGCTAAATCTGTCAAGATCCCACCATAACTGAATGCATAATTCCAAGTTGCATTAGCATTGTTCACCCATAATGAAACTGTTCTTGTTGAACCATCAATTGGCAAACCAGGAATAGCTGTTGCAGTTCCATTATTATTTAAATTTAAAGCACTTGTTGGATTACCATTTCTATCTGCTACGAATGAACTTGAAGCATTTGAAGGAAAAGCATTATTTCCAGAAAAATCAGTATAAACATTATCAAAACTATATTCGGCAACAGTTTGTTTTGAACCTGTTGTAAAGCTATCTATTGCACTTGATGTTGTTCCTCCATCATTTGTAACTTCCACTTTATAATAATATGTAGTATTTTCTGCCAATCCATTGATGATAGCTCCATAATAACTATTTGGAGATATTCCAACTGCACTTAACTGATTATTTAAATTTCCTGATGTTAGACCATATTTTACAACTACATTTGATATACTTGAACCATTTCCGTTTACATAAGTATATAATGTCGCATTAATAGCTGCTGGCTTTTCAGTAATTGTATTAATTATTGGTAAATTAGGAATATCTATTTTTCTTATTCTATCGTTGTAAGTATCTGCAATGATTAAATCTCCAGATAAATCAACAACCAAACCAAAAGGATTACTAAATTGAGCCGCAGTTCCTGCTCCGTCTGCAAAACCATAGGTAGAACCAGCAATTGTAGTAACATTACCATCTGAAGATATTTTTCTTATTTTATCATTTGTAGTATCTGCTACATAAACATTACCCAACCCATCTATCGCAACGCCTCGAGGCATAAAAAATTTAGCTGTTGTTGCTAGTCCATCTGCATAACCGCCTGTAGAACCAGCAAAAGTAGTTACTACCCTTGTCTGTGTTATTTTTCTAATTTTATGATTTCCCCAATCTGCAACATAAATATTACCTGTCCCATCTACAACAATACCATAAGGAGTATTAAATTTAGCAGCAGTCCCAATATCATCAACATAACCCGACGAAGAACCAGCCAGAGTTGTAACTTGTCCTGTAGGTGTAATTTTTCTAATTCTATTATTACCTCCGTCTGCAACATATAAATTTCCTGACGAATCAACGGTAACTCCATTTGGATAGTAAAATCTTGCAGATGTTCCTATATCATCTAAATAACCTAATGTAGAACCAGCAATTGTAGACACAACTCCTGCAGGTGTAATTTTTCTAATTTTATGATTTCCTCTATCAGCTACATACAAATTACCACTAGCATCAATAGTTATAGAAGTTGGACTCGAAAATTGGGCAGCAGTACCTGTTCCATCTGCATAACCATTTGTTGAACCTGCAAAAGTACTTACAGTTCCTGAAGTTGAAATTTTTCTAATTTTAGCATTATTAGCATCTGCCACATAAATGTTACCTGACGCATCAATTGCAACACCAGTAGGGATTGTAAACTGAGCTGTCGCTACCGGACCATCTAAATAACCTTGTGCAGAACCAGCGATAGTAGTTACCGTTTGTGCAAATGATATACTACTTATCATTAAAATTAAAAAAGAAAATAATTTTGTTTTCATAATTGTCTCATTAAAAATTTTGGTAAAATTAGTAGTCTGATTCATCATAAAATGAATGAGTTAACGAAACTGCATTTTGAGTTAACGAAAACAAAAACAAAATAAAAACCACTTCTTCATTAACTGAAATAGGAATTTCATTAACTGTACATTTACTATATTCAATATATACTTACATTTGAAGAAAATCTAAAGTTGAAATACCTTTATAGCATATTCATACTATTATTAACCCAAATTACTTTTGGGCAAAATCCGTATTTCAACACCATAGATAAATCGCAAGGATTACTAACTAATAGTGTTTATGATATTTTTCAGGATAAAGACAACTTTATGTGGTTTGCTACTGAAAAAGGTCTGTGTCAATTTAATGGTTACACTTTTCAATATTTTAGCACAAGCGATATGACTTCAAAAGCCGGTTCTTGTATTCAACAAGATGCTTTCGGAAGAGTTTGGTACGAGAACTTTGATGGCTATTTATATTATGTAGAAAACAATCAGTTGAAAAAGTTGAACCAAAACAAATCAATTGGTTACTTCAAATTTGGAATTATCAAAGACCAATTGTATATCATTAATGAAAATGTGATTGATGTTTACGATTTGAAAACATTGTTATTAAAAAAAGAAATAAAACTCAACACAAAAGATTCGAAATATATTTTTTTTAGTGATGAAACGATTTATGTTTTTGCTCATCAGTTGATAATCATTAAAAATGATGTAATTCAGAAAAAAGTCGAATTCCCAGAAGGTTTCCTAGAAAAATTTAACTCCATTTTGGTTGAAAAAACTAAAAACGGATTATTAATTGGTTCCAAATTTTCAAACTATTGTTATCTTTTTTCTAACAACCAATTCGCTAGAAAAGAATTGAATCTAGAAAATACAATTGTTCAAAATTTGAGTTGGTGTAACAATAAAAATTGGCTTTGTACCACAACTGGAATCATAGAAATGGATTGTGAATTGGGAACAAAACGTCAATTCTTCAATGGAACAAATATTTCTTATATCTACAAAACCAAAAACAATAATTATTGGATTTCTACTTTAACCGAAGGTTTATTTTACATTGAAGATTTTGATACGCAATTAATTAGCTCTCAAGAAAGTTTAACTTCTTTATGTTTTAAAAACGAACAATTAGTTATTGTAACCAAACATGATAAAATACTTGAATTATAAAAAAATCAGTTTAAATCCATTTTTACTTGAATAGACAACCATCAAATTGGACAAATATTTCATG
>JAIXHM010000198.1 GCA_030145825.1 Flavobacterium sp.
TGTAAACAATGACACCTTATATTAATACAAATTCAACAAGCAATGGAGACATTTGTTCTTTTTTTTCTTTGACTTTTAGATATTCTTTTCTAGTAGAACGAATAATATTTCTTTCTTGTAATAAATTTGATAAATTTTCTCTTTCGATGGGAATAAACCATTTTGAATCTTCAAGAGCCTTTATTAAAATAGAAGTTGCTCCTTGAGTAACAGCAGTACTAAAATTACTTCCATTTTCAGATGGTTTATATTGTCCTGTTTGATCTCTAAATTTATATACTCCAACAACAATTTGATCTTTTGGAGCTGGCAACATTTTTAATGAATGTGTACTAGGAGTTGTTTCTCCATAACTTGCATTTTGTTTTACAACTGGCTGATTAAAATAAGCTCCACAACTTGTTAAACAAAAAACAAAACAATACCCTAAAATATGAATTGTTTTCATGTAATAGTTTTAAGTTTCTATTAAAATTGAAAAGTTAGTAGGGTAAAAAATTAATTTCCAGGAATTATAACTTGGGTTTCTTCTCCTGTGTATATGTCTAAAATATTAACAACTAATCCTAAATTTGATTGATAAATTTCAACAGATAAACTACCAAATGTATAGACACCGTCTTGTAATTGTTGACCTTCACCGGTACCTGTACCATAACCTGTACCAAATTCATTTTGAAAAAGTGTTCTAGATAAATAATTTAATAATTGAGAATTTAAGTTTTCAGTAAAACGTTCTAATTCAGTTTGTTTTTCATAACCATTTGTTTCTTCAGGATCTTTAAATTTATTTTGTGAATCTGCTGAGCTTAGTAACCATTGATAATTAAAAGTATCTCCGCCAAATGCGGGATTTTTGGGTTTATATACTAAATCTTGTGCATTAGTATTTAAAGAAAAAAATAATATGAAAATTAAATATTTCATTTAACAAAGTTTAATATTGAGATATCAATTTTTCATTAAGTTCTAATTGTTTTAAATATTTTTTTGTTAAAACAATTGATTGTTCAGCCATTGATTCTAAAAATTCTTCATTTGGTTTCGCTATAAATTCATTTAAAGTAATATTATCTATTAAGATTTTAATTTTTGTTGTTCTACCAAATAATTGTTCTTCTTCTATAGTGACAATTTTTGAAGCATTTATATTTTCTAAATTATATTTTTTGAAAAATAGATCATAATAATCTTTTCCTATTTTGGTTTTAGTTTCATCTGAAATAATTCCTTTCATTTCTAATCCGATTTCTTTTTCTTCCGTTGTCTTATTTTTCATATTATCTACTACTAATCTGTCTTTACCAATTAGTTTTTCATCTTCATCATAAATTAAGAGTAAAATTATAGTCTCATCTTTTGAGGAAATATTTATTTTGGTTGTAGATAAAATATTTTTAGAGTTTGGTTCTAAAGTAAAACTACCGTTTTGTGAATTGCTTGATATGTTTGAGTTTGTTTTATTTTTTTTTATTACCGAAAGTTTATAATGTAAATTTTGTAAAACAGAAGTTAAATTTTCTGCTGTACCTGTTATAGCAACTAAATCTTCAAAACTAGAAATTTCAATTTTTGCTTTTACTTCGGTATTTAAAATTTGAGCATTTGTGAATATACTGCATAAAAATGCAATAAGACTAATTAATATTTTTACAACTATTTTCATTTGCTTAGAACAATTATAGTTTTATCGTTAGCTTGAACATTAATTTTTAAATTATCGGAAATTGAATTACTACCATAACTCAAAAAGGTATTATTATTTCCATTTTGAAAAACTTGAGAATTTACATTTGTGCTATAAATGGAATATTCCGATATATAATTATTATTTCCATTTTGAATAATTAACTCTGATATACTTGTTGCGTTTTTTGTAACATCTATAAAGTTAAAATCTCCATTTTGAATTACATTAAAATCTATAGAATTACTACTTATGTTTAGAATGTTTTTGTTTTGATTTCCAATTTGTTGTATAATTACAGTGTTATAATTTGTAACTGCTTCTTGTGAAATATTTAAATTTGAATTAAAAGCTAAAAATTCGTTTAACGATACATTATTAGTTACTTCTTGTTGGGCATAAATTGTGGTAACTAAAAATAAAAGAAACAAATATTTGATAATTTTAATTAAACGTTTCATATTTATCTTAATTATAAATACAAAACGAGACAAAGGAATATCTTTGCCTCGCTTTGCAGAAAATCTAGTTAGATTGGTTTACTAATGAAACATTTCCGATACCTGTTTGATTAACAAAACTCATATGAGCATCTCCAGTTTGGTTTGTCCATGCAGCATTTAAAGCTCCGTCTTGTTCAATATAAGAAAAATTATCTTCACCATCTTGAGTAGTAATAGCTAAATTTCCAAATCCATCTTGATCATGAATTGCCATATTATCTTCTCCTAATTGTAATTGCATTGAAACATTTGATTCCCCATTTTGTAAAGTTAAACCCATATTATCTTCACCTAATTGAGTTTGACTAGAATAATTATCTTCACCTAATTGAACAGCAATTGCTGTATTCCCTTCTCCAAATTGAAATTGATCAGACTCATTATCTTCTCCAATCTGTAAAGCAGATGCAGAATTTGAAAGTCCAATTTGTAACACATCAGCTTCATTAGTTATACCTAATTGTACAACTGATGCTTCATTTGCAACACCAAATTGGTCAATATCCGAATCATTACCAATACCAATTTGTGAAACAGAAGCCTCGTTACCAATTCCTAATTGGTTAACATCTGAACTGTTAAACCATCCTAATTGGCTTACTTCAGATTCATTTCCCCAACCAACCTGGTCAACTTCTGATGCATTATAAGCACCATCTTGGTCAACTTCAGAACTGTTAAACGCTCCAAATTGATCTACATTTGAATAGTTTAATAATCCATCTTGGTCAACATCAGACATATTGCCTAGACCAGTTTGATTAACAACACTTAAATTAGCTTGTGAAAAACTAAAAATTGCAAAAAACATCGCTGAGATGCCGAAAACTACTTTTTTCATGATATAAAATATTTAATTGGTTACTTATGTGTTCCAGAAATGAACGAAGTAGGTTAGTAACTAAAAATCAATCAAAAGAGGGCTATCTCTTAAAAAGATAGTTCAAAGATAAAAATATTTTTTACACAAAAAGCAATTAAATTAAAAACTATTCATTAAAACACAATAAAATCTATGAAATGAATAAAAAAACAGATAAAAAGTTGATAATTTATAAAAAATAAAAATAAGTGTTAATTTTTAAATTTCAATCAATAATGTATATCTAAAGTAAGTAGTAAAACAAAGGATTTTAATAAAAAAAGGTTAACTATAAATGTTAACCTTTTCTTATTTTATTAATTTTTATGCTGTTTCTTGCATGTTATGAAAAACGTTCATAACGTCATCATCTTCTTCAATTTTTTCTAATAGTTTTTCAACATCAGCTACTTGCTCTGGAGTTAGCTCTTTTGTTACTTGAGGAATTCTATCAAAACCAGAAGACAAAATTTCCATCCCACGATTTTCTAACTCTTTTTGAATGGTTCCAAAACTCTCAAAAGGGGCATACATTACGATTCCGTCTTCATCGGCAAAAATTTCTTCTACTCCAAAATCAATCATTTCTAATTCTAATTCTTCAACATCTAAACCTTCTGCAGGAATTCTAAAATTACAAGTATGGTCAAACATAAATTCTACTGAACCTTGAGTTCCCATTGTACCGTTACATTTGTTAAAATAACTTCTAATGTTAGCAACAGTTCTATTATTATTATCAGTAGCTGTTTCTATTAAAATTGCAATTCCGTGCGGTGCATATCCTTCAAACAAAACCTCTTTAAAGTTAGCAGTATCTTTATCTGAAGCTTTTTTAATAGCTCTTTCCACATTGTCTTTTGGCATGTTAGCTGCTTTCGCATTTTGAATAACAGCTCTTAATCGTGAGTTAGTTTCAGGATTAGGACCTCCTTCTTTAACTGCCATTACGATATCTTTACCAATTCTTGTAAACGTTTTAGCCATTGCTGACCAACGTTTCATTTTACGTGCTTTTCTAAATTCAAACGCTCTTCCCATTTCTATATGGATTTTAATTTACGGGTGCAAAAATAATATTATTTCTTGTAAAAAGGAAGTTTAACTACCTTTGCTTTAATGTCTTTATTTCTAATTCTGATATAAATTTCTGAATCTGGTGTTGATAATGCTGTAGGTACATATCCGAGACCAATAGCTTTTCCTAATGATGGCGATTGCGTTCCAGAAGTTACAATTCCAATTACATTTCCATCGGCATCAACAATTTCGTAGTCATGACGAGGAATTCCTCTATCAATTAGTTCAAAACCAACTAGTTTTTTAGAAACACCATCTTCTTTTTGTTTTTTCAAGTTTTCTGAATTGGTAAACTCTTTATCAAATTTTGTAATCCAGCCTAAACCTGCTTCAAGTGGAGAAGTAGTGTCGTTAATATCGTTTCCGTATAAACAGAATCCCATTTCTAAACGTAAAGTATCACGTGCAGCTAAACCAATTGGTTTAATAC
>JAIXHM010000199.1 GCA_030145825.1 Flavobacterium sp.
GTATAAGTTTAAAGCATATTGATCTTGATTTTTATTTCCACCATTAAACTCAGTGTGTACAAAAAGTGTATCATTTAAAGTTACATTAATGAGATTAAAATCAGATATTTTATAACGCTTAGTTCGAATAGAATCCATTAAAATATAAGTGTTATATAGCGGATTTTTATTATCGATTTCAATGTTAATATTATCAAATTTATTTCCGTAAGCTAAAATATTAGGAGAAGTAAAATCAAATATAAATTTTCCTTCATCGGCACTAATTTTTCCTTTTACTTTTGTGTTTTCAGAAATTGAAACTTCAGGAACAAAAACTTCTATAATCTTATTATAAATCGTAAAATCGAAATCTAAAAATTGACCTTTTTCAAGTTTATTTGGTGAATAATTTGCATATAAACTACCGACAGCATTTTCAACAATCTTTTTAACTTCTTTGATTTTGTATTTTCCTACTACTTTACCTTCAATAATGTCTGGAGAATTTACCGTTATGGTTCGTATTTTATTTTCATCAAATTCTGATTGTAGATTGAAATCGTTAAAGAAAAATTGCTTGCTGCTGTTTTGGTACGAAACATTATTTAAATTCACAATTCCAGCTAAATCATCAAAAGAATTTCCTCTTGCTTTTAAACTTATATTTCCTTTAAAAATTGATATGCTATCGTTTTTATTGAAATTCAAAAGATTTAAATCGGCATAATCTATGTGAGAAGTAAAATCGTATTGTTGAACTTTTGAACTTAAATCTAGAAGTCCTTTAAAATCCATTCTCAAATTAGGATCATTACTATTAAAATAACCTTTAAAATAAGGCATCTTCATAGCACCATCAATATCTATGTTTGTATAATTGTAACCGTTAAATTATAATTGGTCTATATGTCCTTCTACTAAAGTATTTAAATACTTTTGAGTAAATCCTTTACCATTAACCAAAACATTTGCAGTTACATTTTTAAATGAAGAATCATTTAATAAAACACCAATGTTAAAGCTATTTAAATCTAGAGTTCCTTGATAACTAGCATTATCTATATTTCCAAAATCTTGAATCGATAAATCGGCTATTATACTTCCTATATTAGAATGTAAATCAACATTAGAATTAATATAATTATCGGTAAGCTCAATTAATCCTACAACATTCACATCACCTAACTTATCAAGCGAACTTGGCAAATTTTCTCCTAAAATTCTAGGTAATATTTTGCCTAAATTTTTATAATTAGAGTGTACTTTATCAAAATCACCATTAATGTAGAAAGATTCTTCTTTTTTAAATAAATTTTTGAAGTTAATATCTCCAATTATTTCCGAATTGTAGGAATCTGTTAAATGTAACTTGTGAGTGTAAAAATTATTTAATGTTCCTGTAAGTTCAGTTTCAAGTTTAAATTTATTATTTTTTCCAAATTCGTTATAAAAATAATTTAGATCATTTGTTGCAATGACACTTTCTTTAATATCTGCTTGCCAATTAACTTTATCATTAAAATTTGCAAAATCTTCTCTTTTATACAACAGCTCTACTCTACCTTTAAGATGTGACTCTTTTGAATGTACATCTAAGTTTTCTAAAAGAATATTTGTCTTTGTATAAGTAAAATTTGCTTCTAAATTTTCAATAACTAGCCCTCGATGATCTTTAAACGATAACTTTTTTATTTTTGTGGTAACATCTGGTCCTTTTATAAAGAAATCGCTTAGTTTTCCATTAAGATCAGTAAAATCTAATAGTTTTGGATTTTCTAAATTTTCATCAATATATCTAAATCTACTATTGTAAACATTATACGTAGTTACACTCATTCTAAATTTTCCAGATGAAGGTGTTCCATCATCGAAAGCTGCAACAAATTTATCTAGGTTAGTTTCATCTTCATTTTTATATTGAACAAGTCTAGCATCTAAACCATGCAAAGTTACATCTCCTAAATATGGATGACCATTGTCGTATAATTTTTTAAAATTTAAAATTGAAGTGTTGAGTCTTTTTATATAAAACAAAGTATCTTTATGATGGTCTCTTACTAATACATCTCCAAGTTTTACTGTTAAAAATGGAGATATAGCAACCCTACCAATATTTATATCGGTACCAAACTCTTTGTTTAAGCTATCTGTAGCAACTTTACCTAACTGAGTTTGAACAAAAGGTAAAGACAATAAAACCCCAAAAAAGAGCAAAAATAATAGCAGAAAAATAATGCTACGAAGTAATATTTTCTTTATTTTTTTGATAGCGGTAATATTTTGTAAATTTGCTCTTTTAATTTATACTTGTATTAGTTAACAAAAATAAGGATTTTTGTAAGATTATTACAATTGTAATTAAGCAATTTTCGTGCCTAAAAATGAATGAATCAACCAAAGTTTATACACTTGCAATAGAAAGTTCTTGCGATGATACTTCTGCTGCTGTTTTATGTAACGACAAAGTGTTGTCTAATATTGTAGCCCGACAAGCTGTACATGAAGAATATGGCGGTGTTGTCCCAGAACTTGCATCTAGAGCACACCAACAAAATATTGTACCTGTAATTGATGTAGCGTTAAAAAAAGCAGGAATAAACAAAGAAAGTTTAAATTGTATAGCCTTCACTCAAGGACCAGGATTAATGGGGTCTTTGTTAGTTGGAGGTTCCTTTGCAAAATCATTAAGTTTAGCTTTAAATGTTCCTTTAGTAGCTGTTAATCATATGAAGGCTCATATTTTAGCGCATTTTATAGACGAAGAAGGATTTGATAAACCAACATTTCCGTTTTTAGCACTTACTATATCAGGTGGTCATACTCAAATTGTAAAAGTTAACAGCTTTTTCGATCTTGAAATCATTGGAGAAACTACTGATGATGCTGTAGGTGAAGCTTTTGATAAATCTGCTAAAATATTAGGTCTACCTTACCCTGGTGGACCGTTGATTGATAAATTTGCTCAAGAAGGAAACCCAAAAGCTTTTCAATTTACAAAACCAAAAGTTGATGGATTAGATTTTAGTTTTAGCGGTTTAAAAACTCAAATACTGTATTTTATTCAAAAAAATGTGGCTCAAAATCCAAACTTTATTGAAGAAAACAAAGCAGATATTTGTGCTTCTATTCAAAATACAATTATCAATATTTTAATGGATAAGTTAAAAATTGCAGTAAAAGAAACTGGAATTAATCAAATTGCTATTGGCGGTGGTGTTTCTGCAAATTCTGGAATTCGCAAAACATTGAAAGAAGCAGAATCAAAATATGGTTGGAAAACTTATATTCCTAAATTTGAATATACAACAGATAATGCCGCTATGATTGGAATTGTAGGTTATTATAATTATTTAGAAAATAATTTTAGTGATTCTAAAGTAGTTTCAAAAGCAAGAATTGAATTCTAAAAAGTTATCGTCTGTAATTTATGGTTTATAATTTTTAAATTCGTAATTTTCACATGCAATTATTCTATAATTCCGAAATAAAAAATACTGATTCTTTTTTCTCTTTCGATAAAGAAGAAAGCAAACATATAGTCAAAGTTTTACGTAAACAAGAAAACGATAAAATATTTATTACAAATGGATTAGGTTTTTTATTTATTTCGGAAATCACTATTGCTTCCGAGAAAAAATGTGAAGTAAAAATCACTGAAATTCAAGAATTTGAAAAGCCAAATTACAACCTTCACATTGCGGTTGCTCCAACAAAAATGAACGACCGATTTGAATGGTTTTTAGAGAAAGCAACCGAAATTGGCATTCAAGAAATCACGCCAATTATTTGCGAACATTCTGAACGTAAAGTTTATAAAATAGATAGAGCAGAAAAAATTATTCAATCTGCTATGAAACAATCTAATCAGTTCTTTTTACCCAAAATAAATGAACCCATTAGCTTTAAAGATTTTATAAAAAAAAACAGATTGTGAAAATAAATATATTGCTCATTGTGTCGAAACAGAAAGAAAGCAATTAAAAAAAAGCATTACGCCTAACCAAAATTACGTAATTTTGATTGGACCCGAAGGTGATTTTTCTGAAAAAGAAATTCAATTAGCAATTTCGAGTAATTATCATCCTGTTTTGCTTGGAAATACACGTTTAAGAACTGAAACTGCTGCTTTAGTTGCTTGTCATACAGTAGCTTTAATTAATGAGTAAATGAAAACAATACTTTATTTCTTTTTATTAGCATCTTCTATTTGCTTGGCTCAAGAAGTAGCTTTGTTGAAATATTCTGGAGGTGGCGATTGGTATGCAAATCCTACATCTCTGCCTAATTTAATTCAATTTTGTAATCAGAATATAAAAACTACTCTAAATTCAAAACCAGCTACTGTTTCTGCAGAAAGTTCCGATATTTATTCTTACCCATTTATACACATGACTGGTCATGGAAATGTGGTGTTTGCTCCAAATGAAATTATTAACTTAAGAAATTATCTTTTAGCAGGTGGTTTTTTACATATTGATGATAATTATGGAATGGATAAATACATAAGAGGTGAAATAAAAAAAATATTTCAAAATAATGAATTAGTGGAAGTTCAAGGAAATCACCTCATATTTCAA
>JAIXHM010000200.1 GCA_030145825.1 Flavobacterium sp.
GTATTTATTCATTTACATATTAGTGTTTTTCAGTCTCTTCGAAGCAAAAGCTCAAATTAACGAGCTTGGTGTGTTTTTAGGAGGTGTAAATTATATTGGAGATGTAGGCCCAACCGACTATATATCTCCTAATGAACCAGCTATAGGTTTTGTTTACAAATGGAATCGTAGTCCAAGACATGCATGGCGTTTTTCTTATCAATACGGAAAATTAAGCAGTAAAGATATCGACAGTGATGTTCCTGGTAGAGAATTAAGAGGCTATAGCTTTAAAAACCATGTACATGATTTTTCTGCAGGTTTAGAATTTAATTTTTTCGATTTCGATTTACACGAATCTGGTTTTGTAATGACACCTTATATTTTTGGTGGCGTTAGTTATTTCATTTACAACGAAATTTACATCCCAGTAGATGAAAGTGAAATTGATTATAGAGATAGTGCTTTTGCTATTCCAATGGTTGTAGGTTTGAAAGCACGTTTATACGATAGTTTAATATTAGGTTTAGAAGTTGGTGCTCGTTATACATTTACTGACAATTTAGATGGAAGTAATCCAAAAAATGATAATTTTGAAAATCTACGTTTTGGAAATCTAAATAGTAATGATTGGTATGTATTTACTGGTTTTACACTAACTTACACATTTGGTCAAAATCCATGTTTTTGCGCAGAATAAAATGAATTTATTAGAACAAATAAATACAGACAAATTACCAAAGCACTTAGCCATCATAATGGATGGCAATGGTCGTTGGGCAAAACAAAAGGGATTCCTTAGAACAATTGGACATGAAAGTGGCACCAAATCTGTAAAAACAACTGTTGAAACTTGTGCAAAATTAGGTATTGAAAACCTTACTCTTTATGCTTTTTCAACAGAAAACTGGAACCGCCCAAAACTTGAAGTAGACACACTTATGAAGCTTTTAATTTCCTCGCTTAAAAAGGAATTAAAGACTTTAAATAAAAATAATATCCGCTTAAATGCTATAGGAAATTTAACAAATTTACCTGTAAAAGTACAAGCAGAATTACAAGAAGTAATTCAAAAAACATCAGAAAACACTAGGATGACACTTACTTTAGCACTGAGTTATGGAGCTAGGGAAGAGCTTGTTCAAGCTGTTAAAAAAATTAGCGATAAAGTTAAAAATAATATAATTTCAACTGACACTATTGACGAAACAATTATTAATCAGCATCTTTACACCCATGATTTGCCAGATGTTGACTTAGTAATAAGAACAAGTGGAGAGCATAGAATCAGTAATTTTTTATTATGGCAAATTGCTTATGCTGAATTTTATTTCACAGAAGTATTATGGCCTGATTTTAATGAAGCAAATTTATATGAAGCTATTATTAGCTATCAAAATAGAGAGAGAAGATTTGGTAAAACAAGTGAACAATTATCATAAACAAAATTAAGTTCGTGAAGAAATATACTTTTTTAATTACTGTATTAGTTTTAGGTTTTATAAATAATGCATTTTCACAAGATATAAAATTTGAAAATGGAAAATATTATACTTTAGCAGACATTAGTGTTACGGGTAAAGTTGATTACAACGAACAAACTGTTGTAACATTTACTGGCCTTGAAAAAGGCCAAAGAATACTTATTCCAGGAGAAGAAATAAGTGGTGCTATCAAAAAACTATGGAAACTTGGTTTATTTAGTGATGTAAACTTCTATGTTAATAAAATTGAAGGAGACAGCATTTATTTAGAATTAAATCTGAATGAATTACCTAAACTTCAAGATGTTAAATTACAAGGAATAAAAAAAGGGAAAGCTGAAGAACTTTTAAAAGAAACTGACCTTAAAAAAGGAAAAGTAGTAAATGAGAACTTAATAACTACTACTAAAAATTATATAGAAAATAAGTATAAAAAAGACGGTTTTTATAACACAAAAGTTTTCATTTCTACAACTCCAGATTCTACTGACAATAATGTAAAAATGTTAGTAAATATTGATAAAGGCGAAAAAGTTAAGGTTAAATCTATAACATTTAATGGTAATGAAAAACTTAGTGATACTAAATTAAAGAAAGCCTTCAAAAATACAAAGCAAAAAAATCCATTACATATCTTCAAAAGATCTAAATATATTAAAGAAAAATACAAAGAGGATTTAACCGCTGTAATAGACAAATACAAAGAGAACGGATACAGAGATGCCAGAATTACTTCAGATTCTGTTACTTACAACAAAGAAAAGAACGATATTAGCATAAAAGTTAACTTAGAAGAAGGAAATAAATATTATTTTGGAAACATCCGTTTTGTTGGTAATACTATTTATACCGAAAGACAACTAAATCAAATGCTAGGAATCAAAAAAGGTGATGTTTACAACGGTGTTTTATTACAAAAAAGAATTGCAGACAATTCTAAGCCTGATGCTGAAGACATAACAAATCTTTATCAAAACAACGGTTATTTATTCTCGAGTATTAACCCCGTTGAAGTAAAAACTTACAACGATACAATTGATTTTGAAATCAGAATTACTGAAGGACCGATTGCATATTTTAACAAAATTACCGTAGTTGGAAATGATAAAACTAACGATCATGTAATTTATCGTGAATTAAGAACAAGACCAGGACAAAAATATAGCAAAGAATTATTAGTAAGATCAATTCGTGAAGTTGGTGCATTAGGCTTCTTTGATGCTGAAAATATTAAACCCGAGTTCAAAAATGTAGATCCTCAAGCAGGAACTGTAGATATCGAGTATAGTGTAGTTGAAAGAGGATCTAGTCAAATTGAACTACAAGGTGGTTATGGTGGTGGTGGCTTTATAGGTACTTTAGGTTTATCTTTTAACAACTTCTCGATTAGAAATATCTTTAATAAAGAAGCATATAAACCATTGCCAATGGGAGATGGTCAAAAATTATCTTTAAGATTACAAGGAAGTACTTATTTCCAAACTTATAGCTTATCATTCTCTGAACCTTGGTTAGGGGGTAAAAAACCAATAAATTTCTTTACCTCTTTATCTCATAGTAAACAATTTTTGTACAACTACTCAAATAGAGATGTAAACAGAAATAGAAGTTTTAATATTACATCAATTAGTGCGGGTGTTGGAAAGCGTCTTAAATTTCCAGATGATTATTTTTATTTAACATCGAGTGCTTCTTTCCAATATTATGATTTAAACAACTACCAAACTGGTTTATTTACATTTGGAAATGGTGCTTCTAGAAACTTTGCAATTACATTAGGCCTTTCAAGAAATAGTAAAGGTAGCAACCCTATTTACCCAACATATGGTTCAGAATTTAGTGTATCAGCAAAATTTACTCCTCCATATTCATTATTTAATGGAGTTGATTATGCCGATTTGAAGAATGACCCTGATTATAAAATGAAATATAATATTAATGACGGTTATACTGTAGTTGAGAATGACAACAATGAGGATCCTGCTCCGGGTGATTGGATTGGTGCTAATACCGATATTAATGGAAATATCATTTCTGTATACAAAGTTGACACAGCAGATGAAGCCGCTTTGAATAGAGCAAAATACGACCAAAAAAGATTCAATTGGTTAGAATATTATAAAATTAAAGTTAGTGGCGATTGGTACACTAGAATCTACGAAAAACTTGTTTTAAGAACAAAAGGCGAGTTTGGTTTTATGGGAGCTTATAATAGCGCAAGAGGATTAGTACCATTTGAGCGTTTTTATGTAGGTGGTGATGGACTTGCAAACTATTCATTAGACGGTAGAGAAACAATACAGTTGAGAGGTTATCCTAATAATTCACTTTCTGGAATAAATGGTGGTATTGTGTATAATAAATTCTCTTTAGAATTACGTTACCCAATTACACTTGCACAATCTGCTTCAATTTACGGATTAACATTTTTGGAAGCTGGTGCTGCATTTGAAGATTATAAAAACTACAACCCGTTTGCGATGCAACGCTCTGCAGGTTTTGGTTTAAGAGTATTTATGCCGGCATTTGGTTTATTAGGAATTGATTTTGCACACGGATTTGATGCAATACCAGGATCTGGTAGTTCTCAAAAAAGTGGATGGCAAACTCACTTTATCATTGGACAACAATTTTAACAACATAGCGTTATATGAGTGTTAAACTCTCAAAATATTTCTTATCTTTCGAGAGTTTTTGAGAAATTATCCAAAACGATAAAAGTTACAACATGAAAAAATTACTCTTTTTATTATTAATTTCATCAATTTCATTTTCTCAATCAAGAGGAATTCGAATTGCGTATATTGATATGGAATACATTTTAGAGAAAGTTCCTAGTTATGCTGAAGCTAAAAACCAACTAGAGCAAAAAACTGTAAAATGGAAGCAAGATATTGAAGATAAGAAAAATGAAATCAATAAATTAAAAGATAAAATAAAAACAGAAAAAGCTATATTAACAAAAGAATA
>JAIXHM010000201.1 GCA_030145825.1 Flavobacterium sp.
CTATTTATATTCAAGAGCTTGATCTAAAAATAGTTGTGTTGTTTATTCCTGAGAAATCAGGAAAGGTTTAGTAGTTAGACCAATGAAAAGCTGTTCCGTTTTCACGGGAGGGCTTTTTTGTTTTTATGAGGTTTTGTTTCTCAACCTCTAAAGATTATTGATTTCTTTATTATCAAGTCATTTTTATTTTTTATATTTCCATTTCCTATTAATTTCATTATTCAATAATTTAAGGTCAAGGTTTTGAAATATTTATCTCTTTTACTCGTATCTTTTTTTTCAATAATTGCATCAGCACAAACGGAAAATAGTTTGCTTTGGGAAATTTCTAAAGACAATAATTCTAAAAAATCTTACATCTATGGTACCATGCATGTAAATGATAAGGTTTCGTATCATTTGTCTGATGATTTTTTTGAAGCTTTAACAGGAGTTGAAGTAGTGGCAAATGAAAGTGACCCGCAAACTTGGACAGAACTTTACGAAATGTTTTACAAAAACTTTTCAAACGATTATCAAAAACTGTATGCCAAGTTTTATCTTAAGCCAATAGCTAAAAATGATTTAACAGAATTATTTAATACAGACAACACTTACTTCAACAATATGTTGTCGGGAAATAATAGTTTAAATTCCGATTATCAAGAAGACACAGTACTTGATATGTTTATTTTTCAAGTAGGAAAAAAATTAGGAAAGAAAATTGTAGGTTTAGAAGATGTTATCGATTCTTACATTCCTATTTTTAAAATAAATGAAGATGAAGCTAAGCCGAAAGAAGAAAATAAAGTAATACTTTACAAGTTGCTTAAGAATAAATCGTTTAACGAGGCTTTAAATGACTTATATAGAGAAAAAAATATTCAGTTGCTAGATTCTATTTACAAACTTACAATCTCTGAAAAAGCGCATGATGCCATTATTGTAAGTAGAAATAAAGACATGGCAAATTCTATGGATAAAGTCATGAAAAATAAACAAACCATTTTTGCAGCTGTTGGCGCAGCGCATTTAGCAGGTAAAGATGGAATGCTTGAAATTCTAAAACGTAAAGGTTATACTGTAAAACCTATTAATACTGCATTAACTGATAAAGGGAAAGAATTAAAAAAATCGTTAGAGAATAATTTTCCAAAGCCTAGTTTAAAAGTATTGCAAACAAAAGATGGCATTATTTCTTTTCCTGTTAACGAAATGAGCTTCGAGGATCGAAATATTATTGTTTCTCCCGATTTTGCAAGTGGCGCGGCTTTAAAAATAAACCGTAAACCCATTCACAATTTTTTAAAGAAACATAATTTATTTACTGAGAAAACCTTAGATAGTTTACTTTTCGAGAACATTCCTGGAACCACGTTAAAAAAGGAACTTATTGAAAAAGATAACTACAAATTATTAAGTGTTTCAAATATTACCAAGACAAATAATAACCAACATTATAATTTTTACATCACACCATTAGAAGTAATCTCAATTTCTTTAGTTGGGCCCAAAAATTATGTTGACTTGTATGAAAACTTATTTTTTAATTCTATAAAATTAAAAGAGCTAAGTACAAATTGGTCGACTTATTCGCCTTCAAATGGAAAATTTTCAGTAGAATTACCAGAATATCATGTAGTACATTCTAATGATGATTATCGAAATGTTGAAATTGAAGCGTATGATGTAAGCGATAAGAGTTATTATTTTATTTTAGAAAAAACCGAATCGGATGTGTCGTATTTGGAAGAAACAAATTTTGAGCTACAACAAATTCAAAAAGAGTTTTTGTTGCAATATAATGCAACACCAAACTTTATTAAAAATGGTGTAGAAATCGAAAGTCAAGCTACACTAGAAAATGGAAATTCCATTTATTTAAAAACCAAAGTAATTGGACCAAAATATTACCTGTTGGGATGTGTAAATACTTCAATAGCTAAGAAAGAACGTTTTTTTAATAGTTTTTCACCTCAAAAATTTAATTATAAAGAGGAATTAAGATTGTATACCAATAAGGAAGTTAATTTTTCAATTTTAATACCGTTTGAAAGCAATAAAGCACTTTTTTACGACTTAGAAAAAAATGAAATTGATACTAAAAATATTTTTATAGAAAAGACCAAAACTTATACATTTAAAAGTGAAAGTGGTGCCGATGTACATTTAGGATTTTTTCAATACAATAAATATGAATTTCGTGAGAATATTGATTCTATAAGATCAAACATTAGAAGATATTTTCTCAATTCTTTTAATCCGATAGAAGAATTAGCTGAAAATAATTATGATTACGATTATAGTTTAAATTCTATTTTAGGCGGATTAAAAAGCAAAAAAGGTTTTCATCCTTCAAAATGGTACGAAGAACTTTATAATTATAAAGAAAACAAAAGTTTGTATTATATAATTGATGAAGATTATAACACTGACGAACAAAATGCAAGAACTACATTGAACTTTTTAGTAGGTCGCAAAAACTCAGAACAAGCCATTAGAGCAAAGTTGTTATTAAAAGAAGACGAATATGTTATGTTAACTACTTTAGTTGATAAGAACAGCCCTAATAATGACCAAATGGTAGAAGATGTTTTCGCATCAATTCAATTAAATGCTCCACAAAAGTTTTCAATTTTTTCAGATAAATGGAATGTGTTCTTAGAAGATGCTTATAGTGAAAGTGATACCATACGTTATTCTGCGATGAATTCTTTACGTAATTTATCTATAAAAGAGCAAGATGTTACTAAAGTAATTAAGTTTTTAAACGAGTTCGAATTTAAATCAAGTGAAAGTGCAGCTCAAGAAAGGCTTTTAGAATTATTAGTAAGTAAAGAAGATGTTAGAATTGAAAAATTCTTAGAAGATTATTATAAGAGAGAATCGAGTACAAACGAGACTAAAATTAATGTTTTAAAATCGTTAGCAAGTTTAAAAACCAAGTCATCTTACGAGAAAATATTAGAATTAATGGAGTATGATTTACCTATTTCTAACAATGAATATGAGATAACTTCGCTGTTTTATAAATTTGAGCAAGATGTAGAAAATAGCAAAGTTTTGTTGCCAAAAATCTTTCAGTTTTACAGTATTCCAGAATACAACGGTCCTATTTTAGAATATAGTGCGGCAGTGGTAGATGCATATCCAAAAATGGCAAAAAAGTTAAAACCATTTCAAAAAATGATTTTTACAAATGCTAAACTTCAATATAAAAGATTAAAAAGCTGGAAAGAAAAACAAAACGCAAAAGAAGAAGATAATGAAGATGATTATGAGGATTATGATTATAACGATCCATCTGGAGAAATGATTCCTTATTTAACACTTTTGTATAATAACAGTGATCAATCGAAAGTTTCAGAATTTTATAACAATTTAAACAAGATTGATGTTTCTGAAATTAACATCGAGTTAATGCGATTAAACAGTGTTAACAATAAACTCTCTGAAAGTGATAAAGTTAACTATTTAGCAAATCCTAAATTAGCATTTTTGTTTATGCTATTAGAAAATAAAACTTTTCATAAATCTAACGATGAAGTTGCGAAGTTAGCATTGGAAAATTTTTATGAGAAAAAGAAAAACGACAGCATAATATTTCTTGAAAAGAGAGTGCAAGATTATAATAATAAAAAAGTAGCATACTATTTTTATAAGATTACAGAACGAGAGCCAAAGCTTTACGAAAATTATTTAGTTTCACTAGCTTTTGTAATGAATGAAGATAAATTGAATATTGATGCATTTGAATATCTTGGAAAAGAATCTTTAAAAGATGAAAGTAAGTTGCAAGAAATTTATGAACGTATTATAAACGAAAGTTTATTTGAAGATAGACCAAGGACTAATTTTAGAAAAACAATAGAAAATAGCGGATCTGAATTTTTAGATGCTTTTTCAGATTATTAAAAAATATGCAAATAAAAAACCGTTGCGCTTGGTGCGAAAAAGATGATTTGTACCGAGATTATCATGATAATGAATGGGGGAAACCTGTTTATGACGATGCTACAATTTTTGAATTTTTAATATTGGAAACTTTTCAAGCAGGTTTAAGTTGGTACACTGTTTTAGCCAAAAGAGAAAATTTTCGAAAAGCTTTTGAAGGTTTCGATGTTCAAAAAGTAGCTAATTTTTCAGAAGATAAAATTGCTTCACTATGTGAAGATACAGGAATTATTAGGAATAAATTAAAAATTAGAGCAGCAGTTACAAATGCTCAAGCTTTTATAAAAATTCAAGAAGAGCTTGGAAGTTTTTCAAAGTACATTTGGGAATTTGTAGGTGGAAAACCAATAGATAATCAACCTGAAAAATTATCGGATGTACCTGCAACAACTGAAATTTCAGATAAATTAAGTAAAGATTTGAAAAAACGAGGTTTTAAGTTTGTGGGTTCAACAGTAGTTTATGCACACATGCAGGCTACTGGAATGGTAAACGAT
>JAIXHM010000202.1 GCA_030145825.1 Flavobacterium sp.
AACGTTGGGAATTGGCAATGGGCTGCTGGTTCTGGAGTAGATGCCGCACCTTATTTCCGAATTTTCAATCCAACGGAACAAATAAAGAAGTTTGATAAAGACTTAAAATACATCAAAAAATGGATTCCTGAATTGGAAACTCAATATTATCCGAAACCAATCGTAGACCATAAAGAAGCAAGAGAAAAATGCCTTAAAGTTTACAAAGAAGCAGTTGGATAAAATAGCGTTGCCCTAAACACTATAAAAACGAAAAAAAATGAAAATTGTTTGGTTCAAGAGAGATTTGCGTTTGCACGATCATGAAGCCTTACATGAAGCCTTATCGACTTCAGGCAAGACTTTATTGCTTTACATTTTCGAACCTTCGTTGATGAAAGATTATCACTATAGTCAACGTCATTCTGATTTTATAAAACAATCTTTAAAAGCTTTACAGAAAGAACTTTTAAAATATCACACGCAAATCTTAATCGTTCAGGGTGAAGCAGTTGCAGTTTTTGAAAAACTAACCAAACTTATTTCCATCAGAGCCGTTTATTCACATCAAGAAACTGGAATTCAATTGACTTTTGATAGAGATTTGGCAGTTGCTGAATTGCTTAAAGAAAAAGGAATTATCTGGAATGAATACATCACTAACGGCGTTATTCGTGGCATCAAAAATCGAAAAACGTGGAAAGAAGATTGGTATGACTTTATGGATAAAGATTGTCTTCCTTTTCAACCTACACCCAGAAGTTTTGTCAAATACATTGAAATTGAAGAATTAGAAAATCATTTCGAAATTCCATCAATTCAAACGGTTCACAATACCAATTTTCAAAAAGGTGGCGTACCAACAGCTTTACGTTATATGAAATCGTTTTTTGAAGAACGTGTGCAAAATTATAGCAATCACATTTCAAAACCAGAATTAGCCAGAAAAGGCTGTAGTCGTTTATCGCCTTATATTGCTTGGGGAAATTTATCAGTTAGACAAGTATACACCAAAGCTTGGGAATTGCATCAGCAAGGAAAATTCAAACGTCAGATTTCCAATTTTGCTTCTCGTTTGCGTTGGCAAGCACATTTCATTCAGAAATTTGAAATGGAATGTTCAATGGAATTTATTGCGGTAAACAAAGGCTATCGAAATTTGAATCAAAGAGTTAACGAAAAATATCACAAAGCTTGGATTACTGGAAAAACGGGCGTTCCTTTGGTTGATGCTTGCATGCGCTGTTTGAATACGACTGGTTATTTGAATTTTAGAATGCGTGCTTTGGTGGTTTCGTTTTACACGCATCACTTGTTCCAACCTTGGCAAAATTGTAGTCCGCATTTGGCCCAACAATTTTTAGATTTTGAACCTGGAATACACTATCCGCAAATTCAGATGCAAGCTGGAGTTACGGGAATTAATACGTTGCGAGTTTACAATCCAGTTAAAAATTCGTACGAACATGACGAAGATGGCAATTTTATCAAAAAATGGGTGCCTGAATTAGCTAATATTCCAACGGAATTTATCCACGAACCTTGGAAATTGACTCCAATAGAATCCATGTTGTATGGATTTGAATTGGGAAGAGATTATCCTTACCCAATTGTAAACTTGGAGGAAGCTAGAAAGTTTTCGAGTGATTTCTTTTGGTCGATGCGAAAAAATGAATCGGTTAAAAAAGATAGTAAGCGCATTTTAACGAAACATACACTGCACGATCAAGAAATGAGTTAATTCAAATCTCGAACTTTCTCAAAATTCAATTCGTCAAAGTGTCGAATTATGATATTAGCTTTTGACAAATCTTGGTCTTTAGAATGAAAACTATCGTAACCCACGCAGAAAATTCCTGCTGAAACTGCTGCTTGAATTCCGTTAGTGCTGTCTTCAATTACGATACAATTTTCTTTTGGAGCAATTGATAAACTCGCGGCATGTTCAAAAATAGCTGGATGCGGTTTCGACTTCGGAAAATCTTCACCCGAAACAATATGTGTGAAATATTGATGTAAATGAAAACGGTTAAAAACTCTCTCGATAGTTACTTTAGAAGCCGATGAAGCAACTATTAATTGAATTCCATCGTTATATAATCGTTTAATTAACGCTTCTACTCCATCAATTAAATACAAATCTTCTTTAGTATCAAATGCATCATTAAAAATTGAGCGCTTTTTTTGAACTAAATCATTCACATCTTCTTCTAAACTGAAAGCATCTTTTAATTTTTGAAAAACATTTTTAGTAGAATTTCCAGTGAAAGTAGCATACATTTCATCAGAAACTTCAATTCCTAATAATTTAAAATGTTGATGATAAGCATAATGGTGTACAGGTTCTGTATCTACAATAACGCCATCCATATCGAAAATTACAGTTTGAATCATTTAAAGTTGTGTTTTAGCAAAAGTACATTATATAATTAAACCTTTTTAAGTATTTTTAGTCAAATGAAAAATATTTAAAGTTGCAAGAAGAAAAAGATTTAATAAACGCCTTATTAAACCCTAAAACTCAAAATGATGCTTTTAGGAAACTTTTGCAATTGTATCAAAGACCTTTGTATAATCACATTAGAAACATAGTTTTAGATCACGATGATACTGATGATGTTTTGCAAAACACCTTTATAAAAGTATATCAGAATATTAAAAATTTTAAAGGCGATAGTAAACTCTATTCATGGTTGTACCGAATAGCAACAAATGAGTCGCTCACATTTCTACAACAAAAAGCTAAGAAAAGTGGAATTTCAAATGAAGAGCAAAAACAAAAACTTATAAATAAACTAGAAAGTGATGTCTATTTTGATGGCGATGAAATTAAAATTAAACTCCAAAAAGCTATTGCTACTTTACCCGAGAAACAACAACTGGTATTTAACATGAAATATTTTGAAGAATTGAAGTATGAAGAAATTTCTGAAATAGTAAATACTTCAGTTGGTGCTTTAAAAGCAAGTTATCATTTGGCGGTAAAAAAAATAGAAGAATTTTTAAAAAACAATTAAACCTTTTAACACAAAATCAATCTTATAAACATGAAAGATTCTAATTTAGAAGATATTAAAATGAATAATGGTTTTAAAATTCCTGATGGTTATTTTGAAAATTTTGAAAACAAAATAATGAAACAGATTGAGAATGAAGAAACAAAAGTTATTTCGATATTTAGAAGAAAATATTTTTATGTTGCTTCAATTGCTGCTACAATTTTGGTAGTAAAAGGAATTTTATTTACAAATAACAACAATATAAATTCTATTGACGATACAACTCTAGAAAACTATTTGGTTACTGAAGTTTCTAGTTATGATTTAATAGATAAAATTGACGTAGAAAATATAGCATCAGCAGATGATGTTATTGAACTTAGCAACGATAATCTAGAGAATTATTTAATGAATACACCCAATTTAGATTACTATTTAAACGAATAAATTAAATGAATATGAAAAAGATATTAATTGTAATGGTTTTAATTGTAGCAAACTTCAGTTTTGCTCAAGGATTTAAAGAGAAAAAAGAGAAAATTAAAGCTTTAAAAGTAGCATATATTACTGAAAAACTCGACTTAACAACTGATGAAGCTCAAAAATTTTGGCCAATTTATAACATTTTCGACGAAAAACAGTTTGAAATTCGTCATAATAAAATGAAAGCAATTATTAAAAAAATCGAAGAAAGTGGTATGGATAATATTTCGGAAAAAGAAGCTCAAAATTTAATCTCTCAAATAGAAAATAGTGAAGAAGAACTTCATGGTTTGAAGAAAAAATTTATGCAAGACTTACAAAAAGTTATTCCTGCAAAAAAGATCATACTTCTTAAGAAAACTGAAGAGGAATTTAATAGAAAATTACTTCGCGAATTTAAAGAACGTAAAAAAAATTAGCATCCTGATATATATCATGTTTTAGAATTTTGAAAGTGAGTTATTTTGCTTCCGTAACGATAAAAAAAACTTAAAAAATGGAAGTGAAAAATACACCAACGATTATTGACAAAGAAGTAGTTTGGGACAAGTCTAAAACTATTATGAGTAAAACTGATAAATTTGGAACAATTGAATATGCAAATGATGTATTTGTAGATGTTTGTGGTTATGAAGACTATGAATTAGATGGAAAACCTCATAATATTATTAGACATCCAGATATGCCAAAAGTAGTTTTCAAAGTTTTATGGGATAACTTAAAACAAGGAAATAACTTTCACGCAATTGTAAAAAATTTAGCAAAATCAGGAAGATATTATTGGGTAGTTACAGATTTTGATATTTCAAAAAATGAAGCTGGCGAAATTAGACACTCCTGTGCTAGAAGTAAAGCAGTGCGTGCTGAAGTAGGTGCTCAAGTAGGGACAGGAGATACTAAATTGCT
>JAIXHM010000203.1 GCA_030145825.1 Flavobacterium sp.
AACGAACAAAATCTACAAAACCAACTCGAACATTATAGTTATGGGCACAAAAATCACCTGCACAAAAGAGTAATGCTTTAATCTCAGATTCACTAGGAATACAAAGATATATTCAAAAAAAATACAATTTAGAAAGTGAGTATATTGCTTATGGCGCTCATGTTTTTACTAATCCTGAATAAGAAAAATTAAATCTTTTTAATGTTCTGCCTTATCAATATAATATGATTATGGCAAGGTTTGAACCCGAAAATAACATTGAAATGGTCTTAGATGGAGTGGTATTAAGTGAATTCAAACAAGACATATTAGTTATTGGAAATTACAAAACTAAATTTGGTTATTATTTAAAAAACAAGTTTAAAGAGTTTGAAAACATTAAATTCTTAGGTGCATTGTATGATATTGAGGTGTTAAATAATCTCAGATATTTTTCAAATTTATACTTTCACGGTCATACTGTAGGTGGTACTAATCCATCTTTACTTGAAGCCATGGCTTCTAAAGCTTTAATTGCTGCGCATAATAATGAGTTTAACAGAGGTGTTTTAAAGAGCAATGCTTTTTATTTTGAAAATGCTTTAGAAGTAACAAACATTTTAAATACTTCAAAAAAAATAGATAACTTGCATTGGGTTAATAATAATTTTGAAGCAATAGAACAGCAGTTTAATTGGAATATCATAAATGAACAATATCTACAGTTTTTTAGAAAAAGTTTGGATAGATTTAAAAGAAACACAGAAATTAAATAATTTCTTCTTACCTTTTTTACTATTAGTAATTACCATTTCCTTACCCTTAGGAGTAAATAATATAGCATTAGTTTTTTTTGGTTTAATTTTTTTGATGGAAATTAAAAAAATTGAATTTAAAAATTCTATTCAATTTTGGCTACCTATTTTATTGTTTGTATGGATGGCTATTTCTTATTTTTGGTCTATAGACAAACCAAGAACCTTAAATGCCATTCCTAAAGAAATAGCGTTATTTATTATTCCATTTTTTTGTTTTTTTATTCCATTTTTTAATGCAAAAATCAAAGCTAAAATTTTAAAATACTACAGTTATTCCATCTTGTTTTTAGCAATAACTTTTTTGACAAGGGCTTTTATTCGATACATTTTGACTCATGATAGTAGAGCATTTTTTTATCATGGTGAGTACGGTGATGATTATGGATTAGTGCCTAAATTATTAAATGCAATTCATGTTTCTGTCTATACAGCTTTAGCATATTTTTATTTTTTAACAAAATCTAAAAAAAGCAAAAGTGACATTTTCATAATTTTATTCTTATTTGTTTTCATAATCTTATTAGCTTCTAAAAATATCATATTTGTTTTTATATTATTAAATTTCTTGTACACCTTTTTTTATTCTAAAATTTCTTATAAAATGAGATTAAGAAATATTTTAATTATAGTAGGCATTTTAATTTTAATGTTTTCATTTAATAGGATTAAGGATAGGTTCTTAGTTGAATTTCAATCAAATAAAGATAAGGGATTAAGTCATAATATTACTACACTTAAAACAGATGATGTTCATGTGGTGAGTATTTATGAGGCATGGAATAACGATCAATTTAGTCATGGTGATTATTTTCCTGGCACGGCATTTAGAGTTTATCAAGCTCGAATGTTTTTAGAATTTTTAAGTGAAGAGTCTATTTTTTGGAAAGGATTTGGTTTAAATGCTTCAAAAATAAAATTACAAGAAAAAGAGAAAAAATATAATCTTTATCCTGGTTATGGCGATTTTAATTTTCATAATCAGTACATTCAAAATTTTGGAGAATTAGGTTTCGTAGGCTTTTTAATTTTAGTGTTAATTTTATCAGCTTCTTTTTATAAATCATTTAAAGAAAAAGATTTTCTACATATTGCTTTTATCATTCTAATGATTAGTTTGTTTTTAACCGAATCTTTTTTATGGAGGCAAAGGGGAGTGGTTTTTTTTACTGCGTTTTATTGTTTTTTTAATATGTCTTGTAAAAACAAATCGCAATCTAAAATCAATTAATGGAGTTTATTATTAAATTTTTTGAAATTAAACTTTTCTAAAAACTATTTTTCTTCTATTTATAATCAAATTTAAAAAGATTTTATTCACATTGCTTTCACAATTGTTATGATAAGTTTATTTTTGACAGAAAGAATCAATAACAATTAATTATAATTTTGTTATTGCTTAATTTTTCATAAAAAATTAAAAATGAAAAGAATACTTATAACAGGTGCAGCGGGTTTTTTAGGTTCGCATTTATGTGACCGTTTTATTGCAGAAGGTTATCATGTAATAGGAATGGATAATCTTATTACAGGTGATTTAAAAAATATTGCTCACTTGTTTAAACTTGAAAATTTCGAATTTTATCATCACGATGTTACAAAGTTTGTATTTGTACCAGGAGATTTAGATTATATTTTGCATTTTGCTTCACCAGCAAGTCCAATCGATTATTTAAAGATTCCTATTCAAACCTTAAAAGTAGGAGCTATGGGTACTCACAATTTATTAGGACTGGCCCGTGTTAAAAAAGCAAGAATTTTAATTGCATCTACTTCTGAAGTGTATGGAGATCCTTTAATACATCCACAAACTGAAGATTACTATGGAAATGTAAATACAATTGGTCCAAGAGGAGTTTATGATGAAGCGAAGCGTTATCAGGAAGCGATAACTATGGCATATCATACTTTTCATGGTTTAGAAACGAGAATTGTTCGTATTTTTAATACTTACGGTCCAAGAATGCGATTAAACGATGGTCGAGTAATTCCAGCGTTTATTGGACAAGCATTACGAGGTGAAGATTTAACAGTTTTTGGTGACGGAAGCCAAACACGTTCTTTTTGTTATGTAGATGACCAAGTAGAAGGTATTTTCCGTTTATTACATTCTGATTATCATTTACCTGTGAACATAGGAAATCCTGATGAAATAACAATTAAAGATTTTGCAGAAGAAATTATCAAATTAACAGGAACTCATCAGAAAATCGTTTACAAGCCTTTACCAAAAGATGACCCAATGCAACGTCAACCAAATATTGACAAAGCTAGAGAAATTTTAGGTTGGGAATCTAAAGTTGGTAGAGCAGAAGGTATGCGTTTAACTTATGAATATTTTAAATCTTTAACCCCTGAAGAACTAGCAAAAGAAGAACATAAAGATTTTAGTAAATTTATTTTTTAAAAGAGATAAAATTTGTCACCAAAAGCAGGAAGATATTCTGGTTACATAAGACCAATACAAACCGTTGCAGATTTATTAATCATAAATTTGTTGGTACTTTTTTGTATGCGTTCAGCCATGAGTAATTTTGGATATCACACAATTATTTCTATATTTTGGCTAATTATTTCTTATTATTCTGGTTATTATGAAGTTTATCGTTTTACGAAATCAATTTCTATTTTAGGAAAACTAATTAAACAGTTTTTATTAATAAGCTTAGTTACTTTTGCTTATGTTGGATATAAATATAAATATGTAACTCCATATGAAGTTGAAGTTTATATTTTAAGCAGTTTTGTGGCAGTAGCTTTTGTTAAATTTTCAGTGTTTTATCTTCTAAAAAAATACCGTCTTTTTTACGGCGGAAACTTAAGAAATGTTATTGTTGTAGGAAATGGTAAAAGTGCTGCTGATTTAATTAATTTTTTCAATGAAAATCCTGATTATGGTTATAATTTAGTTAGAACATTTGATTTAAAAACTGAAAAAAAATCCCAACTTAAAGAAGTTTTTAATTATGTTAAAAACAATCATGTAGATGAAATTTATGGGGCATTAAATTGCTTATCAAATTCTGATGTTGAGGATATAATAAATTTTGCAGATAATAATTTAAAAACAATTAAATTGTTGCCAGATAGTAAAAACAGGTTAATGAGAAATTTAGCGGTCGAATATTATGACTACATTCCCATAATTTCTTTGAGACAAATTCCATTAGATAAAGAAATTAATAAAAGACTTAAAAGGGGGTTTGATATCATTTTTTCGGCTTTCGTAATTTTAGGCATTTTATCTTGGTTAACACCTATCATTGCATTATTAATAAAATTAGAATCTAAAGGACCTGTATTTTTTAAACAAAAAAGAAATGGTTTAAATTATCAAGAATTCTATTGTTTCAAATTTAGGTCAATGTTTTTAAATCCAATTGCTGATCTAGAACAAGTACAAAAAAATGATCCTCGAATTACTAAAGTTGGAGCTTTCTTAAGAAGAACAAGTATCGATGAACTTCCACAATTTTTCAATGTTTTACTAGGTGATATGTCAGTTGTTGGACCTCGTCCGCATATGGTTAGTCATACTGAAATGTACGCTAAAAGTGTGGACAAATTTA
>JAIXHM010000204.1 GCA_030145825.1 Flavobacterium sp.
CGCAATTTTATTTCGATTCTACTAAAAATAGAAACCGATGTCGATAAAAGAGAAATGTTTACAGAAATTAATAATGGAGTAGAAGCTGCATTAGAAAATACTCGATTGGTTTCTTATAAGTTAATGACACCACTTCTAGAAAAAGCAGGTTTTGTACCAGCATTACAAGATTATTTAGATAGAATTAATAAGGCAAATGAAGCAAGTTTTGAATTACAGGTAAACGGATTTGCTTATGAAATTCCTCAAGATAAAGCTTACGAATTATTCCGTATTACTCAAGAATTTACTTCGAATATGATGAAATATGGTAATATTTCAAAATGTATAATTGGCATAAATGATGATTCTGAAAGTTATTCACTTATAATTGAAGATGATGGAATTTCATATAATTTTAAAGAATTATATGCCACTTCAAAGGGTGCTGGTTTAAAGAATATTAGTTCAAGAATTAAAGTAATAGAAGCAAATTTTGAACAAATTCCGTTAGAAAAGGGAAATAAATTTGTAATTTCAGTAAAAAAATAATCGATGAAAATAGCTATAGTTGATGACCATCAATTATTTAGAAAAAGTTTAGCCCTCTTAGTAAATTCTTTTGAAGGAATTGAAGTGGCTTTTCAGGCTGAAAATGGTGAGGAATTTTTAGAAAAATTAGAATCAAATCCAATTGATTTGGTTTTGCTGGATATTCAAATGCCAAAAATGGATGGATTTGAAACTTGTAAAATTCTAAGAGCAAATTATCCTAATTTACACATTATTATCATTTCTCAGTTGACTACTAAAGAAAGTATTCATAAAGTGATGGAAATGGGAGCGCATGGGTTTTTTACTAAAAACTCAAACCCAGATCAACTTGAAGAAGCTATAAGAAGTGTAAGAGATAAAGGTTATTATTTTGGTAATGAACTTGGTTCAGTTTTGCGTGAAGCTTTATTATGGGAGAAAAAGGCAAACGAATCTACAATGTCTTACATGGAAGATAGCGCACAATTAACATCAAGAGAAATCGATATTATTAAATTAGCAGCAAAAGAGTTAAGCAGTAAAGAGATGGCTGATGAACTTAATATTGCGCATAGAACTGTAGAAGCGCACAGACGCCATATTATTGAAAAAACGAATTCTAAAAATATTATTGGAGTTGTTGTGTATGCTTTAAAATGTAAATTGATTACACTAAACGATATTTAACTTTTATTCGTATTTAATGTAAGCGGGTTTGCTTACTTGGAAATCAGAAATTGATAAATCAGTGTTTTCAAACGAATTGGTTTTTAAAATATTAGTTCCTTCGAAAGGAATAGAAGGATAATATGAAAATGAAATTTGAAAACTGTTAAATACTAAATAATCGTTATTTAGTAATAATCCTATACTAAATTTAGAATAAATTTTAGTGTTTAAAAAAGCAGTATTTTTATTTATTAATGAACCAAAAGTTGCGTTGAAATATGGACTAAACCTGAAGCCGTGCCAACTACCTGGAGAATAAGTTTGTGTTTGTAAATTTAAAACCCATTTTTGGTTTCCAGTAATAGGACTGTTAAAACCTTGAATTCCCATATTTTCACTTAATGTAAGTAAATCTTTCTCAGAATTTAAACGGTTGTTTCCTAAAATATATGTTGGTTTTATGAATTGGCGCATACTCCATTTTCCTAAAGGAATTAAATCGGTAAAATAGTTGAGTTCAAATCGAAAAGCCGATTGTTCTGATTTTCTATTTCTAAAAAAGGAACCAAATTCTGCAGAACTACTTAAATATCCAAAACTATATTTTTTTCCATAAGCCATTTTAGTTCCTAAATACAGTCGGTTTGTATTAAATTTTTCTTGATTTCCGATTGTTAAAGCCAATGTCCTACCATAAGGAATATCCTCAATGATATCATAGTTAAAAAGAAATTTATCTTGATAATATTGACGAGAAGAAATTCCTATTAATCCTATTACATTTTTTTCGTTCGAATAATAATCATACAAATCGACAAAATCTTCAGGTTTCTGTTTAAATATTTTTTTGTTATAAGTTATAGAAGTAATGAGTCGAGTTGTACGATTTTTATAAGAGTTATCATTAAAAATTTTAAACGATCTTCCTATCCAGTAATCTTCATATTCCGATTTTGTATCTTCTACTAAAGTACTATCAGGAATGATTTGATAAAAATTATATTTTTGGGTTTTGTTTTGAAAGCTTACTCCAAAAGCCCACTTTGTAATTGGGGAATAAAATTCTCTTTTTAATTCTATTGTGCGTTGACTGTTTTTATCAAAATCATTATCATAACCAAATTCAACCGATAAGAAGGTGTTTTTTATATTATTAATTAAATATCTACTTGAAATGGTTTTTTCATTATCATCAAATCGATATTTGTATAAACCACTAATTTGATGTCCAAGACCTAAAATATTTCTTTCCGTTAATCGTGCTTCTCCTTGACTAGTTGATAAACTTCCGTTTGGCAATAAACTCCAAGAATCTAACACTTTTAATACAACATCAATTGAGTCGTTTGAACTTGTCGGTAAAATATCGATATGAGTTCTTCGAGTATAGCGTTGTCTTCTTATTAAACGTTCCGATTCTATGACTTTTAAGGAATCATATGCTTCTTTTTCTTTAAATAGAAGTAAGTTTTTTAAGGTAAACTCTTTGGTTTTTATATGAATTGAATTTCCAAAATTTTCTATTTTTTTTTCTGGTTTTTTTAAAGAATCAGTGACCGAATACCCAAAAGGATCATAACTTATTACAGTTACATTTCGAATTATTTTACCACTATGAATTTCATGTTTTATTATGGGTGTACTTTTGTTTTTAAAGTTTGTTGTTTTTCTTTTTAAAGCGTTTTTATCGAATAACAATTCATAAACAAATTTTGAAAATTTGGACTTATTAGAAAAATCGTAGATATTTTTATAAACTTTAGCGGTGTCTTTAGTTTCTTCATTATTTTGTGCAAAGGATTTACTACCAATTAAGAAAATTAGTAGAAACAAAAATATGGTATAAAGTTTTATGGGCTTCATTAAAATCGCAAGACATATAGAACGCTAAAATAGCTTTTATAGTGCTAAGTATCTTATAATTTTTTTAAAGCATTAAAAATATAGGTTTTACAATGAATTATTTTTTGGTAGATTCTCGATGACGAAGTTCAGTTTTAATAATTTCTGTTTTATGTTTGTAACGTTCTGTTTCGTCTTTTTCATTAATTTTAGCAATTAAAAGTTCTACTGTTTTTGCTCCAATTTCAGGAGCATGCTGACTCACAGTTGAAAGGCTAGGTGTTAATCTTCTAGAAAAAACACCATCTGCAAAACCAATTATAGATAATTCATCTGGAATTTTAATTCCGTTTTTTATTGCCTTTTTGTGGCAGCTTGTGGCAGCATATTCATCAACTGCAAAAATTGCATCTATTTTTTTTGATTTAATTAATTGTTCAAGTTTTTCATCAAACGAATCTAAATCATTATCAATTATTATGAAACTTTCATCGATTCCAATTTTAGCATCTTCTAGGGCTTTTTTGTAGCCAGAAAAGCGCAATTTTCCAACACTTAAATTATCAATTGTAGATATTAGAGCAATTTTTTTATTAGTTGTTTTAAGTAAATGGTTTGTAGCGTCAATAGCTGATTCGTAGTCGTCAACAATGACTTTGTCACATTTTATACTTTCAGAAACACGATCAAATAAAACTACAGGCGTACCACTTTTCATAACTTCATTTAGGTGAAAAAAATCTTCTTTTTCTTGAGTTTCTTCAGCTAATGCTAAAATAAAACCGTCAATTATGCCATTGTTCAAGATGTCTAACATTAAAGCTTCTTTTTGTCTCGACTCGTTTGAAATAGCAGTTACCACATTATAACCCATTTTTGTTGCTTTTTCTTCGATTCCTTTAAAAACTTTAGCAAAAAACGGATTTAGAATGTTTGGTAAAATAACCCCAATAGTAAAAGATTTTTGGTTTTTTAAACTTTTAGCAAGCGCATTTGGTTTAAAATTATTTAATTGAGCAAACTCAACAACACGAGCTTTAGTTGCGTCACCTATTTCTGGACTGTCATTTAAAGCTTTAGATACTGTTGAAACAGAAACACCAAGTTCTTTTGCTATTTGCTTTAGAGTTATTTTAGATTTCATCTGAAGTATTTTACATATCAAATTTAGTGAAAATATATAATTTACATAATTTTTTTAAATTCTTTTTGTGGTTTAAAAAAAGTTTGTATATTTGCACTCACAAATCGCGGGATAGAGCAGTAGGTAGCTCGTCGGGCTCATAACCCGAAGGTCACTGGTTCGAGTCCAGTTCCCGCTACTAAGTAAAGA
>JAIXHM010000205.1 GCA_030145825.1 Flavobacterium sp.
TAATATTTTTTTCATGAGTTAGTCTTTTTTAATTATTTTGAAAGTATTGCCAATGCTGTTATTTTTTAAAATGTTTAGTAGAAATGTAGATTGAGGTAGTTGGCTAACATTTATTGTAGTTTCTGAATTGCTTAGTTTTCCAGATTGGATTAATCGTCCGTTGATATCAAATAATTGAAACTCTAAACCTTCAAATTCCTGTATAGAAATCGTAACGAATTGCGTGGTCGGGTTTGGAAATACACTAATATTTTCTATCAATCCAAAGTCTTTTATTTCAAGAACTGATATTTCATACGGTTGCTGCACTCCTTCAATTATGTTTATATTTCCGTCTGTTTGAAAAGTGTAGTTAGTTTGTCCAATGCTATAGCTTGATGCCCCTCCAGAACCAACTGTTTCGCCACCAGCACTAACACTATTTTCTTGAGCTAATACTATATTAATAACCAATACACAAAATCCAGTTAATAATAACTTCATCTTTTTCTTATATAATTAAATCCCAAATTTTTTACCTAAGCCTTTTAGTTTACTGTCTTTTTTTACTTCTTCTTTTTTAGGTTGTGAAATAGTTGTGGTGTTTGTATTAGTTGCTGAGTTCGTTTTTTCTTCGGCTATTTCACCACGTTTGCCAATGAATTTTCCATCAATCCAAGCACTTTGAATTTCGTCAAATGTTACAAAGTAGCGGTTGCTGTTGTATTCGTCTATTTTTGCAATTTTACCAGTATAGAAATCTTTTCCTTGCCCGTTCCAGTTTACAATTACTTGGTCGCCAATATTAAATTTTTCTGGACCAGCAGTAGTTCCTGTATTAATTGCTTCTCCACAATTTTTATCAGCAGCTTGTTTACAAGCATTTATTTGAGAGGAATTTGGAGCATAAGCAAACTCTAAGTCGGTTATTTTATAAACTTCTCCTTCTTTTTGAACCGCAATGCGACCAAATGAATATTTTTCTCGGTCATAGAACTGTAACATTCCACTTTTTTGGTGTTTTATACTTGGATGTTCGCAGTAAATGGTAGCATACGTTTTTACACCATTTTTAATGTTTTCTACTAATTGTTTTCCTCTTTCATTTAAAGTAGCTGCAGATCCATTTTCGAAATAAAATGAAGAAAGCATGTGATAGGCCATTAACTCTGCTTTTTTAGCATCACCACTATACATTATATTGTGAATCCATACAAAAGCTTCTCTATCGTTTTTAAAAACTGGAATGTCAATAGAACCCATTGCCGCTAATTGATTTTTAGCTATTTCATCGCCATACATTTCTTGCATGTTGCGAAGATTTTCGGCTTCTTCACTGCTAATTTTTTTGGTTTCTAATACTTCTTCTTTTCCATAACTATTTGAAATCATTGCCATTTGAACAGGAAGCCATGAAGCGTCTTTGAAGATTTTTTTTGCAGTATTGTCATATTTTCCGTTGCCGCAATCTTTGTATAAACGTACAGGGAATGTGGCTTTTACTTTTTGAAATTCGGTATAGCTTACTTTTTTGAAATAAACCGCTTCTACATTAAATTCTACACTATTGAAAGTATGCCAATTGAATTTTGGTTCTTTAGCTAATTTAAATATAGGTTTTTGAAAATAAGCTCCTTGGTAACCTACCATTGAGTTTTCTAAGATTGAAACTATTTCTTTTTCTGTAGGATTTGGAATGCCATCGTACCATCCTGAACCAAAGTAACTTCTGTTGTACGACCATTTTCCGCCTCTGAAATCATATCGATAATCGGAACGTTCCCAACGATAAATATTTGGAATTTCTGTTTTCCATTTGCTTTCAGCAGTGCGTTCGTACCATTTTTCAGTAACAGTAGTGTGAACGGTGCCTTTTGCACTGGTAAATTTTACATCGATAGCGCCTTTTCCTTTTAATAGAGAAACAATTTCAGCATCAGAAGGTTGCGCAAAACTATTAGTTGTAAAAAGACTAAGTAATAAAGTAGTAAGTAGTAGTAAAGAATTTTTCATAGTTAATGATTTTAACATTGTAAAAATACAAATGCTTAAAAATCAATAACTTATAAAAAATGTTTTTTTAGTGAATGACCAAATTAGTAGGGTGAAAGTATGTTTTTTCTGGGTGAATGATTAGAGTAGATTGATCATTTTTAGTAATTCTTCCCTATGTGACTTTCCAACAGATATTTTATTGCCATTTACATACACATTACTTTCGTCTAAATAATCTATATGTTTTATACTAATGATATGAGAACGATGAACGCGTAAAAAAAGACTTTGAGGTAACTTTTCTTCCACGGATTTTAATGTATGTGTAATTAAGTATTTATTTTCATTAGTATATAAGAAGCAATAGTTGTCGTATGCTTCAAAATGACTTACTTCTATTGCTGGAATTTTAATCATTTTGCCTTGATGTTTTACAAAGAAGTCATCGATAGTTTTTTCGGGCTCTATTTTAGGTTGTTCTGTATTTTTTTTGAATAATCCTAAAGTTACGTTTGCCAATAAGTTTTCTTCTGTAAAAGGTTTTACAATATAGCCTACCGGATTGCATTCTTTTATGCGTTGAATTGTCATAGGATCAGACAAAGAAGTAATAAAGATATAAGGAATCTTTAATTCGGTATCAAGTTTTTTTGCTAAATCAATACCATCTCCTTTTCCTTCTAAGGTAATATCTAAAAGGATTAAGCTTGGTCTTATTTCTGAAATTTCGGAGTATGCATCTTCAATATTATCAGCGTCACCCACAATTTGATAATGGTACTTCTTTAGAGCTGTTTCAATTGTTTGCTCAATTAAAGGTTCGTCTTCTACTATGTAAATTCTATTCATTATACTAATGTAAAACGTTTCATAATTATTGTAACTGTTGTTCCGTTTTCGTTTGTAAAAGTAACTTTTCCTTTTAATTTCTTTGACAAAGAGTGTATTAATTTTATTCCAAATGAATCAGGATTAGGTTCTTTAATTAATCCTTTTCCGTTGTCAGAAACAATAAGAATGACTTCTTCATCTTGTTTTTTTAATTCAACTTTTATTATTGGATTCTTAAAATTGTCATCAAAAGCATGCTTGATAATATTGGTTACTAGTTCGTTTACAATCAATCCTATTGGAGTAATTGTATCTACATTAAAAACTAGATTTTCAACTGAAATTTCTGTTTTTAAATTTTCAATTTTTATGGCTTGATATTCGGTTAAATCATTAATTAAATCGGTTATGTATTCTTGTGCATTTATCCCAATTATTTCATCTCTGTTATATAAACGTTGGTGAATTAAAATCATGGAACGCACTCTATTTTGTGCTTCTCTAATAGCGTCAATAGCAGCTTTATTTTCTAAACTTTCCGATTGTAAATACAATAAACTCGAAACTATTTGAAAGTTATTTTTTACACGATGATGTGTTTCTTTCAACAGCGTGTTTTTTTCATCTACCAACGTCTCTAGAATTTTCTTTTGGCTGGCTAATTTTCGTCTTTGTTTGTTTACAATATAAATACTTGAAATGACAATTAGTAGAACTAACCCCAAAGCAATAATGTAATTGTGTAATCGTTTTTGCTCTGCTTTTTGTTCGTCTAATTGTTGCTGCTTTTTTTCGGTTTCGTATACAATTTCTAGTTCATTTAAGTTTCTGTTCGATTCTATTGAAAAAACCGAATCTTTCATTTGGGAATACAACTTGTAATAGTTTAAGGCTTTTTCTGGATGTTGTAATTTTTCTTCGATTTCAAAAACAGCACGATATAAATCACTTAAAAGTTCATTGCGTTCGGTAGCTTTAGCGTATCGAATTCCTGTTTCGTAATATTCAAGTGCTTTTTCTAGGTTGTTTTCTTTTTCAAACACATTTCCTAAGCCTTTATAGCAAAAAGCTAATGTATTTTCGTCAGTATTTTTAATTAATATTTTTTCGGCATCTAAATAGAATTTTTTAGCTTCTTTATAATTTTCTAAACAAAAGTAAGCTTCGCCAATATTTACTAATGAAGTTCCAATGTCAAATGGACTTTGTAATTCTTCAGATAAATTATAGGAAGCATTGGCATACCATAACGCGCTATCGCAATGTTTTTGGTTTTGATGAATAATACCGATATTACTATAGGTGTAACAAACACCTTTTTTATCATTTAATCGTTTTTTAATCTTTAACGATTTAGAAAAGTATTCTAATGCTTTTTGATTGTTGTTTTTGGTTCGATAAATTAAACCAATGTTGTTTAATGTCTTAGCGAGAGTTTCTTCATCTTTTATTTTTTCTTGAATTTTAGCAGCCTCCAAGTAATTTTCAAGTGCTTTCGCAAAAACGCCTCGGTAATAATAA
>JAIXHM010000206.1 GCA_030145825.1 Flavobacterium sp.
GTTAATTATTTTAGATGCTAACCAATCGATATCTTCTTTAGTATCTGCATCTTCAATACCTATTAATACTAATAGACCTTTAGTTATAGAAGCAACTTTGATATTATTTATAGTCACAGAAGCCTCTAACGTTCTTTGAACTACTGCTTTCATAAAAGCAAAAATACATTAATTTGGCTAAAAAAAAAGTGTGTCTTAAAAATTAGAGGTTTTTGTAAGCGTCGTTTCTGTATATTTCATCATCACCTTCTAGGATTTGCAAATAGCTTTGATAACGTGACCAAGCAATTTCATCATTATCTAACGCTTCTTTAACTGCACAATGAGGTTCTTCTTTATGCAAACAATTATTAAATTTACAATATTCTTTTAAAGCAAAGAATTCAGGAAAATAATCACCAATTTCTTCTGGTTCCATGTCTACCATTCCAAAACCACGAATTCCAGGTGTATCTATTATTTTTGCTCCAAATTCTAAATCGAACATTTCAGCAAAAGTTGTGGTATGCTGACCTTGTTGGTGTTGTTCTGAAATTTCAGCTGTTTTTAAGTTTAAATTTGGTTCCAAAGCATTTACTAAAGTAGATTTCCCTACACCAGAATGTCCCGAAAACATAGAAACTCTGCCTTTCATTAGTGCTTTTAAAGAATCAATCCCCTTTTCTTCTTTTGCAGAAACACGTAAACATTGGTAGCCAATTTCTGAATAAATTGCTTGCAGGTACAATTGTTCATCTATTGAAACTTCGTCGAGCGTATCAATTTTATTAAATACTAAAACTGCTTCAATACCATAAGCTTCAGCAGTAACTAAAAAACGATCTATAAAACTTGTTGTCGTTACCGGATTATTGATTGTGACCAATAAAAAAACTACATCAATATTTGAAGCAATAATATGGGTTTGCTTTGATAAGTTTACAGATTTTCGGATGATGTAATTCTTTCGTTCGTGAATATTATGAATTACTCCGTAAACCTCATCTGAAGATTTGTCTAACTCAAAATCTACTATATCGCCAACCGCAATTGGGTTTGTACTTTTAATACCTTTAATTCTAAACTTACCTTTAATTCTACAATTAAAAAGTTCATCATTATCAGTTTTAACTAAATACCAACTTCCGGTAGATTTATAAACAATTCCTGTCATGCAACAAATATACAATTTTAGGCAAAAAAATAGCCCTCAATTGAGGGCCAAAATATTACTTAAGTATCAATCTACCTAATTTATCCTTTTTCTTTCTTGATGAATAAACAATAAATTCATTTTCATATTTTCTGTAATATACACCAGGTCTTAAAACAAGTTCATTTTTAATGACTTCTTCTGGGTCTTTTCTAGACATTTTTCCGTTTTCATCAAACTCAAATAAAGCAGGAACCGCATTATTATAATTTCCTAATGATTTTATTTCTTCAATATCTATAATTCCTTTGTTTTTAACATTGTCATTTATTAAAACACTTAATTTTCCATTATTGTAAACTGGAATTGCTCCTAAATATTCTGGGCCACTTCCTAATTGAGTTAATGGAATTTGTATTGATCCCCCCACTGTAAATGAACCATTCGAAGAAGCAAAACCTAAGCCTAGAGAAAGTGTACTTACAGTAGCTGATTGTTCTTTAGGTACTACATTACTCCATTCATGAGACCCGTCTGCCTTTAATGAAGTAACAATAATCTCGTTTTTAGTATATGTTACTGGAGTAACTCCTAAAGGACCAATTCCTTGTGTTCTACCCACATAAACTAATTGATATTCAGAAAGAACCATTAGTCCTCCATCATTTTTTTCAATTATTGAATGTATGTTATATAATGGTTTTACATCTTTTCCTTTTTTAGCTCTTCTCTCTCCGATTAATTTAACCTTAGTTGCTAAATCAAATTCATTGAATTTAGTAATTAACACAGAATTATCTGAAAGATTAATTGTTGCATTATAAACACCTTTTAATTCTTTGTTAGCTTTTCCGTTGTCTCTAACACTTGAATAAAAACCAACTAACTTTAAAGTGTTTTTATTTGTTGACAATAAAGAACAGTTGATTATTTCTTTACCTTTTACGTCAATTTTAACAACTTCTTTTTTGTAGCTGTTTAAAGCTTTAAAAGTAAAAACTTCAAATTTTTCAACTTGCTCTTTCTTTTTTGAATCTCTATAACTTTCATTGATTACCAAAAATACATCGTTTTGAAAATTTACTTCAAAATCAGATATTGTAAACTCATAGTCTTTCTTAGAATCATCAAAATTTACTTTTTCAACATTTGAAAAAAGTGTGTTTAATTCCTTATCAAATAATTTTATATCATATTTAACGGCATCTTCTTTTGAAAAAAGCGAAGTATGCATAACCAATAAAGTAGATTCATCAGGTGAGACTTTGTAATAAAAATCCCCTCTTCTTGATTTTTTTGCCACTTCAGCATTAAATAATACCTTCGAGTTTTTACTTAACACTCCTTTTTCGTCTACTTCTGTTGCAGTTAAATTAAATATCTTATTCTTATTATCGTAAACACTTCCAACAACGTATAATCGGTCGTTTAATAAAAAAATTTCTTCAAAATCAACATCCTTATCTTTTAATTCTGGAATTTGAATCAACTTTGAAGACAACAATTTCATGTCTTCTGAAGCAAAAGTTTTAATATAAAAATTTGATTTTCCTTTCAATGCAAGAGCATAGATTTTCCCTCCAGTTTCGCCAACAATTTTAACAATTTTCTGCCCATCATCTGGAAGTTCTTGACCATAAATTAAGTCGATATTTTCAATCTTGTTTTGGGAAAATACAATAAGAGAAAATAAAAAATAACAACTAATTAACAAACGTTTTTTCATGTGATTTGGATAATATTTTAACGGCGATATTACAAAAAAAAACAATAAAAACAATTCTTAAATCGTTATTTTTTTCGACACATATCAATTGAAAATTCAACATTTTGATTAATAACTAATTAACAAGAAACGAAACACTTAAATATTTAAAAATCAATAAAAATTCTTGCTTTTAAAGAACTTTAAAAAACATAAAATAAAAAAATGTGCCTTCTATCCTAATTGCTTTTTTAAGTTTTTTGTCGAAAGAAATTCATATTTTAGAATACAAAGCAATAATAAGTGTAGAATCTATTATACCAAACCAATGTGGAAAATATAGATTAATTTCTGCAGAAGAAGTACAAGATTACACCCCTAAGCATGATGAAGGTCGAAACAAGAGTTACCGTAGAGATCTAAAAATTGATAAATTTGAAGAAACCAACTTTTGATTTTCTATAATTTAGATGGAATTCGTTTTGAAAACATTGCTACTAATGAAGCCGTTGTTTCTTGAAAACAAGCATAATGATTGAAGAAAGCTTGGATTTAGCCTTTATAAGTAGTGCGTTTGAAAGTGACTCTAGAAAAGGTATTTTATTACTCGTTATATTTTTAAAAGAGTAAAACAATAAAAAAAAGCCCATATGGGCTTTTTTATTTTTTATAAACTTTTTCTTGATGATTAATACTTTCTTGATGTATAGCTTTAAATAGTTGAAGTACAAATTCTTCGCTTAACCCTTTACTCTCTCCATCAAGTATCATTTTTCCTAAAATTTCGTTCCATCGTTTATTTTGCAAAATGGCTACGTTTTTCTCTTTTTTTAACAAACCAATTTGGTCTGCAATTTTCATTCTTCCACCTAAAATCTCTAATATTTTTTCATCAAATTCATCAATTTGAGTTCTCAATTTAGCTAATCGCGAGTTGTAATCATCTGCTTCATCAGTTTCTTTACGAACTTTTAAATCTTTGAAAATTTGCTTTAAAGTGGTTGGGGTTACTTGTTGTGCGGCATCACTCCAAGCATTATCGGGATCTATATGTGTTTCAATGATTAATCCATCAAAATTTAAATCTAATGCTTGTTGCGAAACATCTTGAATCATGTCTCTTTTTCCAGTAATATGAGATGGATCACAAATCAACGGTAAATCAGGGAAACGATTTTGTAATTCAATAGCAATTTGCCACTCTGGATTGTTACGATATTTTGTTTTTTCATAGGTAGAGAAACCTCTATGGATAACCCCTAATTTTTTAATATCGGCATTATATAATCGTTCTAATCCACCCAACCATAAAGATAAATCTGGGATAACTGGATTTTTCAATAAGACAATCTTATCAGTTCCTCTCAACGCATCTGCAACGTCTTGCACCGCAAATGGATTTACAGTTGTACGTGCTCCAATCCATAAAACGTCAATATCGTGTTCTAAAGCTAGTTGCACATGTGCAGCCGTAGCAACAT
>JAIXHM010000207.1 GCA_030145825.1 Flavobacterium sp.
CATTTACACTACAACCTTTTAGTTCTAATTTATAATGAATTTAAAATGTGTTTAACCCAAATAAAATCAATCGATTACAAAGTATTACAAAATCATATATACATATTTAGCAAATTTTAAGTTATAAATTTCTTGATTATTCGGCAAATAATTAAAGTTTAAAATAGAATTTAGGAAACTTTTCTAAAACCAATTTAGTTAACTGTTTATTTTGACTTTGTAATCTCAAAATCTATTTTTTCAGCTTCAATTTTAAATTTATAATTTCCTGGAACTAAATAAAATTTTCCGTTTTTGGCTTTTACTAGCTTATGATTTTTACCTAAATATTTGTTAGAATAAGTTAAATTATAAGCAACTCTATTAAGCCCTTTTTTTAGTGAGACATTTTCCGAAAAAATCACTTTATTATTACTATCTAAAACTTCAAACTTCGATTGTTTCTCAATATTACTATATATCCAAAAATCTACATTTGGTTCAAAAAAATCTTCCCAACTATAATTTTTATTTCCCCAATGTTTTGATAGTTTTATATCATCAATCTTGAACAAAAACAAAGTTTTTTCTAAATTTTCTGAATTCAAACTTTCTAATTTAGAAACATCAACTTTATATATAGAACGACCGTGAGTTCCAATAATTAACTCTTTTGAATTCGCTTGTAATTTAAGATCATGAATAGGAACATTTGGCATTTCTTGAGAAAAATCGAACCAATCATCACCTCTATTCAAAGTTACAAACAAAGAATTATCAGTTCCTACATAAAGTAAATTTTCATTAAAATTATCTTCATAAATCACGTTTACTACAGCATCTAATCCTTTTGAAATCAGTTTCCAAGTTATACCAAAATTTTCCGAAACGTATACATAGCTTTTAAAATCGTCATTTCTATAACCATTAAGTGTTACATAAACGCGTTCTTTTTTATGAGTGGACGCTACAACTCTTGAAACCCATAAACTTTTAGGAAGATTTGCATTAATTTTCTCCCAAGTTGCTCCTCCATTTTTAGTGACATGAACATTTCCATCATCAGTTCCGGCATAAATTAACCCAAACTTCAATGGACTTTCCGAAATAGTTGTGATGCTACCAAAAGAAACATTACCTTCCACTTTTCCATTGGTTAAATCTTCAGAAATTTTTTCCCAAGTTTCTCCTTTATCCATTGAACGATGTAGAAAATTAGAACCTAAATACAAGATATCTTGATTATGACTCGACAACAAAATAGGTGTTTGCCAATTGAATCGAAATGGTTCTTCTTTTGAGTCTTTAGGTAATTTAGGAGTAATTTTCTTTAAATCATTAGTTTCTCGATCAATTCTAAAATAATTTCCAAACTGAAATCCAGTGTAAATTATATTTGAATTTCTATTATCTATCTGAATTTGCATTCCATCTCCACCAATTAATTCTTGATATGAATATTTTCCATCTTGATGCCAAGCGACATTTTGTTCGAAATTATTTGGCCCCATCCAAACACCATTATCTTGTAAACCTCCATAAACATTGTAAGGCTCTTGATTGTCTACTTGAACTGCATACAATTGCCCGACTGCTTCATTATTACATTTTATCCAATGTTTACCATTGTCGTATGTGATATTTACACCGCCATCATTCCCATTAATAATATGATTGGGATTTTTAGGATTAACCCAAGTTACATGATGATCTGGATGAACATTTTCCTTACTAATCATCTCAAAAGATTTTCCTCCATCTGTTGAATTTAACAAGGGAACACCACCAATGTAAATTTGATTTTCATTATTTGGATTTACTGTAATATTTGCAAAATAATATCCATAAGAATAATACATATCATCTATGAAGTCTTGATGAGTTTTGTTCCAAGATTTTCCACCATCTATAGATTTATATAATTCACACCCTATTACTTCAGTATCAAAAAGTGCTGCATTAGCATCTTTTGGCTTCTCTTTACTTGCATTTGGCCTATTGTTTTGATTATCAACAACCGCATAAATAATATTCTCATTAACTACCGCTAAACCAATTCGGCCAACACCGTCATTATTAGGAAATCCAGAATTTTCAGTTGAAATTAATTGCCAAGTTTCCCCGCTATCTTCACTTTTATAAATCGCTGATTCTTTTCCATTTCCTTTGAAATTCCAAGCTTTTCTATCCTTTTCCCAAGAAGCTGCAAACATAATTTTAGGATTATCAGGAACAACTTGCAAATCTATAATTCCTGTTTTATTGCTTATAAAAAGCGTTTTATTCCAAGTTTTTCCACCATCGATAGTTTTAAAAATTCCTCTCCCTTCATTTTTAGTATATAAATGACCTAAAGCAGCAGCAACAATTTCATTAGAATTGATTGGGTTTACCCAAACTCTTGAAATATGGTGCGAATCTTGCAACCCTAAATTTTGCCATGTTTTACCTTTATCTGATGATTTTAATAAACCAATTCCAGCATAAGATGAACGAGAAGCATTCACTTCACCTGTGCCCACCCAAATTTCATCTGTTTTCCAATTTACAGTTACCGAACCACAATTTAATGTTGGTGCCGTGTCCATTATGGGTTGAAAACTGGTTCCGTTATTATTAGTATACCAAAGTCCGCCTGAAGCATAGGCTACATAGAATTCAGTAGGATTATCGGGATTAACCGCTAAATCTACAACTCGTCCACTCATAATTGTTGGCCCAATATTTTGAAACTTTACATCGGAAACATCAATAATTTGACTATTTATTGAAAATGTTACAAAAAGGATAACGAAAGAAAGTAGTTTTTTCATCAATTGAAATTTTTACCAAATTAATCAAATCTTGATTTTAATTCAAATTTTTCATTTCCTTTAACAGCTTTTCGATACATTCTTTTTAAATTTGGAACACAAAAAATTCAAAACAATGAAATATCATCAAATAAACCGTGATTTATTCGTTAAAAATAGAAAAAAGTTCACGGCTCAAATGAAACCTAATAGCGTTGCCGTTTTTAATTCTAACGATATTTACCCTGTTAGTGCCGATAGTACTTTACCATTTGCGCAACATCGTGATATTTTCTATTTAAGTGGAGCTGATCAAGAAGAAAGTATTTTATTATTGTTTCCTGATGCACCGTATGAACACTTAAAAGAAATTTTATTTTTAAGAGAAACGAACGAACATATTGCAGTTTGGGAAGGAGAAAAATTAACTAAAGAACGTGCTTTTGAAGTAAGTGGTATCAAAACAGTAATTTGGTTACAAGATTTCCATAAAACATTAAAAGAAGTAATGGCTTATGCCGATACAATTTATATTAACACCAACGAACATTACAGAGCATCAATTGAAACTGAAACACGTGAGGCTCGTTTTGTAAAATGGTGGAAAAATGAATACCCAGCGCATAAAGTTGAAAAATCGAATCCAATTCTTCAAAAATTACGTTCTATTAAAGAACAAGAAGAATTAGATTTAATTCAACAAGCTTGTAATATTACTGAAAAAGGTTTTCGAAGAGTTTTAAACTTTGTTAAACCTGGAGTAATGGAATATGAAATTGAAGCTGAATTTGCGCATGAATTTTTAAGAAATCGTTCAAAAGGATTTGCTTACACACCAATTATTGCTTCTGGAAATAATGCAAATGTTTTGCACTACATTGAAAACAATCAAGAATGTAAAGCTGGAGATTTATTATTACTAGATGTTGGTGCAGAATATGCAAATTACTCAAGTGACATGACAAGAACCATTCCAGTTTCGGGTCGTTTTACAGATAGACAAAAAGCGGTTTACAATGCAGTTTTAAGAGTAAAAGATGAAGCAACAAAAATGTTAGTTCCTGGAAATTATTGGAAACAATACCATGTTGAAGTAGGTAAAATTATGACTTCTGAATTATTAGGTTTGGGCTTAATTGACAAAGCAGATGTTCAAAATGAAAATCCAGATTGGCCAGCTTATAAAAAATATTTCATGCATGGAACATCTCACCATATGGGATTAGACACGCATGATTATGGATTATTGCATTTACCAATGGAAGCTAATATGGTGTTTACTGTTGAACCAGGAATTTATATTCCAGAAGAAAAATTTGGAATTAGAATTGAAGATGATGTAGTAATTCAACCTTCTGGAGAACCATTTAACTTAATGAAAAATATTCCTATTACAGTTGAAGAAATTGAATCGATTATGAATTCTTAATTAGAGAAAAGAGACAAGAAGAAAGAGAAAAGACGGTTTACGAAAGTGCACCGTGTTTCTTTAGAACAATTACTTTTGCCTTATGGTTTACCAACACAT
>JAIXHM010000208.1 GCA_030145825.1 Flavobacterium sp.
ATGTTTTTTTGTATTCGAACAGTTCCTTTTGTTTTTACTAACCCTATTGTTATGAGAGCTGTGTGATTACTAAAAACCGATTTATTATATTGAAATATCCCTAAAATATTAAACAACATTCTATTTACAGTTGACTTAACAAAGGAAAGATAGTGAAATAGCCATTGAAGCAAACCGCTCTTGTAAAACGTTTTTTTATAATTCAGCTTTGTATAAGTTTTCCATATTTTTCAATGGTCTTCCTAATAGTTTTTCTGCTTCTTTTTGTCCGTTTGCTTTTTGGTCAGAAGTCAGTTTAGTTTCTAATTCTCGTATTTCTTTTACAATCTGTTGCTGTTGAATGTAAGAGAAGTCTCTTTTAAATTCATTGAATATTAAAAACCATTGATAGCTTTTAAAAAGGTCTTTTTCTAATTCACCACCATCTCTGTACATTTGGGCAAGCTGTAATCTAACTGAAGTTATGTAACCGCTTTTTGTCAAATTTTCTGGGTTTTCAAGTTTTCCAAGTCGGGTTGCCCATTCCAACATTTTATCCATATTTTTTTCAACTCCCATTCCTGAATAGTAGCAGTTGATAACATTCCACATACAAGTTCCATCTCCATTTTCGGCACACTTTAGTCCAAATTCAAATGCTTTTTTATAATCTTGTTTAACTCCGTCTCCATTTCCATAAGCCATCATCATTTGATAAAGTCCATCGTTAAATCCTTGTTCAGCAGATTTGGCAAACCATTCAATTCCCTTTTCAGTATTTTGCTCAACGCCAGCTCCTGCACGATAACAGTAACCTAAATTATACTGTGCTTCTGCATTTCCTAATTCAGCTGCTTGTTTTAAAAGCGGTATTGCTTCTTCAAACTTTTGTTGTTCTATAAGCTTTTTTGATTGTTCGTTTAATTCCTCCGCAGTTTGTCCGAAAACATTAATGCTTAAAAATGTCAGAATTAGAAATGTGATTTGTTTAATCATTCGTTTTTTTTAAAATGTTTTACAACGGTTCTTGTATATATTGCAGTAGCGGAATAAAAGTACTAAAGTTTTTATTAACATCAAACTTTGCAAAAACAAAGCGACTTTTATTTTGAAATAAAAGCCGCTATTGAATATATACAATGTTACAAGTAGTTTTTATTGTTTAATTAAGATCATTTCTAAAGGGAAGCTCGTGCCATAGTGAATTGGTGGAGGAACTGGCATACCTTCTTTTATGAATCTTATATATTCTCTCTCTTTAGCTTTTAACCTAATTTGAGTTGGAGAGACTATCTCAAACCAAGAATCATAGATTTTGTTTTTTAAGATATCTTTTATGCTGCCAGATAATACGGAATGACAATCTAATTTATAATCAACATTTGGACTAAATATTGTTATATCATCATTTGAAGTATTAATGAGCTCGACGTTGTTTTCTTTATATATATAATAACCTACAATTCTATCTTCAAAATAGTTATTAATCCTTTGATTGTAATGATATTTTGTTTGTTTTATTAGAGTTAAAATAAATTCTCTATTACCTTCTTGCCATTTCCAAGTGCCAACGTAGTTTGCATATAAATTGTTGATGTCTTTTAAATACAGTTCGCCGTCTGTATCACTTAATGTATTATTGTTGCAATGCTCTGTAATATTTATGGTATTAGTTTGTGCTTTGCAACTAAATAAATTTACTAACAAAATTGTTAGCACAACTAATGTTGTATTTTGTTTTAATGTCATCATGTTATTAATTTTTTTAAATTATTGTGGACAAGGCTCTTTTGTTATTGTAGTTCCGTTTTTTACTAATTTTCCCCAACCATCAGCATCTTTTCGATATAAATTTATAGAGGTGCCTCCACCTAATTTTTCATCATTTATAACATTCATAAATAACTCCTCTGCCATGGCTTGGTCATAAATTTGGTTGGTGTTTAGACCGTGTTTTTTTTGAATTTTTTCTATTTCTTTTTCCGCATCTTTTCTCCCTTGTGCTGTGTTTAAATCTAATCCAGCAAAAAGCGTGTTTAAGGCAGTTACGTTTTCCATACGCAAGGCATAAGTTGTACCATTAAAACAAACTAAATAATCGGTATATTCATTTTTTCTAGATGGAGTTACAAAGTTATAATTATCATAGTAATTTACAATGTCTGCATAGGAAAAAATTGGTATGTTTCCAATAGGGTGGTTGTGTATGGTTGCCACACATCTGTTTGAAAAGCTACCTGTAACCATTGTTAAACCACCACCAACACTAACGCTGTTTGAAACATCATAACTATATTCTTCACCAATTCTTGAAACATTTATAAGTGTTTCGGTAGTGGCAGGACTTGGATTTGTTGATAATACTCTTTGTTTTAAACTGTCAATTTTTTGTGCAAATTCAGTATTGTTTACAGATTGTTCTTTTAATGTTTCGCAAGGAGTTAACGCTTCCGCTTCTAAAGGTTCTAGAGGAATTACTGGGTGTAAAGGATCTCCATTTTCACCAATATTATCGTCATTTTGTTCATCATTACTAGAACCACCGCCGCCACCTTCACCACCAAGACCATCACTAAAGCCATCTCCACCTTCACCTTCACCTTCACCTTCACCACCTCCAGTATTGCAGTAGTTGCCAAATACTGTAGGACATGATGGCTGTGTGCAATCGCAATAAGAAGGTACACCTGAACATGTACAAAATGCAATAAAAACGCAAGTTATTTGAACTTTATTTGTTTGTATTTGACCATTTAAAAAAATACTTTCAGCTTGAAGTTGATAATCTAAATCGTATTTTTGAACTTTACCACTAAAAGTCTTAAGGTTAAAAATTTCGGATGGGTTATCAGGAATCCATCTATAAATAAAATTATCAATAACAATCTGGTCTTGTTCAATAACGTGAAGATTATCGAAAAAGTAGTCTTGATTAGCTGGAATAGTATTATTGATACCAATAGAATAACTAACATAATTTGTTTGTGTATCGCTTAAAACTAAAAGCCTATCTTCATTTAAGTCTAAATGGTCTGTAGAAGAAGATTTAGAAACATGCTTTTGAACAAAGTTATCGACATGTGGTTTGATATGATTTACTTTGCTCAATGAAACAATTTCCTGATTGAACCTGTGTTTGTGTTTGTGAGAAACTTTTTCTAGCGCATCTTCATTTAAGCAACTACTTAAGAGTAAGAATGGAGCAATGACTAAAAAATAAAATCTTTTAATTGAATTTTTTTTCATAATTGTAATTTAAACCTTTTCAGTTTGCAAACTGACGGTTGAAAAGGATTTGTTAAGCCGTTTGGTTAAAGCAGTAACATTATCCTTTTTTAAAATACTTCGGAATATTCTACGTTTAGTTTGTTACAAAATTACTTGTAACGGTCCGCGGCTAAAGAAAGTGGCGTGAGCCAAAACCAAGCCAACCCAAAAATAGACAAAATTTAGAAAATTCGGAGAATTTTCGGGAAATACTTGACCAAGCCATTTACTTTAACCGCTGTTGTGCATAGTATTTATTTAGTCAATTCTTCTTTTCTTTTTAATTGGTCGTTTAATGTCAAGAAGTGAATTGCTAATATTAATTGAATATTTGGGTCATTTAAATTAAAATATTTTCTATTGTTTAAAATTTCCCATGTTGTTAAATCAAGACTGCTAAAATCACCAGAATCATTTATTGATTTAGCATATTCGGCAATTCGTATATTTTTTTTCCCGAATTCAATTAAGTAGTCAGTATATTTTCCGCCAGATATTGCGCAAAGTGTTTTAAATTTTTTTTCAGGCTCAGTTCGGTAAGTTGTTGGACAAAATGACCAAATTTTATCAAAAGTTGATTTTGATATTTGGTTATATAGTTCTGATTGTTTTTCAAAGTTTACATTTTCCCAAAAAACATTTCCATAAGCTTGTAAATAATCATGCGGAATATTTTTAAAGCAATCTTTAAAGTCGTTTTCAGAAATTATACAGGTTTCGCTAATAAAGAATTCTTTGATTTTGTTCAAATCTTGAATTTCACTTTCTGTAAAGTTGTTTTTTAATTCAGAAGTTGAATATTGTGATTTGCATGATGCAAAAAGCCCTAAAATTATAATTCCAAAAAGTATCTTTCGCATTTTTTTAATATTATGCACAACGTTCTGCGGCTTGCTCTCAGTGGCGTGAGCCAAAACCAAGCCAAACCAAAAATAGACAAAATTTAGAAAATTCGGAGAATTTTCGGGAAATTCTTGACCTAGCCATTTTTTTTAACCGCTGTTGTGCGTAGTACTTATTGAAAAT
>JAIXHM010000209.1 GCA_030145825.1 Flavobacterium sp.
ATTACTTTACTTGGATTTTTACAATTGATGGTTCCGTGATCTGTTGTTAAGATTAGTTTAAAACCATTTTGTTGGGCTAATTGTATTAACTCTAATAATGGAGAATTTTTAAACCAACTTAATGTTAATGAACGATAAGCTTTATCATTTGAAGCTAATTCTTTTACAACATCCATTTCTGTTTTAGCATGAGAAAGCATGTCTACAAAATTGTAAACCACTGTAGTTAAATCGTTGTTTTTTAAAGATTTAAAGTTTTCAACAAGTTTTCTACCATCTTTATTGTTTGTAATTTTATAATATTCTTGTTTAATGTTTAAACCTAAACGTTTTAATTGTTCGGATAAAAATTCTCCTTCAAATAAGTTTTTTCCGCCTTCATCAGTATCGTTTTTCCAATATTGAGGAAATTTTTTTTCCATTTCTAAAGGAAGTAATCCAGAGAAAATGGCATTTCTAGCATACTGAGTTGCTGTTGGTAAAATAGAGTAGTAGCTCACTTCCTTTTCTAGTTTGTAATGATTACCTACAATACTTTCAAAAGCTTTCCACTGATCGTAACGTAAATTATCTATTACAACAAAAAGAATTGGTTTGTCTTTTTTACGAATTTCGGGTGCTACAAGTTTGCCAAATAATTGATGAGATAAAACAGGAGCGTCGTCTTCGTCTTGAATCCAATCTTCATAATTTTTCTCAATGAATTTACCAAATTGAACATTAGCTTCCGTTTTTTGACTTTCTAAAATCTCAACCATTCCTTGATCTTCGATATTTTCAAGTTCAATTTCCCAATAGATTAACTTTTTATATAATTCTACCCAATCTTCATAAGAATTTACCATCGCAAGTTCCATTGCAATTTTTCTAAATTCTTTTTGGTAATCGAGTGTTGTTTTTTCAGAAACTAAACGCGAATGATCTAAGTTTTTCTTTAAACTTAATAAGATTTGATTTGGATTTACTGGTTTAATTAAATAATCGGCAATTTTAGAACCAATAGCTTCTTCCATTATATATTCTTCTTCACTTTTTGTAATCATAATTACAGGAACTGAAGATTTTTTTTCTTTTAACTCGGCTAGCGTTTCTAATCCACTTAAACCTGGCATATTTTCGTCAAGAAAAACAATATCAAAATTATTTTCTTCAAATAATTCTATTGCATCTTGTCCGTTATTGCATGTAGTTACGTCGTAATTTTTCTTTTCTAAAAATAGAATGTGAGGTTTTAATAAATCTATCTCATCATCTACCCAAAGTATTTTTATTGGAGTCATAGTATCTTCTAAGTTTTTAATAGCGCAATTTACTATTTATACAACGATGTTTGTTTTAAAATTAGTATAAAGTTTTATATAATTTTAATTGATTTTTTTGGAAACGTTTTGATTAAAAAAAGTTTCCTTTTTTGTTAAGATAGTAATAATTAACTAATTTTGCATATCTAAAATAGAACTTGTGAGCCAAACAAATAAACTCAAAATATTTAATGATCCTATTTACGGATTTATTACAATTCCAAATTCTTTCATTTACGACTTAATTCAACATCCTTATTTTCAAAGGCTAAGAAGAATTTCTCAAATGGGAATGTCATATTTGGTTTATCCAGGAGCACACCATACAAGATTTCACCATGCTTTAGGTTGTATGCATATTATGCAAAAAGCGGTGCAAACTTTACGCTTTAAAGGTGTTGAAATTTCTAATGAAGAAGAAAATGCACTTTACATCGCTATTTTATTGCACGATATTGGTCACGGACCTTTTAGTCATGCAATGGAGCATAGTATTGTAGAAGAAATACATCACGAGGAACTTTCTTTGTTGTTTATGGAACAATTGAATAAAGAGTTTGATGGTAAATTATCTTTAGCTATTAAAGTTTTTAAAGGTGAATATCATAGAAAATTCATGCTGCAATTGATTTCTAGTCAATTAGATATGGATCGAATGGACTATTTAAAACGTGATAGTTTTTATAGTGGAGTTGCTGAAGGAAACATTAATAGCGAACGTTTAATTCAAATGATGAATGTTGAAGATGATGTTTTAGTTATTGAAGAAAAAGGAATTTATTCAGTTGAAAAGTTTTTAGTAGCAAGAAGATTAATGTATTGGCAAGCTTATCTTCATAAAACATCTGTTGTAGCGGAACTTATTTTAACGAAAATTTTAAAAAGAGCAAAAGAATTGGTTCAAAAAGGAGTTTCTGTTGAAGCTAGTGTACCCTTAAAATATTTTTTAGAAAATAAAGTTACATTGTCTGAGTTTGATGCACAAATACTTCAAAAGTTTAGTTATTTAGACGATTATGATGTTTTAAGTGCTATAAAATCGTGGCAATTTCATCAAGATAAAGTATTAAGTAAATTGTGTACAATGATAATTAATCGCTATTTACTGAAAATTAATATGTTTGATGATAAACCAAATAAAGAACTTATTACAAATTATAGAAATAAATTAATGGCTTTAAGTAACCTTACCGAAAAGGAAAGCGAATATTTTGTTTTCAAAGGAAATTTAAAAAATCAGGCTTATAATAAAGAAGGTGAACCAATTAGGATTTTAAAGAAAGACAAAACCATTGAAGATGTTGTGGAAGCTTCAGATCAATTGCATTTAAAAGCGTTATCTAAACCCGTAACAAAATATTTTGTATGTTTTCCAAAACAAATTTTGGAATCTTAACATATTAATATAATTTTATACTTTTGTCAGGTTGAATTAACAACAAATAAGAATTTAATTTTATTGAATGAAATTTTCAGCAGCTCAAATTGCAGGCATATTAGAAGGAGATTTAGTAGGTAATCCAGAAGCCGAAGTTAATAAATTAGCAAAAATTGAAGAAGGAACAGAAGGTTCTCTAACTTTTTTAGCTAATCCTAAATATGCCAATTATATATACACAACGCAAGCAACAATTACCATTGTTAATAAAACTTTTGAACCTGAACAAGCAATAACTACAACTTTAATTAAAGTAGATGATGCAAAATCAGCATTTTCTAAATTATTAGAGTATTACAATCAGGTTAAGTTAATGAAATCAGGAATTGAGCAACCCTCAGTTATTTCTGAAGGTGTTACTTACGGAGAAGGTTTATATTTAGGTAGTTTTTGTTACATTGGTAAAAATGTAGTAATAGGTAATAATGTAAAAATTTACCCAAATAGCTTTATTGGAGACAATGTAATAATTGGGGATAATACTATTCTTTTTGCAGGAGCAAGAGTTTACTCTGAAACTGTAATAGGTAAAAATTGTACCATTCATTCCGGGACTATTGTTGGTTCAGATGGATTTGGGTTTGCACCACAAGAAGACGGAACTTACACAAAAGTACCTCAAATTGGAAATGTAATTATAGAAGATAATGTAGAAATAGGAGCTTGTACTACAGTAGATAGAGCAACACTTGGTTCTACAATTATTAGAAAAGGTGTAAAGCTAGATAACCAAATTCAAATTGCTCATAATGTTGAAATTGGTGAAAATACAGTTATTGCTTCTCAAACAGGGATTGCTGGTTCTACAAAAATTGGTAAAAACTGTATGATTGGTGGACAAGTTGGAATTGTAGGACATATTACAATTGGTGACGGAGTTAGAATTCAAGCACAATCTGGTATTGGTAAGAGTTTAAAAGATGGTGAAGTAGTGCAAGGAAGTCCAGCTTTCAATTATGGTGATTTTGCAAAATCATTTGTGCATTTCAAAAATTTACCAAAAATTGTTGACGAACTAAACAAACTTAAAAAATAAAAAATCAAAAACTGTGAAACAAACTACAATCGCAAGTGAAATTTCATTAAAAGGTGTTGGTCTTCATACAGGTCAAGAAGTAACAATGACTTTTAAGCCAGCTCCAATTAATAATGGATTTACCTTTATAAGAGTAGATTTAGAAGGGCAACCTATTATTGAAGCAGATGCTAACTATGTGGTAAATACACAACGCGGAACAAATCTTGAAAAAAGAGGCGTAATGATTCAAACACCTGAGCACGTTTTAGCGGCATTAGTTGGGTGCGATTTAGACAATGTAATTATTGAATTAAACGCTTCTGAATTACCAATTATGGATGGTTCTTCTAAATATTTTGTGGAAGCTATTGAAAAAGTTGGAATTGTTGAACAAGATGCAGATAGAAAAGTTTACGTAGTAAAAGAAGTTATTACTTATACAGATGAATCAACTGGTAGTGAAATTACTGTAATTC
>JAIXHM010000210.1 GCA_030145825.1 Flavobacterium sp.
AAATTTGCTGCTCCTCACCTAAAGGAATTACTAATTTTCCACCAATTTTTAATTGAGCCCTGAACCGTTGCGGAATAAATGGCGCTCCTGCGGTTACAATAATACTATCAAAAGGCGCTTCTGTTTCTAAACCTTTATAACCATCACCAAAAATTAATTTCTTTGGTCTAATTCCCATTTTAGGTAATAACAAAGACGTTTTTTTGAATAATTCATTTTGTCTTTCAATCGAAAAAACTTGCGCACCCATTAAGCATAAAACGGCACATTGGTAGCCACTTCCTGTTCCTATTTCCAGAATTTTGTCGCCTTTTTTTACTTCTAAAAGCTGACTTTGAAACGCAACAGTATAAGGTTGAGAAATAGTTTGCCCTGCTGCAATAGGGAAAGCTTTATCTTGGTAAGCAAAATCTTCAAAACTCGATTCTAAAAACTGATGTCTCGGAATATTTCGAATCGCTTCTAACACATTTTTATCGGTAATACCTTTCTCTTCTAGTTGTGTAACCAGTTTATTTCGAAGCCCTTGATGTTTTGAAGTATCTTTTAACATTTTCTACAAATTACTCCTTGCGAAATTAGAAAACTAAAACACAATTATCAATGAATTTTTATCAATTTATTTCTATTTTTGTTGAAAACTATTCAATATGTTAAAAGTTGGCGTACTAGGTGCAGGCCACTTAGGAAAAATACACTTAAGATTATTAAATCAATCTTCAAAATATGAATTAGTAGGGTTTTACGATCCTTTTGAAGAAAATGCTACTAAAGTTTCTAACGAATTTGGTTATAAAAAATTTGATACCATTGCTGAATTAATAGCTGCTGTAGATGTTGTAGATATTGTAACTCCTACTCTATCTCACTTTGATTGTGCAGTTGATGCTATTAAAGCCGGTAAACATATTTTTATTGAAAAACCTATTTCTAATACAGTTGCAGAAGCCGAAGAAATTATCTCTTTAGCGAAAGAATATAACGTTAAAGGACAAGTGGGACATGTAGAACGTTTTAATCCTGCGTTTACTGCGGTTAAAGATAAAATTGAAAACCCAATGTTCATTGAAACGCATCGATTAGCCGAATTTAATCCTCGTGGTACTGATGTTCCAGTAGTTTTAGACTTAATGATTCACGATATTGATGCTATTTTAAGTGTAGTAAAATCGAAAGTAAAATCGGTTAATGCTAGCGGTGTCGCAGTTATTTCTGATTCTCCTGATATAGCAAATGCTCGTATTGAATTTGAAAACGGTTGTGTTGCTAACGTAACTTCAAGCCGTATTTCCATGAAAAACATGCGTAAATCACGTTTCTTTCAAAAAGATGCTTACATTTCTGTTGATTATTTAGATAAAGTTTGTGAAGTTGTAAAAATGAAAGATGCTCCTGAAGTTCCTGGTGATTTCGACATGATTCTTCAAAATGCCGAAGGTGTAAAAAAACAAATCTATTTCGATAATCCACAAGTAAGTGCTAACAATGCTATTTTAGACGAGTTAGAAACTTTTGCTGATGCTATCAACAATAACACTACTCCTACTGTTACATTAGAAGATGGAACGGAAGCATTACGCGTAGCATATATGATTATTGAATCAATGGAAAATAGAAAATAGTTTAAAAAGTTTAAGGTTTAATTAGTTCAAAAGTTGAAACAACTTTAAACAAATTATTAAACAAAATTAAAACTCAAATAAAACAAACAAAAGTTAAAAAATGAATACAATCGCAGTTATAGGTGCAGGAACAATGGGTAATGGAATTGCTCATACATTTGCACAATCAGGATTTACAGTAAAATTAATCGATATTTCAGAAGCGGCTATCGAAAGAGGTATGAATACTATTGCAACTAACTTAGACAGAATGGTGGCAAAAGGTAGCATTACCGAAGACGATAAAATGAAAACTATCGGCAACATCATTACGTATACTGATGTAAAAGATGGTGTTGTAGGTTGTGATTTAGTGGTGGAAGCAGCTACTGAAAATATCGACTTAAAATTAAAAATCTTCAAACAATTAAGTGATATTTGCGACCACAATGTTATTTTAGCAACCAATACTTCTTCTATTTCTATTACGCAAATTGCTGCTGCAGTGGTTCATCCAGAGCGCGTTATTGGAATGCATTTTATGAATCCAGTACCAATTATGAAATTGGTTGAAATTATTCGTGGATATAATACTACTGATGAAGTTACTAAAATCATCATGGATTTATCTGTTAAATTAGGAAAAGTTCCAACAGAAGTTAACGATTATCCTGGATTCGTTGCGAATAGAATTTTAATGCCAATGATTAACGAAGCTATCGAAACTTTATACAACGGTGTTGGTGGTGTAGCTGAAATTGACACAGTAATGAAATTAGGAATGGCGCACCCAATGGGTCCATTACAATTAGCGGATTTTATTGGACTTGACGTTTGTTTGTCAATCTTAAACGTAATGTACAACGGATTTAAAAATCCTAAATACGCTCCATGCCCGCTATTAGTAAACATGGTAATGGCTGGAAAATTAGGCGTTAAATCGGGTGAAGGCTTCTACGATTATTCTGAAAGTAAAAAAGCGGAAAAAGTAGCTTCTCAATTTAGTAAGTAAGTAAGTATTATAATTTCCTGCAAGGTTTTTAAAACCTTGTAGGTATTTAAATAAAATTCCTTGTAGTTAATTTAGACCTACAAGGTTTTAAAAACCTTGCAGGTTATGGCCAAAATCATTCCTTTTAAAGCAGTTCGTCCTGCTGAAGATAAAGTTTCCTTGGTAACGTGTAGAAATTACGACGATTATAGTCAGGCTGAATTAGCAGCTTGGTTAAATTTCAATCCGTATTCATTTTTGCATGTTATCAATCCTGCTTATGTGCATTCGCATACAACAAGTTGGGACAAACGTTTTAAAGGTGTGGCGTTAAAATATCAAGATTTTAAACGTGAAGGTGTTTTTGTTACCGAAGAAAAACCTAATTTTTACATTTACGAAATTAAAACCAAAACCAATTCTTTTACTGGAATTTTAGCTGGAACTTCGGTTGACGATTATCAAAACAATTACATTAAAAAACACGAAGACACTTTACAATATCGTGTGGAATTGTTTAAAGATTATTTACATCAAACACGATTTAATACCGAACCTGTTTTAATTACATATCCTGATAGTGTTGAATTAAATACTTGGATTTCGTTAAAGAAAAAAAGCAAACCTTTATATTCGTTTTCAACAACCAACAAAGAAACGCATACGCTTTGGAAAATTGATACCGAAAGTGATATCGAATGGCTTGAACAACATTTTGAAAATATTCCAAATTTATACATTGCAGATGGACATCATCGTTCTGCTTCTGCTGAATTGCTTTACAATCAAGACCAACATCTAAACAATCCAAATTTGGACTATTTCTTAAGTTTCTTAATTGCTGAAAGTAATGTGAAAATTTACGAATTCAATAGAGTAATTCGAGATTTAAATGGTTTTAGTAAAGATCAATTTTTAGAAAAATTAGGAGAAAACTTTAATATTGAATTAAAAGAACAAGAACTTTGGAAACCTTCTAAAAAGGGAAAATTCGGAATGTATTTAGATGGAAATTTTTATGCTTTAACGTTTAAAGACAATAATTTTCTAGACAAAAACACTTCGTTGCTAAACCAACTTGATGCTCAAATTTTATACGATACGGTTTTACAACCTATTTTAAATATTGGTAACTTACGTAACGACGAAAGAATCGATTACATTTCCGGCAAACAACCTGTTACCGATATTAAACTTGCTGTTGATGGCGGCGAATTTGCTGTTGGTTTTATGTTGTATCCTTCTGATATTAATGAAATTAAAACCATTGCTGACGCCGATTTGATTATGCCTCCAAAAAGTACTTACATCGAACCTAAGTTTAGAAGTGGTTTGGTTGTTTATGAATTGTAGATTTTTTTGAAGTTTTATGTTTAAACACAATTTTGTCAATTCGAAGAAGGAGACTCGAGCGATAGCGAACAGATGAAATAAATCACATTAAAAAGAATAAAATGGCTGTAGATCATCCAGCAATAATAGATTTCATAAGTATAAGTCCTAACAATGAAGTTCAATTAACAATTTCGGATCATTTACATTGGGATAGTGAGAATCAGTTTTTACATCTTCCAAAGAAAATTA
>JAIXHM010000211.1 GCA_030145825.1 Flavobacterium sp.
CTTCTGTTTCAAATTTAACAATAGCTGGATTATTTGTTGGTTTTATTTCAATTCTAGACATAATTTTTTTTGCAAAGATACAAGTATCGGATTGATTGATGTTAATATTAAAAAAACTTTATGATAATGTATTTTTTCTTGTACAAAAATTTATATCTTTGGCGAATTAGGTCTTAATATTTTTCTTAAAATTAGACAATAATCGCTAACAATTACAATGATGAATCTTAAAAAAAGTTTATTAATTTTCACCTTTTTTATACTACAAGTTTCTTTTTCGCAAGAAGGTATTGCAGTTTACTCAGATTATTTATCCGATAATTATTATTTAATTCACCCATCAATGGCAGGAGCGTCTAACTGTGGAAAAGTTAGATTAACTGGTCGTCAACAATGGTTTGGGCAAGAAGATGCGCCTGCACTTCAAACCTTAAGTTTTAATACAGCTTTAGATGAGGATGGTATTTCGGGTGTTGGTATTATTGCATTTAACGACAAAAATGGTTATCATTCTCAAAAAGGAGCTAAATTAACTTATGCACATCATTTAAGATTCTCAAGAAATGAAATTGACTTAAATCAGTTATCTTTTGGTCTAAGCGCAGGATTTGTTCAAAGTGTTTTAGATGGTACAGATTTTATTAATCAACCTTTTGATCCAAATGTTGTTCCTGGAGTTATTACAAAAGATTCTTATTTTAATGTTGATCTTGGAGCATCTTATTTTTACCAAGATTTCTTTACACACTTTACCATTAAAAATTTCTTAGCTAATAAAAGAGAATTATATACTGATGTTGAATCAGATAATCTAAGAAAATATTTGTGGAGTGCTGGTGCTGTTTTTGGAGATGAAGATAGATTATTGTTTGAGCCTTCATTTATGTTTCAATATACTGAAGAAACAACTGAAAAAGCAATTGACTTAAATATGAAAGTTTATAAAGGAATGGATTTTGGTCGTCTTTGGGGTGGACTTTCTTATAGAAGAAGTTTCGATGGTGGTCAATATAATTCTAACGGAGGTTTAGAAGAGCAAAAACTTCAATGGATTACTCCAATTGTTGGTGTTAATTATAAACAATTTATGTTCTCTTATACTTATTCTCATATTATGGGCGATATTAAGTTTGATAACGGAGGGTTTCACCAAATTACTTTAGGTATCGATATCTTCTGTAGAGATAAGGCTTGGGATTGTAACTGTCCTGCTGTAAATTAAAAATTATTTTAATAATATATTGTCCCGATTTATCGGGACTTTTTTTTCTAGTTAATTATGTTGATTAAAGCGGTAAACGGAAAATATCCTCAAATCCCTGAGGATTGTTATGTTGCAGAAAATGCAACTATAGTAGGAGATGTAACTTTTGGAGAAAAATGTAGTGTTTGGTTTAATGCTGTAGTTAGAGGTGATGTTAACTCTATTACTGTTGGTAATAAAGTAAACATTCAAGATGGAGCAGTAATTCATTGTACTTATCAAAAACACCCAACAGTGATTGGAAATAATGTTTCTATTGGTCACAATGCAATTGTACATGGTTGCGTAGTTCACGATAATGTTTTGATTGGAATGGGAGCAATAGTTATGGATAATTGTGTTATTGAAAGCAATTCAATAGTTGCTGCAGGTTCTGTTGTAACACAAAATACAGTTGTGGAAAGCGGGACTATATATGCTGGAATTCCTGCTAAAAAAGTTAAAGAATTAAATGCAAGTGATTTTGCCGGAGAAATACAAAGAATATCAAATAACTATGTAATGTATTCTTCTTGGTTTAAAGAAGAATAGTTTAGAAATCTAAATAAAATACATTGTGATGAAAACCAAGTATGTTCTCTAGTATGCTTGGTTCGTTATTTGTATAGAATACGTTTTTACCTTTTTCTTGAGAAGTATTTGCAATTCCGTTTAATTCAAGTATTTTCTTGGTTTGTTTAGCAACGGCTTCTCCCGAATCTATAATCTTAATTGAACTCGGAATTATTTTCTTGATTTGAGGAACCAAATAAGGATAATGACTACAACCTAAAACTAAATAATCTATGTTTTGTGCTACCATTGGTTTTAGATACGTTTCTAGAAGTTCCATCATCTCAGCCGATTCAATATCTCCATTTTCTATAAGTTGTACCAATCCATGGCCAATTTGCTCGATTATTTTGATATTGGTGTAGTTTTTTACCTTCTCATGAAATAAATCGCTATTTAGAGTTCCTTTTGTAGCGAGTATACCTATTGTGTGTGTTTTGGTTGAATTTGCGGCTGGTTTTATTGCGGGCTCAATTCCTATGAAGGGAACGTCATATTTTGCGCGTAATTCTTTAATTGCATTTGTAGTAGCAGTATTACATGCTACGACAATAAGTTTTGCATTTTGTTCCAAAAGAAATTCTGTGTTTTTAAAGCTTAACGCTATAATCTCTTCTTTAGTTTTTAAACCATATGGCGCATTTCTGCTATCAGCTAAATACAAAGTATTTTCATTTGGTAACAAAGTATTGATTTCCCTCCAAATAGAAGTTCCACCAACACCCGAATCAAAAAGGCCAATTACGTTTGAATTACTCATAAAACAAAAGTATAAAAAAACTGCTCATTTTAGATTAGTAAAATGAGCAGTTTTAAAATATTGTTTTCTTATTTTTATTAGAAACCTAATTCTTTTTTAACATCAGCTAAAAGATCTGGACCATTAGCTACTAAAACACCACCACCAGTAGTTGCATCTAAAACGTAATCAATACCTTTAGCAGCAGCAACTTTTTGAATTGCTTTTTGAGCTTTTTCTAAAATTGGTTTTAATAATTCCATTTCTTTTTTACCTAAGTCCGTTTGAACACTTTGTTGGAATTGTTGAATACGTCCACCCATTTCTTGCATTTCTTTTGAACGAGATTCGTTTAAAGCTTCGCCAGCAGTAGGAGCTTCTTGTTCATATTTTTGCATTTTAGTTTGGTACTCTTGAACCATTGTTTTGTATTCTTTGTCGTAGTTTTCTTTGATTTTGTCTAATTGCGATTGAGCAGCTTTCATTTCCGGCATGTTTGTCATTAAAGCTTGTACATCAATATGAGCAACTTTTGATTGAGCAGATGCTTGTGCACCTACAAACATTACTAATGCAATAACTAAAGTTTTTAATTGTTTCATGTTTATTCTAAATTAATATAAGGTTGTTTTAAATTATTCTTTTTTATTTTTTGCAGCTTCTCGTTCTTCAAGTATTTTCTTTCTTTTTTCTTCGAGAGCTTTTTTACGTTCTTCTATTTTTTTCTGCTTTTCTTCTTCTAGTTTTTGTCTTTTCTCTTCAGCTGATAATTCAGTTTTTGCCTCAGAATCTTCTTCTTCTTTGATTACGCCATTGGCATCATCATTATTTTTTATTTTGTCTTTAACATCATCTGTATCTTCATTTTCAATTACCGTGCCATTTTTTTTATTGTTTCTTTCTTCTAGAGTTTTAGCCCTTTTCTCTTCCATTTCTTTTTTACGAGCTGCAATCAAACTATCTCTAGTTGCTTTTTTATCAGCAAGTAATTTTTCTCTAGCTGCTTTTCTTTCATCAAGAATTTTTTGTCTCTCTGCAAGTGCAGGATTTTCATCTTGCATGTCTTCAAGAGCTTCTTCGTTTTCTTGTTCTTTTAATTGCTTTTTGGTTAACTGCTCTCTTTTTTCTGCTCTTGTAATAGTTCTAATAACTAAATCACTAATATCATGACGTTGAGCAGCAAAAAGCATAGTTAAATCAGATGATTTATCGAAAACAAAATCATATTTCTTTTTTTCAGCAATATCTTGAATAGAAGTAAATACTTGATCTTGTATAGGTTTTACTAGAACCGTTTTTTGAATGATTAAATCACCTTTAGGTCCAAATCTTTTTTCTTGATAATCTAAAAGTTCTTTTTCTAGATAAGAAATTTCTTCTTCTCGCTCTTCAATTAATTCTTTGGTTAAAAAAGCTTTTTCTGTTTTTAAATTATCTTTTAATTTATTGATTTCATTTTTCTTAACTTCAATATCTTGCTTCCATTTTACAGTTTTTTGCTCTAGTTGGTTTTTAGCTTCAGCATAACTAGGAACTTTCTCTAAAATGTATTCCATATCAATATACGCAATTCGAATTCCTCTTGATTGAG
>JAIXHM010000212.1 GCA_030145825.1 Flavobacterium sp.
ATGTTTGTCTTGCTATGGTTGTAATACCAAAAAAAGTGATAAGGACACATTAATTAATCAAGCCATTCACATAGATAATTACAATAACTATCCGAATTCCTCAACTAATTTTAATATTATTCATCCACATTTTGATGTTTTTTCCAAACATATTCACGAAGAAAATTTAATTTACAAACCAAAAGACGATAGCATAAAAGGGAGAAATACCATAGATTTTTGTGAGTTGAATAGGTTTGATGTTCTTTATGCAAAAGCAAGAATTAAGAGGATTTCAAACAAAGTTATTGTAAATAAATTGACAAGTGTTGCTTTAGATTATAGAGTTTCACCACAGGAAAGAGAATCGGCAATGGAAATGATAAATAGAATAATAGAGAGATACGACTATCATAAAGCATTACTAATTGCAAATTCATAAAATGAACTGGCTAAAAAAAATATTAGGATTAGACAAGCAGGAACAAAACATTGAAGATGTAAAATTGCTTGCAGAGAAGTTAACCTCTAAGGAGACAGTAATTCAGGAAAAACTGTTGCTGGCCTTACAAAAAAATGAAGAAACGATTTCCAATCAAAAAGAACAGATTGGCAAGCTTAGTACCGAATTGGTTTTCCTGAAGGAGCAATTGGTACCACCACAAAATGAAACTTTTAATTTTGATTTGGTTGATCCGCTGGATATCAATACCAAGAACTTTTCCTTTGAAATTAATTCCAAAGCTATTGGAAACAAAAAGAAAATTGCTGCCAATACCGATAGTTTTCTAAGAAATTTAGGTGGTAGTATACCAAATCTTGTTTCCAATGGGGTTTTGGCTAATTCGTATCGTTTCGTTTTTCCAAAAGGAGTTTCTGGTCCCATAATGCAAATGGCAAACGGTCAAGGTACAGCAATTATGCAGGGCGGTAAAATTTTAAAACATGGTGCCTACGTCTCAAATTTAGCTATAGCAGCACCTTTAGTTGTTGTTAATATTACAGGTGTGATCATAAAACAACATTATTTGAATAAAATAAACGAAAATCTTAAACAAATTAATCAAAAACTAGATGATTTACTAGAATTAGAATTCATTAAAAAGCAGGCGAAAATTGAGTCTATAGTTTGTTTTTTGCAACAAGCTTATGTAGATTTTACTTTGATTGAAAAAAATCAAAATTATAAAAATGCTATTCTTACCAATCTGATAAGTGTTAACAGACAGACGATCGAGTTGATTGAGTTTTATAAAAAAAGTTTTAAACTCATTAAGAACGACAAAACAGAAAAGAATGAATTAAACTTGGAATATTTTCTCGTTTTACATGAGTTGTATTATCAAGGTAAATTATTAGAGTTTAAGTATGCTTCAGAATACAATGAATTACTAATTAATAATTTAAAAGAGGCATTTAGTAATCTAAACCAAGATTGCTCAAAATTTTTGAGAAGTAATAAGAGTGATGTACAAATTGAATTAGCTTCAATCAAAACTGGTAAATTTGATTGGTTTATGGGTAAAAAAGCAGAAAAGGAAAATCAAAGAGAATTACTTTCAAGTACTTCAGAAGTTATTGAACTAATAATTAGTAAACAAAATTCTAAATCAAATAATATACTTAATACTTTAGATCAATTTCAATCGAATCTTTCTAAACGACAGGAATTTGTTATTGAGAATGGAGAGTTGTTTGAAATTGTAAATTAAAATTAGTTTTATTTCATAATATTTACCTTAGAGTTTGTTTGATAATAATATGATATAAGCAAAGTAAGGTTAAAGAAGAGAAAAATATTTTACAAATCGATAGCTAATAACACGAAATCTTATATTGAAAAGTTTGAGATTTTGGTTATGGTGACTGAAATTTAATTTTAAGAAAAAAGATTAAAAATATTATGTCTAAAATTCAAGATAAAATTCTAAAATTATCAAATGAAATTCTAGAATACCTTTTAGAATTTAAAAAACAAAATCCTGATTTCACATTCTCTTTAAGACAGAGAGATAGTGTTCAATCTAAAGGCGTAAAAAGATTAGCTTTGGGGCAATGGTTTCAAGGGGCTGATTATATATATGTTCCACTTTTTAATAGAGGAGATAATGCAAGAAAAATAAAAACTATTGGGTTTGTTGTTAGTTTTAAAGATGATGGTTCACTTAATAATTATATTGAAATTTCATTTAAAGAGGGGAATTTTAGTCCAGATGAAGTTACCTTTCATAAGAAACTTGCAAGTCATATAAATCTCAATCTTAGTAAAAATAATCATGGTACAAAATCATTTAAAACCTTAGATATTTGGGAGAATTTAGAAAATTATATAACTGATTTTAGAAACTATGCAATAAAATTATTAGAAGAATATGATTTAAAAGATAAGTACATTATTAAAGAAATTGATTTTCAAAAAGGATTAAAAAAAATACTAACAATAAGGAAAACATTATTTCCAATTTCAATTAATAATTCTCAGAATATTTTACCTAAAACATCTCCAAAAATGTTAAATCAAATATTATACGGCCCTCCAGGAACAGGAAAAACCTATCATATAATAAATAAAGCTATTGAAATCATCAATCCAAAGTTTGATTTAAACCAAGATAGAGAAATTTTAAAGAAAGAGTACGATCGTTTAATTGATGAAGGACTAATAGTTTTTACTACATTTCATCAAAGTATGGCTTATGAAGATTTTATTGAAGGAATAAAACCGCTAAAACCCAACAGCAGTAATGTAGTTCAATATGATGTAATATCAGGTGTTTTTAAAACCATATCCCAAAATGCATTAGCAAATTTTATAGAAAATTCTAAAGGAAATCAAAGTTCATTGATTAATAGCACTTTTGATAGTTTGCATCAAAGTTTTTTAGAGTATCTAAGACCTAATGTTATGAAAAATAAGATACTCTTCCACACAATTAATAATAAAGAAATAAAGTTAATTGATATTAAGGGTTCTACAATAATTGTAAAGTTTGTATGGTATAATAAAGAAAAAGGGATTGAAGCTACTGAACCATTTTCAGTTACAAAAAGTAAATTAAAAATGCTTTTCGATGCAAATATGAATCCTCATGAAATTAAAAACATGAAAGAATCATTTGCTCCTTTTTTTAAGCATAATTTATCCGTTTTTTATGCTGTATATAGAGAATTTTATGATTTCATTATAAATATCAAAGGTTATAATCCATCGTCTGGAGAAGATGATATAAATTTATCCAATACTTATGAAGAACTGTTAGAAAATTTTGATTTTCTAACAAAAGAAGAAATTGAGTTAGGAAAACTTGACTCAAATAAATATTTATTAATTATAGACGAAATCAATAGAGGAAACGTTTCTCAAATATTTGGAGAATTAATTACGTTAATTGAAGAAAGTAAACGCTTAGGAAATGATGAAGCTTTGAAAGTTACGTTACCATATAGTAAAGAAATATTTGGGATACCGCCTAATCTATACATAATTGGAACCATGAATACAGCTGATCGAAGTGTAGAAGCTTTAGATACTGCTTTACGTCGTCGTTTTAGTTTTGAGGAAATGATGCCAAAAACTAATTTAATAACTCCTTCAGCAATGTATTGTAGATTATTATGGAAATATCAAAGTGTTGGTTGGGCATCTAAAGAATATCAAGAAAAAGAAAAAGAGTTATTCGACTTATTAGGAGTCTCTGATGAATTAAAACAAAAAAGAAAAGAGATTTGGGGAATTATGAAATCTGAAAACCAGAGAGATAATTTAACCTATTTTGACCACTTCATATTTAATGGTGTTGATTTAAAAAAGATATTAGATACAATTAATAAAAGAATTGAATATTTAATTGGAAGTGACCATACCATTGGGCATAGTTATTTTATATCTGTAAATAGTTTAAATGATTTAAAAACTGTTTTTCAAGACAAAATAATTCCATTACTTCAAGAATATTTCTTTGGGGATTATGGGAAAATTGGACTGGTTTTAGGAAAAGGTTTTGTTAAATTGAAAGAATATCAAAAAGAAACTACAGTATTTGCTGATTTTGATACTGATTCTGCTACTGATTTTGAGGAAAGAAATGTGTATGAAATTATTGATTATAGAGTTACCGATGATTTTGTTTTAAAAATAAAAAACACAGAAGTGTCCATG
>JAIXHM010000213.1 GCA_030145825.1 Flavobacterium sp.
AGCATCTATTACGTCTGCTTCTTTCCAACCATATTCATTTCCACTTTTTATAGATTTTTCTAAAATATGTTTTGGTAATTTTTTCTCAATCATCTTTTTTGGATTCGGTTTAGTCTTGCTGCTAACGTTTTGCGTGTTTATTTCATTTGTGAAATAGCACAAACTAGCTTTTAATTAATTACTAAAAAATACAAATACATAATGACCAAAAAATTAAACCAAGAGCAACAATTGAATAAACACGATGTTATGGTTAGTTCTTTTAATCAAAAACATATAGTTTGTTATTCTGGAGGTCATTCTTCTGCTTTAGTTGCTATTGAGGTTACAAGAAAATTCGGTAAAGAAAATGTTATTTTATTAAACCACGATATTAATTCTCGTTTTGAAAATGCAGATATAAAAAGGTTTAAGAAAGAAATTGCTGATTATTTAGGCTTGCAAATTACTTATGCAAATCATAATAACGAGTTATCATCTAAACTTATAAAAAATCAATTTGAAGTTTGTCTTGAAAAAGGAACTTTTGTAAATCCAACAAATAGGCAGATATTGTGTACTTACGTTTTAAAAACAGAACCTTTTTATAAGTTTTTAGAAGAATTGCCAAAAGATAATGAATATATAATTTATTATGGTTTTGATGAAAATGAACTAAGTAGGATTGATAGAAGAAAAACAATTTTAAATGATAGCGGTTATGATTCTGATTATCCTTTGGCTTTATGGGGAAATGGAAAATTTAAAGTATTAAAATCTTTTTATGAAAGTAAAGGTAAAAACTTTGAAAGTATTTGTATAACTGAAAACTTTAAAAATAAGGACCATTATGAAAGAACTATAAATTCAACAGAAGAAATTGGAATAAAAAAACCAAATACTTATGGAGTATGGAAACACGCAAATTGTACTGGTTGTTTAAAAGCAGGGCAACAACATTGGTATTGTGTTTACGTCCACGATTATGAAGTGTTCCAAATGGGGAAAGATGCGGAAGAAATAATTGGACATTCTTTTGGAAAAGAATTTTTAAAAGATATTGAACCAAAATTTAAAAGAATGAAAGAAATAGGTATTCCAGCAAATGAACATATTGATAGAGGTACATTTTGGAAATCAGCAAAGCATTATTTAAAACAATCAACCCAGGATTTATTTCCTTGCGAATGCTTTGTTTAGAATTAACCATAACGGTCTCGGCTATGAGTAGTTGCGTGGGTTTGCACTCAACTTTGCAAGTACACACCAAACTGAAAATCCGCAAGGATTTTCAGAGGTAGGCGAGAACAAGCAATTACTTATAGCCATTGTTGTGGTTAGTGTTTTTTTATTTATTTACTCAATTTTAAAATTCTAAAAGCACCTTGAATTACCAAAACAAAAACTATTGTTCCGATAATCAAATCAGGTTTGCTTGAACTCAACCAGTTTACCAAAAGTCCAGCTGTTATTACTCCTAAATTTATAATCACATCGTTTGAAGTGAAAATCATACTTGCTTTCATATGTGCCTCTTCCTTACTTTTTGATTTTTGTAAAATGTAAAGACAAATTCCGTTTGCAATAAGTGCGAAAATTGAAACTATAATCATTGTCGAAAAGTTGGGTAATTTCTCGTCTCCGAAAAATCTCCTTAAAACTTCTACAAATCCAATAATTGCAAGTGTTATTTGAAAATATCCAGCAAGTTTGGCAATCCGTTTTTTCTTTATTACTGTTCCGCCAACCGCAAACAAGCTAATTCCGTAAACGAAACTGTCCGCAAGCATATCTAAACTGTCGGCAACCAATCCCATTGATTTTGAGATTATTCCTGTTGTCATTTCAATTATGAAAAACGCAAAATTTATGGCAAGTACAGACCAAAGTAGTTTTTTTTGGTTTGCATTTTCATTAAATTCTGTTTGGTCGGTTTGTTCAGTCGAGATTTTCTTTCCGCCTAAATTCAGTTCGATAACTGATTTTTCAATTTTGTCAGTTTCTCCGCTGTGAAAAACGGTCAGTTTTCGGTTGGGAATGTCAAAGTCCAAATTCGCAATACTTGAAATTCCGTCCAATTTCATTCGGATTAGATTTTCCTCTGAAGGACAGTCCATTTTAGTAATCTCAAATATTGTTTTATTCATTTAGTTTCTCAGTTTTTCGACATTAACCACAACGGTCTTGGCTTACACTTCGGCGCAAACCTTATGAATCAAAGATAGCAAAAAATCCGATTAGAAAAAATTCGGGAAGAATTTTTTCGGCAAAAATGCGCGAACTAAGCGCTGAGTGTAAACTGTTGTTAACAACAGCGTTTGCTGTAGAGAATGAAAATAGTTTAAAACCGAAAAAAAAGCTAGAATTTTCCAAGCGCAAAATATTCAGTTGAATTAAACCAATCAAAATCCAAAAGTTGACTAGCGAAAATCGGCAAACAGAAAATATTCCACCAAATTGAGCCAATTCGGAAGCAAAACATAACTAAAGCTTACTAAACTATTTTTATGAACGTGCGAAAGATAACGTTCCAATTGGTTTTTTACGAAGTAAAATCACGTTGTAGTTAACGTTTTCGGGCTTTGCGTTCGGGCGGGTTTAGAAGCAAAAAACTGTCAACCAGCACTGAACTTGAATAGAAGCACAAAGCTCCAAGTTTGCACGTCACCCCGCCTGACGCAAAACCCGTGTTATAAGCCGTTTTTCTTGTCATGGTTTATATCCTGTAAGTCCCCAATGTCGCCACATTTGTCCAAATGCACATGTTGTTTCTAAATGTCTTTCCCAAGGTTCAGCTGTGCATCGTGTGTCGGTCTTTATACCGCTTAAATTGCAAAAGTCGAGTAGGTCGCAATTTCGTTGCCAACCCCAAAGAACAGAATGTATTTGGTCTATAGCCCAAATAGTCGAATAGTTTGGAGTTGTCGCACCAATGTGAGGGTCATGTAAAGTTGTCTCTGGAATATCATTTGTTACAAGTGGTGTCCCCACTTTTGATAGGAAATCTGCAAATGCTTTATTTGTAGAAAACTTCCCTTGTCTTGCAATGTCTAAAGGAAAAGTTTCGTTGGCTATGCGGTAATCAACCGCAGAATTTATCATTTTCTCAAGCCACGTTTTTATTGGCTGAAATTGTGGGTCATTGAAATAGCCGTTAATTTGAAGAATTGCATCATTTCTCATTTTGTCCAAAAGAGAATTGAAATTTGTTATTCCATTAAAGTTTATTACTGCTTGGTTGCAGTAGTCATAAACATCTTCAGGTTTCGTTATTGGGATTTTATTATCTCTGATATTTATTAATGTGTCGTAGAAGAATGGTCCAGGATGAAAAGTTTTAAGCGAAGCATCACATAAAGCTAAAATATTCAACCTGTCAGAACCAAATTCTGGAAATATAAGTTCAACTAATTTCTCAGCACTTTTGTATGGAATGTCAGGTGAAGGTTCACAATTTGCATAGCACTCGCTTTCAATTATAAATGCCATGTTTTCAACAATACATAACGCACCAAATTCAAAGCTGTCTTTGTGTCCTGAATTAGTTATGTAGTCAACTTGAATATAAGGAACAGTCTGTGTATGGGAATTTGTCGAAACTGTTGTGTTCAGTTTTTGGTGTCCTGTCAAAACAACTTCATCATCGTCACCACTACCATTATATATTTTTGAGAACTCTAAGTTCGCATGAACATTATCAGGTGCATTTGGTATTGGAAGAACAGGAACTACAAACTTTCCTTTTGGTTGCTTTATTAAATAGTTGTTTACAAACTTTAAGTAGTCAACCGTTATGCAAATATTACTAAGTCCATAGCTTGTGGTTATGTCTTGAATAAAATGAACATATTCATGCAAATAAACACTTTCTGTGAAGTCGTCATTGATTACGTTTAAGTTCACCAAACTCAACTTTGTCCCGACATGCATACGCAAGAAACTTGGTGAGTAAAATCCTAATGTCGTGTTGAGTTTTTTCTTCATGTTGTGTCGTCTTAAAATGGCTTATAACGGTCCTCGGCTATAAAATTGTGGCGGAAAAACCACAAACCGAGCGATTCCAAATATAAAATTTAATTTCGAATTTTCGGAGAAAATTCGGAAAACTTGCCCAAGCGCCGCCATAATTTATAA
>JAIXHM010000214.1 GCA_030145825.1 Flavobacterium sp.
TTTTCATATGTTTCATTTTTAATTTTGTTAAGGCAAATTTAGGACAATTTAAACAATAGCCATTTATAAAATTTCAAATTTTTCTTATAAAATTTTAATTTATTACCATATAAGTTTCTAAAAACTATTGTTGATTTTGCGATGAACTAGTAGGAATGTTTAAAGCACTGGCAACTAATGAATTTAAATTTACTGTTATATCGGTATTTGAGTAAATCATACCAATTCCTTCAGCTATGTATAGATTTGATACTAAAACTTCAGAATCAGTTAAAATATTTGGAAATGTTACACCTGAATAAGTAGCACTAATTGTTAAGTTTAAAGTTACTCTTGTAATCTTTACATTGTTGTAAACTTCATTATCATCAGGTTTTGTAAATGATGCTAAAGTTCCTCCTCCAAAAGTATTTAATTCATAATGTATATCTACTGGAACTCCTTGAAAAGTTTCTTGAATGTCTCCAGTTATAGGAGCAGCGTTTAGTGGCTGGTTATTTACAGCGTCTTTATTAAAAATAACTAAATCAGAAACAGAAAGATCTAAATTAATAGGTAAATTTTGGTTTGAAGCTAAATTTAAGCTACCCGTTAAAAACATTCTACCATTGTTATAAGTAACACCATTATTATTTAATGATGAAGAATAAAATCCTGTAGGTAGATTTTTAGTTTTAAATTTTTTATAAGTTTTGGCATTAATTACAGTATCATTAGCTATGTATAAGGAATCTCTAGTTTGATTTACATCAGATTGTACATTATAAACCCAATAATTTCCATTTGCTAAACTCAACGAAAAAGGATTACTATCCAAATTATCGTCATAATCAGAACCACAAGAAATGAATATAGATAATAGAGGTAATAATAATAGATTTTTAACTTTCATGTTTAATTGTTTTTAAAAGCTAAAAATAAATAAAATTATAGAGACTTACTTATTTGATTGAATATTTTATTTTCTAAAGTAAAAAAATCATCATCTTCTGATATAATATTCTCTTCTTTGTATTGATATATTTTCCAGCGTTTTCTATTATATTCCAAAGCAGTTAAGTTTTCAATCCAATCGCCAGAATTTAAATATAAGGTAGAACCTCTATGGGTTGATTTTCTAATTATTTTAGGTTCGTGAATGTGTCCGCAAACAACATAGTCATAGTTTTTGTCAATTGCGATATCAGAAGCTGTAGTTTCAAAATCGGATATAAATTTTACAGCTTTTTTTACACTTCCCTTTATTTTTTTGGATAAAGAATAAGGTTCTTTTCCGAATCTTTTTAAAACCCAATTAATAAATCTATTTAAAAGAATCAAATAATCGTAACCAATTCCGCCTAGTTTTGCAATCCATTTTGCAGAATGTACAGAACTATCAAAAACATCACCATGAAAAAACCATGCTTTTTTCCCATCAAGTTCTAATACAAGTTTATCTAAAAGTTGAATATTTCCTAAATAAAGATCAGTAATGTTACGTAACAATTCATCGTGATTTCCTGTTAAATAGTAAACCTTTGTTCCCTTTGTAGAAAGGCTTAAAATTTTTTTAATTACTTTTAAATGATTTTCAGGAAAATATGATTTTCTAAAATTCCAAATATCAATAATATCGCCGTTTAAAATTAAAATTTTTGGTTTAATAGAATTTAGATATTGATGTAATTCCTTTGCATGACAACCATAGGTACCTAAATGAACATCAGAAATTACTACTAAGTCAACCGTTCTTCTTTTCAAAATATTAGTTTTATCAAAATAAGAATTCTTAAATTAATTCAATCTAAAAGTAATGTTATCAATTTGTTACCTGTAACTATTTGATGTTAAATAAAAGATTAGTTTTAACTCTCAAAAAATAACTATTTTTGTAGAAACCTTTTTTGTAATGTCTGGAAATACCTTTGGAAAATTATTTAAGTTAACAACATTTGGTGAATCACACGGTGAAGCATTAGGCGGAATTATTGATGGTTGTCCTGCTGGGATACAACTCGATTTTGAGGCTATTCAAAATGAAATGCAACGTCGTAAACCTGGACAATCTTCAATTGTTACACAACGAAAAGAAGAAGATGAAGTTCATTTTTTATCTGGAATTTTTGAAGGAAAAACTACAGGAACACCAATAGGTTTCATAATTCCAAATACAAATCAAAAATCAAATGATTATTCTCATATAGAAAACACGTACCGTCCTAGTCATGCCGATTATGTATACGAACAAAAATATGGTATAAGAGATTATCGAGGTGGAGGAAGAAGTTCGGCTAGAGAAACTGCGAGTAGAGTAGTAGGTGGAGCAATCGCAAAGCAAATTATTTCTCAAATTAAAATAAATGCATTTGTTTCTTCGGTTGGTGAAATTTTTATAGACAAACCTTATCAAGAGTTAGATTTCTCAAAAATAGAAAGTAATCCTGTTCGTTGTCCAGATGAAGCTACAGCTTTAAAGATGGAAAAATATATTAAAGTAATAAAAAAACAAGGAGATACTATTGGCGGTACAATTACTTGTGTAATTCAAAATGTGCCGATTGGCTTAGGTGAACCAGTTTTCGATAAACTTCATGCAGAATTGGGTAAAGCAATGCTATCGATTAATGCTGTGAAAGGTTTTGAATTTGGAAGCGGATTTTGTGGTGCTAAAATGAAAGGAAGTGATCACAATGATTTATACAATGAAGACGGAACTACTAAAACCAATTTATCTGGTGGTATTCAGGGTGGAATAAGCAACGGAATGGATATTTATTTTAGAGTAGCGTTTAAACCTGTAGCAACATTAATACAAAAACAAGAAGTACTTACTAATAAAGGTGAATTAATTGAACAACAAGGTAAAGGACGCCATGACCCTTGTGTTGTGCCAAGAGCAGTTCCTATTATTGAAGCAATGGCAGCTATGGTAATCGCAGATTATTTTTTATTAAATAAAATTACAAAAACGACTAAGTAATCTTAGTCGTTTTTTTTCTTTTTATCAGAATTCATCATCATAAATACAGCACCCACTAATCCTAATATAACTAACGAGAATACAACAATCATCATCGCAGCTCCATTAGCAAAATCGAATAAAGGAAGAACAAGACTTTTCATAGTTTATATGTTAGAATTATAAGACAAATTTAGATTTCCTAAATTAATAAAAAACTGACAATTATCATACTAATCTAAAAACTTAGCTTTTAACTCTGGAGTTGGTATCATACACGCTTCTTTTTTGCCATACCATTGGTAACGATTTTTAGCAATGAAATCGTAAATTCCGTTTTTGATGAAATTTGGTACATGAATAAAGACATATAATATAGAATGCCAGCTATTTAGTTCTTTTGCAATATTTAAAGCAGCTTCAGCTTTAAAATAGTAGGCAATTCCAGGTTCGTATAAAATAATAGAATCTGTTTTTGAAGTGTCAATTCCTAAATATTTAATTATGTTTTGACCTAATTCGGATTGTATGGCTACAAAACGGAATGCATCATTTTTGTCATGCTTTATAATAAATTGAACCGAAGCATCGCACAAATTACAAACGCCATCAAACAATATAATCTTTTTATTTTCTGGTAAATTTATCATAATTAACGATTACGAATTTTAAATTACGAATTCCATCTTCAAATTTTCAAATCAATAAATTTTCAAATTAGACAGGTTGAATATATTCTAATTGATCTAAACTCACTTTTGATGTAAAAATGCCATAGTTTACAACAGCTTTGCTTTTCTCGATTTTATCTATTGTTCCAATTGCTTTTCCATCAATCATGCGAACTCTGTCTCCAACTTTCAAGATTACTTTTGGTTTTGCGGCTTCAATTTCTTTTTTCTTTTCTCTTGCTTCTTTCTTCTGTTCGCGAATTTCTTCAACTTTTACTTGAACTTCTGCAATAACTTGTTTTTCAACTTTTTCTTTGGCTATTTTCTCCTTTTTAGTGATTGTTTTACTGTTAGAATTTTAGATGTCAACCTTTTTTAAGAAATCGCCAATAAGTGTCTATTTATCTTTATTGTTGAAATATTTTTCAGTAATATCATCTCTATTGTGAGC
>JAIXHM010000215.1 GCA_030145825.1 Flavobacterium sp.
TAGAATAAAATATAAAACAAACGAATATTTAGTTTGAATTTAACAAAATAGTTTTCAATATGAAATACACTAATGAAAACTTCAATTTAAAAAGGTGTTTCAAAAAGAGTTATCATTAATGGATTAAAAAATTTTAAATATTAATATCCAGGATTTTGTGTTAATAATCCATTAGCATCTAATTTATCTTGTGGAATAGGCCATAAAAGGCGATTTTGATTAATATTTGATGCCGTTGGTAAAACTACGCCATTACCATCTTTTTGTTGCGATAATATTTCAACAGCTTTTCCCATTCTTTTAAGATCGAACCAACGATCGCCTTCAAAAGCTAATTCCATTAATCTTTCGTCAAGAATTTTGTAAACTGCATCTGAAGCATCAGTAGCGCTAATTGGGCTAATTCCTACTCTAGCTCTTACTTGATTTACCAAAGTCATTGCTCCAGGCGCATCTCCTAAACTAGCTAAAGCTTCAGCTTTTAATAATAAAATATCTGCTAAACGAGCGATGTAGAAATTTTGGTTACCATTTGTATCTCTCATTTTATAAGCAAAAGGATAGTTAGTTGAAGACCAGTAATTATCTGCCCAACCCACATTTGCTCTTGTAATAGATGATGCTTCTCTTTGAGTATCTCCATTATTTGCAAAAGCTTCCACTAAAGTATGAGAAGGAGCATTAAATTTTTTCCAGTCAGTTCCTAAGAACATAAATGTATTCCAAGCACCAATTGGACTTCCCCAACCATCTCCATTTACTTCCCAAATAGATTCGTCGTTTCCTTCATGAGCACTATCGAAAAGATGATCGTAAGTAGGTAAAAGTGTATAACCTCCTGCAATTACTTCATCACAATATTGAATTGTTTTATTCCAATCAGGATTTGGCATAGTAGCATATACTTTAGCTAAAAGTGCTTTAGCTCCCATTTTATTTGCTTTAAATTTATTTGATCCATCAGGAGCTAAGTCAATAGCTACTAAACAATCTGTGATAATTTGGTCATATACTTCTGCAACTGGTTTTCTTGTTGGGAATAACGCATCAAATACTTCGTCAAAATTTTCACTTGATACTGAAAACACTGCTTGAGTTGCAATAGGACAATCGCCCCATAATTGTACGGCATGAAAATGGTTTAATGCTCTAATTAATGAAGCTTCACCTATCATTTCATCTCTACGAGTTGTACTTAAATCGGTAGCTTGATCTACGTAATTGATAACAATATTACACGTATTGATATTATTGTAAATATCATTCCAATCACCTTTCATTTGAGAGTTTGTAGATAACATTTGGTATGCTTCATATTGAAAAATTGCTGGATTATCAGCGCCAATATAAGCATTATCCGATTGTCCATCACCTGCTAATAAAAAGTCTAATTGCCAATAACCTGAACCAAAAGTCCCGTAAACAGCATTCATTCTAGATTCTGCTGCTGCTGCATCTTCGATTACGATTCCGTTATTATCTGTAATTGTATCTTCTGTGATTGGTGTAGTATCTAAATAATCTGAACATGAAGATAAAAACAACACCATCAGTATAGCTGAAGTTTTTAAATAATTTCTAACTGATTTCATAATTATATAGTATTTTAATATTAAAAGTTTGCTTTAAGTCCAAAGATGAATGTTTTAACTTGAGGATATGTTCCTAAATCAATTCCTTGACCAAGTCCTGATGAATTATTAAACGCTCCAACTTCTGGATCGAAACCTGAATAATTTGTGATTGTATATAAATTTTGACCAGTTACATACAATTTTACAGAATTTAATTTTAAACTTTCCAATTTGAATTGATATCCTAAAGTAACTGCTTTTAAGCGAACGTATGAACCGTCTTCTACATATCGATCTGAAACGTGTAAAGCGTTAGGATCATTAGCTCTAGGTACATCTGTAATTTGACCTGGAGTTGTCCATCTGTTTAAAACCTCAGTAGATTGATTGTTATAATTACTCATTAATGTTAAATCCATTCTTGAAGCATTAAAAATATCGCCACCTTGAGAACCTGTAATTAAAGCATCTAAAGTGAATCCTTTATAACTGAAGTTATTGCTAAATCCGAAAGTGTAATCGGGGTTTGGATTTCCAATAATAGTTCTATCTTCAGGAGAAATTTGTCCGTCTCCATTAACATCTTGATACATCAAAGAACCTGTTGCAGGATCTACGCCGTCAACTTTATATCCATAAAAACTTCCCACAGGATTTCCTTCTGTTAATAAAATTACGCTTTCACCTACAGAAGTTAAATTTTGGAAAGGTAATCTTTTAATTAAACCAAGAGAAATTACTTCATTTTTATTAAACGAAATATTAAAATTAGAATTCCATGTAAACTCTCCTGTTAAATTTTTAGTGTTTAAACCTAATTCTAAACCTTTATTTTCAATTTCTCCCGCATTATAATAATATGGTAATGAGAAACCAGGAAAATAAGTAATTTGCAACAAGTCTTTTGTGTTTTTCTTGTAAACATCAGCAGTTAATTTAATTCGGTTATTTAGTAAGACTAAATCAACACCAAAATTAATATCGGTAACGGTTTCCCATTTTAAATCAGCATTTCCTATTTGATCTAATGTTGTTGCATCACTCAAAGGATTTGTATAACTTAAATCATAACTTGAATAAGCAGGTATTCCAGATAAATTACCAGTTTTACCCCAACCTGCTCTAAATTTCAACTCGCTAATTGAGTTTATATTTTTAAAGAACTCTTCATTTGAAACAATCCAAGCTGCTGAAACTCCTGGGAAGAATCCCCATTTGTTACCTGGCGCCAATTGAGAAGCACCACTCTCTCTAAATACACCATTAAAAATATATTTATCTTTATAAGAATAGGTAACTCTTCCAAAATATGATAAACTTCTTATCTTATTTTCTCTAAACTCATAAGCTTGATTTTCCGCTGCATTATAATCATAACTTCTTCTGTCGATATCAAAACCAGTTCCTGAATTAGCATCTCTAGAATATTTATTATTTTGCATCGACATACCTCCTAATAATTTTAAATCTGAATTTTCAAATTTTAAAGAATAGTTTAAAGTATTTTCAAAATTCAAATTAGAAGTGTTGATTACAGTATTACTACCTCTACCTTTTATAGAATCAGGATTATTTTCACCATTTCTTCCCCAAACGTTAGTATAAGGATCAACAAACTGAACGTTATCTGATCTTGTTAAATCGAAAGACAACATGGGTTTCCAAACTAAACCTGGTAATACATTTACGTCAAAACTAACACTACTTAAATATCTATTAATTGCAGTTTCATTTTGTCTAGATAACAAAGAAACTGGGTTCTCCCAACCTGATTGATAAGGATTAACGGCATATTGACCGTCTTTGTAGCCATCTTGGTATGTTCCATCAGGATTTGTATCTCTAATGTTTAATTGAGAACCCCAAACAGGTAAAAATGATGGTGTTACTAAAGCACTCATTACGGCTCCACCTTGACCAACACTATTGTTATCACTAATATAAGATCCGTCTGATTGAATTACGTTCATACTTACATCCGATTTTAACCAAGACGTTAAGTTTGCATTCAAATTAACTTTACCTGAAAATCTTTTGTAGTAAGAAGGACTGATGATACCATCTGTAGTTTGATATCCTAAAGCACTATAAAATTTCAATTTATCAGTACCTCCAGCGTAAGAAAAATTATAATTTTGATCTACTCCAGTTCTTAGGATTTTATCTTGCCAATTCGTATAAATTCCAGCATATTTAGGATCATTTGCCGTAGTTAAATAACTTGGGTTAATTTCTCCTAATAAAGTTTTGTAATCTTCTTGATTTAATACATCAACATTACTAACTGCTTTTGAAAAACCGATGTAAGAACTGAATTGGAAATCTTTTTTATTAGCTTTTCCTTTTTTAGTAGTAATAATTACAACACCTGTAGAACCGTTTACACCATAAATTGCTGTAGCAGTAGCATCTTTTAAAATTGCCATATCTACGATATCCTCAGTA
>JAIXHM010000216.1 GCA_030145825.1 Flavobacterium sp.
TTCTTATGCAGCATCGGTTGAAGGTCCTGTATTACCTTCAGAAATTACTACCATAACTAAAACTGAAACCAATCGTTTTGGAGTGTATGCTCAAGATTTAATTTCCTTTGGTGAAAAATTTAAAGCTTTATTAGGTCTACGTTATTCTTATCAAGAAACAAAACCTGAAACACATAATTACACAGCAAATACTGTAACTGAAGAAACCATTCGTAACGACAGAGCTTTTTCTCCTAAAGTTGGTTTAATTTACCAACCAACAAAAACGATTACTTTATTCTCTAGTTATTCAAATTCATTTACTCCAAATACTGGTGTTGATATTTACAACAAAGCGATTAAACCATCTATCATTGACCAATTTGAAGCGGGTATTAAAAATGAATTCTATAACGGAAGATTAAGTACTAATGTTACACTTTACCATATTGTAAACAGCAATTTAGCTCAAACTGCAGAGTTTGATGCAGACGGAAATTTAAACACTAATACAAACATTAAAGCACTAAGTGGTGAAACTACGAGTAAAGGTGTTGAATTAGATGTAAACTATAAACCTATTGACGATTTAAACATTATGGCGGGTTACAGCTACAACGACATGCGATATACAAAAACTACAGGTGCAACTGGAAGTTTTATCGAAGGAGATCGTTTAGTAAGAACGCCTCAACATACCGCAAACTTGAGTTTCTTTTATACTGTTCCAACAGGATTCTTTAAAAATGTTTCGATTGGAGCTTTAGGAAACTACATCGGAGACCGTTTAGGTGGTTGGAACAATCAAATTGATCCTACATATCCAAACGGAATTAGAGATAGAGAAATTCCAATTGATGGCTATATTACTGTAGATTTTTCTTTGGGATATAAATGGAAAAATTTCTCATTGTTATGTAAATTATCTAATATTACAAACGAATTAAACTATACTGTTCACGAAAATTATAGTATAAACCCTATTGCTCCAAGACAAGTATTAACATCACTTAAATATAAATTCTAAAATTTATTACATCACTTCAAATGAAAGCACAAAAAATTAGAAACTTACACCGCGATTTAGGGTATTTCTATTTAGGTTTAATTGTAACATTTGCTTTTTCTGGTATTTTAATGAACCATAGAGAACATTGGCATCCTGAAAAAATTACAATGGAAAGCAAACCCGTAGAATTACAATTACCTAGTGAAAGTGAGATTAATGAAGAATTTGCTCAAAAAACTGCTAGTGATTTAGGTTTAGAAGGTAAAGTTCGTCGTCACATGATTCGTAAAGGAACTCTAAGAATACAACTAGAAAATGCAGAAATTGAAGTGGATGCAAAAACAGGAAAAGGTGAAATTGTACAATTCATTAAAACACCTATCGTAAGTCAAGCTATGAAGTTGCACAAAAATACTTCAGCATGGTGGATTTATTTTTCTGATATTTTTGGAATTTCATTAATCATTATCGCCATTACCGGAACCTTAATGGTAAAACATGGCAAATATACATTCAAAAGATATGGATGGAAACTTGCACTAGCAGGTATCATATTCCCTCTTATATTCTTGTTAGTTTTTTAAAGTTAAAAATCCCAACTTCTAGAAGTTGGGATTTTTTTTCATTCCAAACCCAATCGAGAAGTAGATTATTTGTCATTCCGAATGAAATGAGGAATCTCATAATCTAAATTTCCCTACATATGAGATTTCTCGACTCCGCTCGAAATGACAAAATTACTTTCTTATCTCATTTTACTTTTACTTTTAACTTTTCCCTTTCCTCTTTTTTTCTTACCTTTAAGAATCACTAATTCAAAAGGTTATGAATACTTCAAAACGTTTTAATCAAGCTATCGAAAAGCTTTACAACGCCTTTCACAACAACACGCTGAATCCTGAATGTTGTAACCAATGTGCTGTGGGCAATATTTTAGATAATACCGATGCTTGGAAACATTTGTCAGATTTTCATGGTTCTACCCAATTGAATTATTTAGGCTTGGTACACCAAAACTTAGGTAGGAAATTTAATGGCTACTCGCCTATTGAATTATTACAAATTGAAGCTACTTTTTTAAAAGCTTGTGGTTACGCACTTCCACTACATCACACGCATAAAAAACCAAAACGCACACCCGAAAACCTTTTTAACGGACTCGAAGCTGTGGTAAAATTACTTTGTGAGTTAGATAATGTACCGAATGTTATGGATTGTAGTATTTTGTTTGATTATAAAACTGAGAAAAGCAACCTTACTTTAGAAACAGTTGAATAATATTTATGATACTTGTCATTCCGACGTTAGGAGGAATCTCATAATTTTTAAAATCATCGTTATGAGATTTCTCTAATTTACCGCAAACTTTGTTTGCTCCTCTTAATATCAAATGCTCGAAATGACAATAGTATTCACTTTTCCCTTTTTACTTCCTAACTCATAATTCGTAATTTTTAACTACATTTAAATTATGAACCAAGAAGTTGAAGCTTACCACAATAATTTACCAGATTTCGAAAAAGAAATTTGCGATACCTTATACCACATCATAAGCGAAAACGTGTTACAAGCCGAACATAAAATTTGGCATGCGCACCCGGTTTGGTTTTTAGACGGCAACCCTATTGTAGGCTACAGCAAACAAAAAGCGGGCATTCGTTTGATGTTTTGGAGTGGTGCCGACTTTGAAGAAGCCCAACTTAACGTGTTAGGCAAAAAGTTTAAAGATGCTTCGCTATTTTACACCAATGCCACTGAAATTAACGAAACCGACCTAAAACGCTGGCTACAAAAAGCCACAACCATACAATATGATTATAAAAACATTGTAAAACGAAAAGGTATCTTGGTGAAGTTGTAAGTTTTTTCTATTTTTACATAGAAAGTTTTGAAAAGTTATTTTCAATTCTAAATTTTACAAAAAACAATTCAATATAAATGGAAGAGTTACTTAAACAAATTGAAGAAAGAAGAACAAGTTTTAAGACAGACAGTTATTCAATGTCAATTGGAGAGCTTGTCAATTTGTATGAAAATAAAGAAATAATCATTAGACCTGAATATCAGAGATTGTTTAGATGGTCACATGGACAAAAAGTTAAATTAATTGAATCAATAATTTTAGGTATTCCCATTCCATCTATTTTTGTATATCAAGATGAATCTGGTGTTTGGGAATTAGTTGATGGTTTACAAAGAGTTTCTACTATACTTCAACTATTTGGGGTTTTGGAAGATAATGATCCTCTTATTTTAGAAGGAACAAAACACATTCCAAGCTTAGAAGGTTTTAAATGGGAAAACGAAAATAAAGATTTCGAATTACCTCAAGGCTTAAAACTTGCAATTAAAAGAGCTAAAATTCATCTTACAATTATATTAAGCGAGTCAGATAAAAGAGCAAAATTTGAAGTATTTCAAAGGTTAAACACTGGTGGTTCTAATGCTTCAAATCAAGAAGTTCGAAATAATGTAATGTTAATGATTAATCCTGATAAATATAATTGGTTTAATGAAATGGCTACAAATCAAGATTTTCTTGATACTTTATCTCTTTCAGACAGATTATATGACGAGCAATATCATATGGAACTTTTATTACGTTTTATTGCTCTTTCACATTATCAATATAATCATAAAAAAGATGTTGGCGACTTTTTAGATGATATTAATGAAGATATTTTAAATAAAGATACATTAGATTTTGATTTCGTGAAAGAAAACTTTGAATTAACTTTTTCAACCTTAAATAGAATACTTGGGGAAAAAGCTTTCAAAAAATACAATGGGGATGATTTTAAAGGAAAATTTTTAGAATCTTCATTTGAATAAATTTCTGTAGGTCTTTCAGCTAATATTGATAAATAAAACCTCCCTCAAGATGATGGTATTATTTTATCAAAAATAGAAGATTTATATGTACAGGACGTTTATTTACAACATTCTGTTGAAGGTTCAATGGCAAAAAGTGGAATTCCTAAATTGGTGCTCTTTGGGAAAGACTATTTGTA
>JAIXHM010000217.1 GCA_030145825.1 Flavobacterium sp.
TTATGAATTGTAGATTTTTTTGAAGTTTTATGTTTAAACACAATTTTGTCAATTCGAAGAAGGAGACTCGAGCGATAGCGAACAGATGAAATAAATCACATTAAAAAGAATAAAATGGCTGTAGATAATCCATCAATAATAGATTTCATAAGTATAACTCCTAAAAATGAAGTTCAATTAACAATTTCGGATCATTTAAATTGGGATAATGAGAATCACTTTTTACATCTTCAAAATAAAATTAATTCCTACATAGAAGTTGTTGAAAGTAATCAGATTTATGAAATTTATCCAGAGGCAACAGGAAAAAAAATAGCTATTAATGTTGCATTAAAATATAAACCAAATAAAGAAGCTAAAAATTTTTTGAATGAAATAGCCATTTTTTTAAAGTCAAATAATTTTAATTTTGATTACTCAGTAATAAAATAGAATAAAATGTCAATCCAACAAAACCTAAATAACATAAAATCTTCATTACCAGAACACGTTACATTAGTTGCGGTTTCAAAAACAAAACCAAATGCTGATATTTTGGAAGCGTATGAAGCTGGCCAACGTGTTTTTGGAGAAAATTATGTACAAGAATTAGTCGAAAAACACGACCAACTTCCCAATGATATTGAATGGCATTTTATAGGACATTTACAATCGCGTAAAGCCAAATTGATTGCACCTTTTGTAAGTTTAATTCATGGCGTTGATAGTTTGAAATTATTGCAAGAAATCAACAAACAAGCGGCTAAAAACAATCGAGTAATCGATTGTTTACTTCAAGTTCATATTGCCGATGAAGAAACGAAGTTTGGTTTAGACGAACAAGAATTAGATGAACTACTGAAACAAGTTCAGCATGACAATAGTCAATTTAACAACATTCGTATTGTTGGTTTAATGGGAATGGCAACTTTTACCGAAGATCAAAACCAAATCAAAAAAGAATTCGATTATTTAAAATCACTTTTTGATAAATTTAAAAGACACTTCGACTCTGCTCAGTGTGACAATATAGAATTAAAGACGATTTCAATGGGAATGAGTGGCGATTATCAACTAGCAATTTCTTGCGGAAGTACGATGGTTCGAATTGGAAGTAGTATTTTTGGTACAAGAAAATAGATAAAAGAAGAAAGAAAAAAGACTTAACTTTGAACTATTAAACATTTAAACTTTTAAAATATTTACTGCATACTCGACATAGAAACAACCGGCGGGCAATACAACGAAGAAGGTATTACCGAAATTGCTATTTATAAATTTGATGGTCATGAAGTTGTGGATCAATTTATAAGCTTAGTCAATCCTGAAAAACCGATTCAACCGTTTGTTGTAAAGCTAACTGGTATTAATAACGCTATGTTACGTAGTGCTCCAAAATTCTACGAAGTTGCTAAAAGAATCATCGAAATTACGGAAGGTTGTGTTATTGTAGCTCATAATGCTTCTTTTGATTATCGTGTTATAAGAACTGAATTTAGACGCTTAGGCTACGATTATAATAAACCTACACTTTGTACAGTTGAATTAGCTAAAAAATTAATTCCAGAACAAAAATCTTATAGTTTAGGAAAATTAGTTCGCGGACTTGGTATTCCTATCGCTGATAGACACCGAGCAAGCGGTGATGCAATGGCCACAGTAAAACTTTTCAAATTACTTTTATCAAAAGATAAAGAAAAAGAAATTGTAAAGAGCTTTGTAAAAACTGAAGTAAAATCGGGAATGTCGCCAAAATTATTAGACATTGTCGAAAATTTACCTTCAAAAACTGGTATTTATTATATTCATAATGAAAAAGGAGATCTTATCTACATTGGTAAAAGTAAGAATATAAAAAAACGAGTTAACCAACATTTCACAGGTTCATCAAATAAAAGTAAAAAGATTCAGCGTGAAGTTTATGCGGTAACTTTTGAAGAAACTGGAAGTGAATTAATTGCTTTACTAAAAGAAAGTGAAGAAATTAAAATTAACAAACCTATTTATAATCGAGCGCAAAGAAGAACAATTTTTCAATGGGCATTATATCCAGAAAAAACTGAAAAAGGGTATCTGGCACTAAAAGTTCAAAAAGCAGATGGTCGCAAAAAAGAAATTACTTCCTTTTCTACACTAGCTGAAGGAAAAGCTTTTCTTTTTAAAATAACCGAAAAGTATAATTTGTGTCAAAAAATTAACGGTTTGTACGATACTAAAAAAAGTTGCTTTCAATATGACATTAAACAATGTTATGGCGCTTGTATCGATAAAGAACAACCCGAATTATACAATTTGCGTGTTAATGAATTTATTAAAGAAAATTCGTTTCAAAATAACAACATGGTTATTATTGATAAAGGCAGAACTATCGAAGAAAAAAGTGCTATTTTAGTTGAAAATGGAATTTACAAAGGTTATTGCTTTTACGATTTAAATTATCAAATTACTAATATTGATATTTTAAAAAATCTAATCATTCCTATGCAACATAACCGAGATATTAAAACCATTATTCATAGCTACATGAAGAAACATAAAGTGAAGGTTGTTTCATTTTAAATCTTTATTTTTGTGTCATGATCACTAAAAAGTCAAAATGGGAATCGCTCCAGCAAAAAATTAATATCATTATTTATGGTACCAATACTCCAGCTGGAAGACTTTTTGATTTAGTTTTACTAGGTGTAATTCTATTAAGTGTAATTTTGGTAATGCTTGAAACTGTTCAAAGTTTTGATGCTAAATATCACAACCAAATTATCATTCTAGAATGGGTAATAACTTTTTTCTTTTCTGTAGAATATATTCTAAGAATTGTATCGCTAAAGAAACCTTGGAAATATATTTTTAGTTTTTATGGAATTATCGATTTAATTGCCGTTTTACCTATGTATTTATCACTCTTCTTAACAGGAACAAGTGTTCTTACAATTGTTAGAGCTTTCCGATTAATTCGTTTATTTAAAATACTAAATCACCCACAATTTACTGGACAATCTATACATTTAATTGATGCATTAATTGCCAGTAGAGGCCGCATATTTGTTTTCATCTATTTCGTTTTAATCAGTACGGTTTTTATAGGTTCTATGATGTATGTTATTGAAGGACCAGAAAACGGATTTACAAGTATTCCTACAAGTATTTACTGGACCATTGTTACCTTAACAACTGTGGGTTATGGCGATATTTCACCTGTAACGCCTTTGGGACAATTTTTAGCTTCATTTGTTATGATTTTAGGTTACGGAATAATTGCAGTTCCAACAGGAATTATAACTTCTGAAATTGCTTTAAACAGTAAAAAAAATAATGCTTTACCACCAATGATGCCTTGTACAAACTGTGGTGTTGAAGGTCACACAAACAATGCTAATTATTGCTACAATTGTGGTAGCGAATTATCTCATGACTAATTATTTAATCACCATAATAGGTCCAACAGCTATTGGAAAAACTGCATTAAGTATTAAACTTGCACAACATTTTAATTGTGATATCATTTCTTGCGATAGCCGACAGTTTTTTAAAGAAATGTCAATTGGTACTGCAGCACCTTCAAAAGAAGAATTAGAAGCAGCAAAACATCATTTTATTCAAAATAAATCAATCTTTGAAGAATATTCTGTTGGTGATTTTGAAACAGAAGCTTTAAATACATTAAACGAACTTTTCACTCAAAACAATATTCAAATTATGGTTGGCGGTTCCGGTTTATATGTTGATGCTGTTTTAAAAGGTTTTGATGAATTTCCTGATATTGATGCTTCGGTTAGAGATTTTATAAACAAACAATATGATGAATTAGGAATTACTTTTCTGCAAAATCAGTTAAAAGAATTAGATCCTGTTTATTATCAAAAAATAACAACTGAAAATCCGCAAACTTTGCAAAATCCACAACGTAGGAAACGATTTGTAGAAGTTTGTTTGGGAACCCAAAAACCTTATTCTTCATTTATTGGTAACCGACAAATCGGAGGAAATTTTGTTCCTAT
>JAIXHM010000218.1 GCA_030145825.1 Flavobacterium sp.
TTTTAATTTTTTATTCATTTCAAGATGATATCTTTCAATATATTTTATAATAGATTTTGTTTGTAATTCTAGTTCATTTGTTTTTGCTAATTTGGTAACATTAACAACTTTCTGATTTAGGTTGGTAACATCAGTCAAAAATTGTGTATTCACTTTATTGTTGATGTCTTCACTAATTACTTCTAGAATGGGGTTTTCTGTTTTACTGTTTTTTTTGCAAGCATTAAAAAACATAACAATTCCTATAGAAATGATAAGAGATCTTGATATGTGTTTGAATGTTTTCATTTATTATTAAACTTATTAATTGATTACATTACAAATTTCTGAATTGCAAGTGCTTGTCTCGTTATAAAATTTTAATGCTTTCTTATAAAATTTCCATTGGAAATAAAAAAAGCACCTGATTTCTCAAGTGCTTTAAGCTGTTTTATGTAAATAAAAGAATATTATTTTGGAAAGTAAATACTGAAACTTGCGCCTTCATTTGGTTCTCCTTTAGCGAAGATAAAACCATTATGATTGTCTACAATTTTTTTACAAATGGCGAGTCCAACACCAGTTCCTGGATAATCTGTTTTTCCGTGTAAGCGTTGAAATAAATTGAAAATCTTTTCGGCATGTTCTTGTTCAAAACCTATTCCGTTATCTATAAATGTTATTTTGTAATAAGGTTTACTTTCTTTACTGTTTAAATTGGCATCGTCTTTAGCATTAATTTCTTCACTAGAAACTGAAATAATAGGCGCTACATCTTCTTTTGCATATTTTAAACTATTACTAATGATGTTGATAAAAAGTTGGGTTAATTGAAACTCGACACCATTAATTGTAGGTAAAAAGTCATAGTTTACAGTAGCATTTTTATCGTTTATTAATTCCGAAAGTTCTACAATCGAGTTTTCTATGGTTGTGTTTAAATCGACAGTTTCAAAATTATTTTTTGTTCTATTTGTTCTAGAATATTGTAATAAATCGTCGATTAAAATTCGCATTCTCGAAGCTGCATTTTTAATTCTTTCAAAATAAATTTTAGCATTATCCGATAAGTTTTCTTGCTCTTTTTCTTCGATTCGAGATATAAAAGTTTGAATTTTTCGAAGAGGTTCTTGTAAATCGTGACTCGCAACATGATTAAACTCCGTTAATTCTTTAACTGTTTTTTCCAATTCAAAATTACGTTGTTCTATAATTTGAGTAGTTTCATATTCTTCAGTAATATCTCTAGTAGCACCTAATAATGTTTTAGTTCCATCATGATTTTTAATCATTCTACTTTTTGTTCTTAAATAACGAACATCGTGTGTTTCATTTTTAAAAATTCGGAAGGGGAAAGGTGGATTTTGTAATGACTTCTTACTTTTATCAAAATTGTTAAGTGTAGCTTCTCTGTCTTCAGGATGTATTAAAGCGATAAAATTATCTACAGAAACTCCTTTTTCATTTGGTTCGTAGCCAAATAAACGGTAATAATTTTCGGAAAAATAGAATTCTTCAGTATCAATGTTATACCGCCAACTTCCATATTTTCCTAGTATTTCTGCTTGTTTACTAGATTCATCATAAATACGTAATTGGGCATTTGTAGCTAAAAGTCTCGAATAGTTTTTGGATATTCTAAAATAACCTAAAACAATTATTAATATCGAAATTAAGAACGATGAGAAAAGTATTAAAGGAGAATTAGAACTGTTTAATTCATATATTTTACCTGTTTTTTGAAGCAAACTTTTTTCATAACGAATCATTTCATTTACTTCAGTTCGCAACGAATCCATAATTGCGTTTCCATGCTTAAGATTGTCGCGAAACTCTCTTCCAGTAGAAAATTGTTTTTTAAAATAAACAAAACGTCGATCTACCAAATTGAAAATATTACCCAAATGCTCTTGTTGTTTTTTATTATTACGAGTAGCAATTTTTAATTTGTTAAAAGATTGGTTAACTCTTGTTCGAGCATTAAGATAAGGTTCTAAAAATGTAGAATCGTTAGTTAAAGTAAAACCACGATCACCAGTTTCGGCATCTTTTATATAAGAAATTAGTTTTTCTAGTTCTATGGAAATTTCGTAGCGCTTTTGTATGGCAGTACTAATATTTTCAAGTTCTTGATAATGTCTATAAGTTACCGAAGCCAATACTACAAGAATAAATAATGCAACATAAAAAATATTACGAACAAATTTTAAAGAATTAAAATAATTAGAATCAAACATTATAAGCGCAATAAGAAATTATCTTTATTTAAACCTGAAGTATAATATTGCCAGTTTACCGTTACGACGTCATTTAAAACTTCTTTTAAAGTATTAAAATCGGAAGGCTTTTTTATATAAACATTTGCACCTAAAACAAATGTGTTTTCCACATCTTCATCTGATGATGAGGTTGAGTATATTGCAATTGCAATATCTTTAAATCGGTCGTTTTGTTTTATTTCAGCTAAACATTCCATCCCGTTTTTAATGGGCATATTTAAATCTAAAAAGATAATGTGTGGTAAAACACTTTCGGGATTGTTCAAATGATCCATTAATAATTGACCGTTGTTAAAAGTATTGACAACAGTGTTTATTTTTAATTCATCAAAAGCATCTGTAAAAAGTAAGCGATCGTCTTCATCGTCGTCAGCTAGTGTAATAAGTGTGAAGTCTTTTAGCATAAAACTAAACTATAGCGTTATTAATTAATTCTCTTCTTTTTTTAATTATTCTTTGAAAGGCCGAAGGTGTTATTCCAGTTGTGTTTTTAAATTGTGAACTTAAATGTGCTACACTCGAATAATTTAATCGAAATGCAATTTCTGTTAAGCTCATTTTTTCATTAGCAATCAATTGTTTTGCTACTTCAATTTTTTGTAAAATGATAAAGTTTTCAATAGAAGTGTATGTTACTTCTGAAAATAAATTAGATAAATAACCATAACTATGTCCAAGATTATCAGATAAATAAGAAGAAAACTTTACATTTAAAGCTTCTTCTTTTTGGACAACTTCAGTAATTAAATCTTTTATTCTTTGTACCAATATGTTTTTTTGATTTTCAATAACCTCAAAACCATATTCGTTTAAAGTTTTACAAATTTCGGCATAGGTTTCTGAAGGGACATTTTCTAAAAATAGAACTTCCGTAGCATTAACTAAAGTATATTTAAGGTTGTAACCATCAAGCTTTTCGGCTAATATTTTATTGGCTAAAAAGTTTTGGTCTACTTTTAAGAATAGCTTCATATAGTGTTTGATTAATTGTAAATTTACAAATATTAAAGCAAAGTTATTTACTACAGAATTATTTGTTTTACAAAATTTCAATTAAATTTTATAGATAAACAATGCATTTGTAAATTTGCAAGCATAAAACAACAACATGACAACACAACAACTTTACGAACAAATTCAGAAAAAGAAATCATTTCTATGCATTGGTTTAGATGTAGATTTAAATAAAATACCATCACATTTATTAGAACTTGAAGATCCAATTTTTGAATTTAATAAAGCTATTATTGACGCCACACACGATTTATGTGTTTCTTATAAACCGAATACAGCTTTTTATGAGGCTTACGGAATTAAAGGTTGGCAATCGCTACAAAAGACCATCAATTACATCAACGAAAAATATCCTGAAATTTTTACAATTGCCGACGCAAAAAGAGGCGACATAGGAAATACTTCAACGATGTATGCTAAAGCATTTTTTGAAGATTTACAATTTGATAGTGTTACCGTTGCTCCTTATATGGGTAAAGATTCTGTGGAACCTTTTTTAGCATTTGAAAATAAACATACTATTCTATTAGCTTTAACTTCAAATGAAGGAGCTTTCGATTTCCAGACTAAAAAAGTTGATGATAAAGAATTATACAAACAAGTTTTAGAAACTTCAAAGTTTTGGAAAAATTCTGAAAATCTAATGTATGTTGTAGGGGCAACAAAAGCAGAATATTTTAC
>JAIXHM010000219.1 GCA_030145825.1 Flavobacterium sp.
AAAATCATCTAATGCTGCCGACATTATGGGAAGCGCTGATGCTGCTGCTATTAAATTAGACATAGTTTCAGGAATGATTACATCTGAAAAAATGATCAATGCTGTTAATGAAGGTTTTGAGAACGCAACAGGAGGAAAAACGGCTCCGTTAAAAGCAAAAATCGACAAGTTTAAATCATTCTTTAAAGAAGAAATTAAAAAAGGCGACGAATTTATTATTTCTAATGTTCCAGGAACTGGAGTAGTAGTTTTTAAAAATGGTGTTAAAAAAGGTTCTATTGAAGGAGCTGATTTCAAAAAAGCACTTTTCGGAATTTGGTTGTCAAACAAACCAGCCGATAAAGATTTAAAAGAGGCTATGTTAGGTAAATAATTTTTCTAATATTTTATAAAAAAGCGTTCTCAAAAGGAACGCTTTTTTAGTCTTTTCTTTTTTCTCTTTTCTCTTTCATCTTTAAGAATTATATTTGCTCCATGCTGTATTTTATTGAGGTAGTTTTGCCTTTGGCTGTAGCCAAAACTTTTACTTATCAAGTTTCCGAAGCCGAATTTGACTATGTTCAAATTGGTATGCGAGTTGCTGTTCCATTTGGTAAAACAAAAATTTATACAGCTTTAGTTTTATCAAAACATCACAATTTACCCCAACTTTATCAACCTAAAGAAATTCATCAAATTTTAGACGATAAACCCATAGTAAATGATATACAAATAAAACATTGGGAGTGGATTGCATCTTACTATATGTGTTCTTTGGGAGAAGTATTCAGATCGGCATTGCCTACGGGTTTTGTTTTGGAAAGCGAAACTATAATTTCTTCTAGTAAAGATGAAGTAAATAGGGATGAGGTACGAGATGACGAGTTTTTAATTTTAGAAGCTCTAGAAAATAATTCAAGTATTACAGTAAATGATGTAATAAAAATATTAGGCAAAAAAACAGTTCTGCCTGTTTTGAATAAAATGCTAAGCAATAGATTGATTGTCTTACAAGAAGAAATAAAAGAAAGTTATAAGCCAAAACTTGTACGTTATGTAAAACTTCACGATGAGTTTTCAAATCAAGAACGACTTTCTGAATTGTTGGGAATTTTGAATAATGCCAAAAAACAACGTGAACTTGTTTTGCAATATTTTCAATTGGTTGCAGTTGAAAAAAAGCCAATTTCAGTTAAAGATTTATTAGAATATTCAAATGTTTCAAATGCTGTTTTGAAAGCTTTAGTTGATAAAGAAATTTTTGAAGAATACTATTTAAGTCAAGATAGGGTTTCTTTTGATGATAAAGACGAAGATTATACGATACATTTAAGTAAAGCACAACAAGTAGCATTTAATGAAATAAAAGAGGGTTTCTCAAACTCTAATGTTACTTTGTTACACGGTGTTACGGCTTCTGGTAAAACAGAAATCTATATTAAATTAATTGAAGAGTTTGTTAAAGAAGACAAACAAGTTTTGTTTTTATTACCCGAAATTGCATTAACAACACAATTAGTACAACGCTTAACGGATTATTTCGGAAATCAAGTTTCAGTTTTTCATTCAAAATATACAAATAATGAACGTATTGAGGTTTGGAATAGACTTTTAGATAATTCGGAACATGCAAAAGTAGTCATTGGTGTTCGAAGTGCTCTGTTTTTGCCTTTTTCAAAATTAGGATTAATAGTTGTTGATGAAGAACACGAACCTACATTTAAGCAGCAAGATCCTGCACCAAGATATCATGCACGCGATGCAGCAATTGTTTTAGCAAAACAGCATAACTCAAAAGTATTATTAGGAAGTGCTACGCCAAGTTTAGAAACTTATTTTAATGTAACAAAAGGAAAATATCAATTAGTAACTCTAACGGAGCGGTACGGAAATGTAGTTTTACCTGAAATTGAGTTGGTAGATATAAAAGATAAATATTTTAGAAAAAGAATGTCGGGACATTTTTCTGATGTTTTATTAGAAAATATTACCGAAACTTTAGCTAAAAATGAACAAGTTATTTTGTTTCAAAATCGTAGAGGTTTTTCTTCTTTTTTAGAGTGTTTAACCTGTGGTCATGTACCGCATTGTCCAAGTTGCGACGTTAGTTTAACCTATTATAAATTCAAAAATCATTTAAAGTGTCATTATTGCGGTTATACAATGGCGGTTCCGTTGCATTGTCATAGTTGTAATTCAGTAGATTTATCAACTAAAGGTTTTGGAACCGAACAAGTAGAAGAAGAACTAAAGCAATTGTTCTCAGATAAGAAAATTGGTCGTATGGACCAAGATACTACCAAAGGAAAATTTGGTTATGAAAGAATTATTGATGCTTTTAAAAACCAAGAGTTTGACGTTTTGGTTGGAACACAAATGTTAGCTAAAGGTTTGCATTTTGATAATGTTACTTTGGTAGGAATACTCAATGCTGATAATTTATTGAATCAACCTAATTTTAGAGCTTACGAAAGAGCTTTTCAGTTGTTGACACAAGTTGCTGGAAGGGCTGGAAGAAAAGAAAAAAAGGGTAAAGTTATCATCCAAACGTTTAATCCTTATCATAATACTTTACAGCAAGTTTTAAGTAATAATTTCATAGGAATGTACAAAGAACAAATCTATGATCGATTCAATTTTAAATACCCACCTTATTACCGATTGATAAAAATCACCTTAAAACATCGTGATTTTGAAAAACTTAAAGAAGGTTCGTTATGGATGTATAATGTTTTGAAACAGCAATTAAATTTACCGGTTTTAGGTCCAGAAGAACCAGCGGTTAATAGAATTCGTAATGAATACATTAGAACCATTATGATTAAAATTCCAGTCGAAGCGCATTTAGGAAAAACAAAAAAAACTATTCAAAAAGTATTGAATAGTTTTGATGCTGTTGCGCAATATAGAAGCATAAAATATGCTGTAAATGTCGATTTTTATTAAAGCTGACTTATAGCTTCAGATATAACATCTTTTTTATTTCTACTAATAGGAATTTTTGTATTTCCTATTTCGGAAAATTTACTGTTAAAATTTTCAACTCGTTCTACATTAACAATGTAAGATTTGTGAACTCTAACGAATTTACCTTGTGGAAGTTCGCTTTCAAAGGATTTCATGGTAGATAAAACTAAGTGATTTTCATCATCAGTAATAATCTTAATATAATCACCAAAAGCTTCTACCCATTTAATTTTTGAAGTGTAGATTTTTAATTTCTTTAAATTGCTTTTAATAATGATAGCCTCGCCTAAATCTTCACTAGAATCATTTCTTAGTTGGTGTAATTCAAGAGCTTTTTTTACTGCTTTTAAAAAACGTTCTTTAGAAATTGGTTTTTGTAAAAAGTCGGTTGCTTCATAGTCAAAGGCTTTAACGGCATAGTCTGCTTTTGAAGTAATAAAAATAATTTGAGGCTTAACTTTCATTCCGTCAAGAAGATCAAACCCATTAATCAAAGGCATTTCAATGTCTAGAAAAATTAAATCTACTTCGTGATGATTGATACAATTTTTTGCTTCAAGAGCATTGGCATAATCTCCAACTAAATGAAGGTTTGGAGACTCGTTGACTAGTTTCGTTATAGTCATTCGTTGTATCGCGCTATCATCAACGACTATACAGTTTAGTTTCATAGGCGAATAATTTTGTTAAATATACGTCAAAATCATATTACAATACAACACTTTATCGATTTTTTTTATAAAAAGTATACTGCCTATTTGAAGTTTCATTTAAAAGCATTACTTTTGCACCCACTTTTAAATATAAAATACATTTATTATGAACAATTATGAAACTGTTTTCATCTTAAATCCCGTTTTATCTGAACAACAGGTAAAGTAAACAGTAAGCAAGTTTGAAGATTTTCTTACTTCAAAAGGGGCTAAGATGGTTACTAAAGAAGATTGGGGCTTGAAAAAGATGGCTTACGAAATTCAACACAAAAAATCTGGTTTTTATCACTTAT
>JAIXHM010000220.1 GCA_030145825.1 Flavobacterium sp.
CGAGCTAACGCTTTTTGGCTGTTCCAAATTAGGTTCCAATGTGTGATAAGTGTTAATTCTTTTAAATTGATAATTTTTAAATCTCCGTTAAGCATTTCATTTTTAATACCAATTAGCGGAATTAAAGAAATTCCTAAACCTGCAATAACTGCTTGTTTTACTGCTTCGTTCGAAGTTAGTTCTAGTCTTTTATTTGTTTTAATATGATGTGTTTCAAAAAAACGTTCCATTTTAAATCGTGTCCCCGACCCTTCTTCTCTAAATATTATGGGTACGTTTTCTAAATCTTTTATGTGGAGGTTTTTTAATTTGTCGTACCAGCTCGCATTACATACCAAAAAAATTTTATTGAGTAGTAATTCTTCATTAAACACGGATAATTTATCTGGAATAATTGATACAAATCCAAAATCGACTTCATTTTTTTCGACACTTTCTATTACTTTCGACTTGTTAGTAACGTCTAGAATTAATTCAATACCCGGATTTTCATTAATAAATGTGCTTAAAAAATAAGGTATTACATATTTACCAGTAGAAACCGATGCTATTTTTAATTTCCCCGTTATTAAGCCCTTGTAGGCGTTTGTTTTATTTTTTATGTCTTCGGTTTTTTCAAAAATAGTTTTCGCTATTTCTGCAATTTCATTACCAAAATCGGTAATAAATATCTGTTTCCCAATAATTTCTGTCAACGGAATTTCAAATTGATCTTGAAAGTTTTTTAATTGAATAGATACAGCTGGCTGGGTTAGGTTTAGCTCCTCTGCAGCTTTTGTAATGTTTTTTGTTTCTACAATTTTTAAAAATATGGTGAGTTGATGCAAGGTATAATTCATAAAATATTTTTATGATAAATATATAAAATATAAATAAAAATATATGCTTTTTTGATTAGATATTTGTCAAAAAATAAATCAAAATGAAAAAAGTAACAATTGCAAAAGGAGATGGAATAGGTCCTGAAATTATGGAAGCTGTTCTTAAAATTATTCAATCAACAAACGCAAGTATTGATTTTGAAGAAATTGAAATTGGTGAAAAAGTGTATTTATCAGGAAATAGTTCTGGTATTTCTGATGCTTCATGGGACATTATTAGAAAAAATAAAGTGTTGTTAAAAGCACCCATTACTACTCCGCAAGGTGGCGGTTATAAAAGCTTAAATGTAACCATGAGAAAAGCTTTAGGATTGTATGCCAACATTCGCCCATGTGTTGCCCTTCATCCATTTGTAAAAACTAAATTTCCAACTCTAGATGTAGTTATTGTTCGTGAAAATGAAGAAGATTTATATGCTGGTATAGAACACCAACAAACTGATGAAGTTGTACAATGTTTAAAGTTAATTAGCCGACCAGGTTGTGAGAAGATTATTCGCTATGCTTTTGAATATGCTAAAAATTATGGACGCAAAAAAGTGACTTGTTTTAGCAAAGACAACATTATGAAGCAAACTGATGGTTTGTTTCACAAAGTGTTCAAAGAAATTGCAGTTGAATATCCTGAGATAGAATCAAATCATATGATAATTGATATTGGTACGGCCTATTTAGCCGATCATCCAGAAAAATTTGATGTTATTGTAACCTCAAACTTATATGGTGATATTATATCGGATGTAGCAGCTCAAATTGCGGGTTCTGTTGGGCTTGCAGGTTCTGTAAATATAGGAAACGAATGTGCCATGTTTGAAGCTATTCACGGTTCGGCTCCAGACATTGCAGGCAAAAACATTGCTAATCCTTCTGGTTTATTACAAGCCGCTGTCTCAATGTTAAACCATCTGGGATTTGTAACTGAAGCTACAAAAATTCAAAATGCTTGGTTAAAAACAATAGAAGATGGAATTCACACTGCCGATATTTATGATGAAACTACGAGTACAAAACTTGTGGGCACAAAAGAATTTGCTGCTGCTGTTATTGCAAATTTAGGTGAAGTACCTCAACAATTAAAACCTGTTCTTTCTCCTAAACAAAGCCTTATTCAACTTCCTAAATATGAAAGAAAGAAACGTTTACAAAAAGATTTATTAGGAGTTGATTTGTTTGTTCATTGGGACGGATATAATGCGGATACTTTGGCAACAATTTTACAAAAAATAGAACAAGAAAACTTAAAACTTGTGATGATTACTAACAGAGGTGTAAAAGTTTGGCCCAATGGATTTGACGAAACGTTTTGTACTGACCACTGGAGATGTAGATTTCAAACTCAGGATGGTTCTCCAATAACTTCTTTGACGGTTGTAAAACTGCTACTGGTGCGATAGATTTTGGTATCGATGTTATCAAAACTGAAAATTTATATCAGTTTGATGGTGTGAAAGCTTTTTCAATGGGACAAGGACAATAAGTTGGTTAAATTTAAAAGTATTGAATGATGCCTATTATAATGGAACAATTGATCTTATCTGGATTAATCATTTTAATTCTTTTATTATTCTTGTTAATCTCTAAAAAGAAGTGTTATGAAAAAAGGTAGTTTTAATCTCTTAAACGGTACTTTTTCTGTTAAAGAGGCTTTATATATTTTAATGGAATTATATTCTAATAAAATAACTTTTCACCAAAGGGATGTTTTTAGTAAAGAAGAACGTAACCAGGGCGATGTAACCCATTCAAAAAATAGAATTATAGAATTGACAGAAGATAAAAATAGAATTCGCGAAATTTTGACTTCTTCTGAAAATCTAGAACGTAAGGTTAAAATTAATGGGGAAATATTTTTAGAAATAATTGATTAAAAATTGAGATGTTTAAAGGTAGAACGTTACTAATTGCAACAATTCACGGTAAAGAAAAAGTTATGCAACCGCTTGTTGAGCGTGCACTTGGTGTTAAGGTTGTAAAAAATACTGCATTCAATACCGATACATTAGGAACTTTTACTGGAGAAATTGAGCGAAAAGGAAGCGCCATAGAAACTTTAAGAGCGAAGTGTTTGATTGCTATGAGAAAGAGTCAGGTTGATTTGATTTTAGCTTCGGAAGGTTCTTTTGGCGCTCATCCTTTTTATTTTTTTACTGCTGCCGATGAGGAATTTGTTATGCTCAAAGATTTTAAAAACGACATTGAAATTGTAGCGAAAGTTTTGAGCACTACTACCAATTTTTCTACAAAAGAGATAGATGACTTTAATTCGTTGCTAACTTTTGCAGAAGCAGTACAATTTCCCTCTCATGCTATTATTTTAAAATCGGATTACACAAATTTTAAATATTTTTTTAAAGGCATTACCGATACCAAAACCCTGAAGGATAAATTTGATTTTTTACAACTAAATGGTACAAAAATTATTGCTGAAACCGATATGCGAGCCCAATATAACCCTAGTAGAATGCTCGTAATAAAAGAGGCTACAAAGCAGTTAATTACAAAATGTAAATCGATTTGTCCAAATTGTAATTTTCCAGGTTTTGATGTTGTTGAAGTGCTTTCGGGGTTGCCTTGCAAATGGTGCTCCTCTCCTACTGAGAGTACATTAATGCATTTATACGAGTGTAAAAAATGTAGTTTTAAATTGGAAAAAAAATATCCACACGATAAAAAATTTGAAGACCCTATGTATTGTAATACTTGTAACCCATAATGATGAGAATTGGTAACGATATAGAAGAAGCTGCTTACTGGCTTAGAAAAGGAGAAGTTGTAGCTATTCCTACAGAAACTGTATATGGTTTAGCTGCTAACATTTACAACGAAAAAGCCGTTGAAAAAATTTATACACTAAAAAATAGACCCAAAAACAATCCTTTAATTGTTCATTTAAAATCGGATAAGGAATTGTCTAAATATGCCGTAAATATTCCTGTAAAAGCAAAAATTTTAGCTCAAACTTTTTGGCCTGGCCCCTTAACCCTAGTATTGGAAAAATCAGCACAAATACCATCTCACATAACGTCTGGAA
>JAIXHM010000221.1 GCA_030145825.1 Flavobacterium sp.
CTCATTGTCAGACTGAGCTTGTCGAAGTCCAAGCGCTTAGTGAACTTTGCGTTGTCATCCTGAGCTTGTCGAAAGGCTAGGTGTTCTTTGTGGTAAAAATGTTTCTTCATTCGTTATTCAACATTCAATGTTCATTGTTTAATTATGATTGTGAGATTCCTCTTTTTTATTCAGAATAGCAAACTATTACTATGAATTAGAGCGTAAAACTAAAAATATAAAAGTAAATTGAAATTATTAGTCATATCATCTGCGCCAATAGTTGTACTAAATCAAAAAAAGTACATGTACGGTCCGTATCAAAAAGAAATGAAGATATGGGCAAAATATACAGATGAAATACAGTTTTGTTGTCCAATTTGGAGAGAAGATAGAGGGCTTTTAATCGATGAAATTTCTTTTCCTATTTCAAATACAATTGAATTAAAAGAATTTAATATTAAATCAATTACGAATATTCCTTTAGCGATTTATTACTCTATAATCAATTTTTTTATTATTCTTAAAACAATTCATTCCGCAGATCATTTACATGTAAGATGCCCCGGTAATATGGCATTATTAGCATGTTTTGCTCAAATATTTTATCCAAAAAAAATTAAAACAGTTAAATATGCTGGAAATTGGGACCCCAAAAGTGCTCAGCCAAGGAGTTATCGTTTGCAAAAATGGATTTTAAGCAATACTTTTTTAACTAAAAATATACAGGTTTTGGTATATGGAGAATGGCCGAATCAAACCAAAAATATTAAACCTTTTTTTACGGCTACTTATTGTCAGGATGAAATTCAAAAACCAATGTCAGTTCGAGCGGAGTCGAGAACTAAAAACAATAGTTTCAGTTTTCTTTTTGTTGGTACACTTTCGTCAGGTAAACAGCCTTTGTATGCATTACAATTGGTACATGAATTACAAAAAAAAGGATTTAAGGCTACTTTAAAAATTTATGGAGAAGGAAGTGAAAGAACAACTATTGAAGAATATATTAAGCAATATCAATTAGATGAAGTCGCTTTTTTGTTGGGAAACCAATCTAAAGAAATCGTTTTAAAGGCCTATCAAGAAAGTCATTTTTTGTTATTGCCTTCTAAGAGCGAAGGTTGGCCAAAAGTGGTAGCAGAGGCCATGTTTTGGGGTTGTATTCCAATAGTAACACCAGTTTCGTGTGTGCCTTATATGCTTGATTATGGGAAAAGAGGTATTTTACTTACAAATGAAATTGAAAAAGATGTTAATTGCATTGTTTCATTAATGAATGATTCTGAAATGTTTACAAAAATGTCTAATGAAGCACAATCTTGGTCCAGAAAATTTACAACGGATCAATTCGAAACAGAAATTTCTAAATTATTAAAGTAATATAAGCCATTAGTATTTTATATATTTACCCTCAAATCATCTAACATAGAAACAAATTACCAAAATACAAGAATTGTACAACTAATCGATAGTTTAGAACCTGGTGGTGCCGAGAGAATGGCTGTAAACTATGCTAATGGTTTGTCAAATAAAATAGCATTTTCAGGTTTAATTGCGACAAGAAAAGAAGGTGTTTTAAAAGAGCAGTTAGAAAAAGAAGTACAGTATAGTTTTTTAAATAAAAAAAATAATTATGATGTTCGAGCTTTTTTCAAACTAAGAGCATTTTGTATTCAAAATAAAGTACAATTTATCCATGCGCACAGTTCTTCATTTTTTTGGGCTGTTTTGGTAAAATTAACTTATCCTAAAGTAAAAGTTGTTTGGCACGATCATTATGGGAATAGTGAGTTTTTGAATGAAAGAAGTAGTTTGGTACTTTCAATATTTTCATATTTTTTCTCAAATATTATTGCTGTGAACGAACAATTAAAAAAATGGAGTGAGAAGAAATTGAATTGTGATAAAGTTTCTTATTTGCCAAATTTTGTAATAGAAGAAAATATTTTTTCTAATGCATCGACAGAGCTTTTGGGTAAAGAAGAAAAAAGAATAGTTTTATTAGCAAATTTAAGGCCTCAAAAAAATCATTTTTTCTTATTAAAAATTGCTGAAAATATTGTGCAGAAATATCCTGATTGGACATTTCATTTAGTTGGGAAAGATTTTCAAGATGACTATTCAAGTCAATTGAAACAAAAAATTAAGGAACTTAATTTACACACAAATTTATTTTTATACGGTACAAAAGAAGATATTTCAAATATTTTGAAACAGTCAACAATAGGTATTTTAACTTCTAAATCGGAAGGATTGCCTGTTGCTTTGTTAGAATATGGAATTCATGGATTGCCAGTGATTGCTACTTCAGTTGGGGAAATACCAAAAATTATTAAAAATAACGACAACGGAATTCTAGTTGAAGTAGATGATTTTAGCAAATTTGTATCATCTTTATCAGCATTAATCGAAGACAATAATCTAAGAGTTACATTGGGAGGAAATCTAAAAGTTACAATTGAAAATGATTATACCGATAATGCGGTTTTTAAAAAATATTTCGGTTTAATAAATGGAAACTAATTCTGGAAATAAATATTTAAAATTAATTTTATTACACATTATTTTAGGTGTAACATGCTTTTTATTGCCAGTACTTACAAAGTTATATTCTTTAATAGTTTTTGGTGGCGGACTTTGGTATGTCATAAAAAATAAAAATAGAAATTTAGAGGTTTTGCAGGTAGCTGCCTACATTACTGGAATTGAAGTTTTTTTTAGAATGACAAACGGTATGCACATTACAGAATATGCAAAATACTCTATAATGATTTTTATGGTTGTGGGAATGTTTTACGACGGCATAAAAAAAAGTTCGGTAATTTATTTATTTTTTATTTTGTTATTGTTGCCCGGAATATTTGTAGGAGTAAATAACTTGCGATTTGATACAAATGTAAGAAAAGCAATAGCCTTTAACATTTCAGGTCCAGTATGTTTGGGGGTAAGTGCAATTTACTGTATGGCTAGAGACATCACTTTTCAACAATTGAAACAAGTTTTGATTGCAATGACTTTGCCAATAGCTACGGCAACTACTTATATTTTTCTTTTCACTCCAAGTGTAAAAGATGTAGTGACCAATACACAATCCAATTTTGAAGCTTCAGGAGGATATGGACCCAATCAGGTGTCTACCATTTTGGGATTAGGAATGTTTTTATTTTTTGTCCAACTTTTGTTAAACTCTAAAGACAAATTAACTACAGCTGTTAATACAATATTATTAGTTATAGTTTCCTATAGGGCTATTGTTACTTTTTCTCGAGGAGGAGTAATGACAGGACTAGCCATGATGGGTTTTTTGTCAATTTTCACTTTTTTTATTTTAAATGCACAAGCTAAAATGAGACTTATTTTTTACGGAATAATAGGCTTAATTCTAAGTGCGGCTATTTGGGGATATAGTTCTCAAGAAACAGGTGGAATGATTGACAAACGTTATGCTAACCAAAGTGCTTCAGGAGTCGAAAAAGAGAGTCAACTTTCAGGTAGAGAAACTTTGATGAGTACCGAAATGCAAATGTTCATGGAGAATCCATTTCTAGGTGTTGGAGTTGGTAAAAATAAGGAGTATCGAGAAGAATTAACAGGTATTGAAGCAGCTTCTCATAACGAAATTACTAGAATGGTAGCCGAACACGGAATGTTTGGAATTTTTGCATTTATAATTTTAGTAACCACTCCTTTATTCCGATTTTTAGCAAACACAAGAAACATTTTTATTATTTCATTTGTTGTTTTTTGGGCCTTAACTATCAATCACGCAGCTATGCGATTAGCAGCTCCTGCCTTTGTGTATGCATTATCATTGTTAAATGTAAAATTTACTCAAGAAAATGAAACTGTTGTACATAGGG
>JAIXHM010000222.1 GCA_030145825.1 Flavobacterium sp.
GAAGTCTGTTACCTTATGAAATAGACCAATTGAGAGACTGGTTGTTACAGTTTACAGAAGAAAAACCTGAATTAAGGCAATGTATGATTTATATTAATTAATAAGATAAAAGGAGCTATTTAAGCTCCTTTTTTATTTTGGACTAATAATTTCAACATCTTGAAAAGCAATTGCGCCTCTTACAACTCCATTAATGGTGCTCCTTAATGCTTCAATAATATGAATTTTTAGTTCGTTTTTAGGATAAATTAAGCTTACTTCTCGAGCTGGTTTTGGGTCTATAAAATGTCTCAATTTTGATTTACTTTTATCATTTAAATCGAGCGTGTGTAAATAGGGCAGTAGTGTTATTCCTAAGCCTTCATCTACTAATTTTATTAGCGTTTCAAAACTTCCACTTTCAATTTGGAAATGGTTTTCCGAAATAAATTTATTGTTCTTACAGATATTTAAAATTCCATTTCTAAAGCAATGACCGTCTTGTAAAAGTAAAATATGATCTGAGTCTAAATCGTTAATTTCTAATTCTTTTTTTGAAGAAGCTTCATGATTTTCGTTCAAATAAGCGACAAAAGGCTCATAATACAACACAATTTCTTTTAAATTAACCTCATCAAGCGGAGTTGCTGCAATGGCACAGTCTAAATGACCATTTTTTAACTTTAGAATAATTTCTTCGGTAGTTAGCTCTTCAATAATTAAATTCACTTTGGGATATTTATGAATAAAATTATTTAAAAACATCGGTAAAAGTGTAGGTGTTACAGTTGGAATAATACCCACTCTAAATTCGCCACCAATATATCCTTTTTGCTGATCGACAATATCTTTAATTCTTCCAGCTTCATTAACAATATTCTTGGCTTGAGTTACAATTTTTTCACCAATATCTGTTAATGAAATGGGTTTCTTGCTTCTATCAAAAATTAAAATATCTAATTCCTCTTCAAGTTTTTGTATTTGCATACTCAAAGTAGGTTGCGTAACAAAACATTTTTCGGCAGCAAGCGTAAAATTTTTATGTTCGGCAACAGCTAAAACATAATGAAGTTGAGTGATAGTCATATAAATTATTTTGATGCAAATATAGTAACAATCAATTTGATTTATAGTGATAAAAATCAATGATTATGTAATTTTATACTGAGAAATTTAAGTATTGAATATTAAATGTTTTATAAATAAAAAAATAAATGCAAATGAAAACAAATGCTATTGGATTGCCCGTAAAAGAGTCGAAGGAATTAATTGATAATTTAAATGTTTTGTTAGCTAATTTTCAGGTATATTACCAAAATTTGAGAGGTTTACACTGGAATATTAGAGGAAAAAGATTTTTTGATTTACACCTTAAATTTGAAGAGTTGTACAATGATTCTCAGTTAAAAATTGATATGATTGCTGAGCGTATTTTAACTTTAGGTGGTGTGCCATTGCATACTTTTCAAGATTATATAGAGCACAACAAATTGAAAGTTGGTAAAAATATTAGCCAAGATGAAATTGCAGTTGGTTTAGTAGTAGAATCTTTAATAAGTATATTACCAATAGAAAGAAAAATATTAAATGCTGCTGGAGAGATAGGTGATGAAGGAACAAATTCGATGATGAGTGATTTTATAAAAGAACAAGAAAAAACTATTTGGATGCTAAAGGCTTGGTTAGAAGAAGAAATATAAATCATAAAATCCTTTTAAGGGATTTTTTTATTGGTACCCCAAATTAATTGCCTATAATTTCTATATTTGCTTACATGAAATGGGCAACAAAAATAGTTTTACTTTTATTTTTTCTTTTTTTGGCAACACCAACTATTGTAAAATTTGTTGACAGTACTATTGATGTTTCCTATTTTTATAATATGGCTGAAGAAGAGGAAAATCATTCTTGTTTTAACGAGATAAAAATGGTTCCTTTTACAGTTTCTCAATTTATTTTTAATTTTTCTATTATAAAGAAACCTATTTCAATTTTTTCGACAAAAAATATAGGTTTTAACTCAATATTAGTTACCATTTTTTTACCACCTCCCGAGTTAATTTAAAATTTAGTAATTATTAAATTTTAAATTAAATTCTTTTAAAAATGTTTAGATATTTAAAAAACGATATTCCTGCAAGTATCGTTGTATTTTTTGTAGCATTACCTTTATGTTTAGGTATCGCTTTGGCTAGTGACGCACCACCACTTTCTGGTTTAATTGCAGGTATTATAGGAGGTATTGTAGTTGGAGCAATTAGTAAATCAAAAATTGGGGTAAGTGGTCCGGCTGCTGGTTTAGCTGCTATTGTGGCTTCAGCTATTAGTTCATTAGGAAGTTTTGAAGTATTTCTTTCGGCTGTAGTTTTAGCGGGATTTATTCAAATTTTGTTCGGAATTATTAGAATGGGAGTTATTGGTTATTTCTTTCCAAATAGTGTTATAAAAGGAATGTTAACTGGAATAGGGATCATAATTATTTTAAAGCAAATTCCACATTTTTTTGGTTATGATGCCGAACCAGAAGGAGCCGATAGTTTTATTGAAAAAACTGGTGAAAATACATTTTCGGCTATTCTGCATATTTTAGATAATATTACTTTAGGTTCTTTTGTAATAGGAGTATTAGGATTGGTTATTATTCTTTTTTGGGACAATATTTTATCAAAAAAGCATCATATTTTTAAAATCATTCAAGGTTCGTTAGTTGCAGTTGTTATAGGTACAATTTTGCAAGTTATATTTAGTTCAAATGAAACATTAGTTATTGCCAATCAACATTTAGTACAAGTTCCTGTTCCTGATAGTTTAACGAATTATGTTGATTTTTTAAGTTTTCCCGATTTTAGTAAAGTTTTTACAAATGAGGTACTTGTTATTGCATTTACTTTAGCATTAGTTGCGAGTTTAGAAACACTTTTGAGTGTAGAAGCGACAGATAAATTAGATCCTGATAAAAATATTACACCTACAAACAGAGAATTGTTTGCACAAGGAATAGGAAATATTGCATCTGGTTTTATAGGAGGTTTGCCAATTACGCAAGTAATTGTGAGGAGTTCGGCAAATGTTCAATCAAATGCAAAGACTAAAATGTCGGCTATTTTGCATGGAGTTTTATTATTAGTTTCTGTAGTTACGATTCCTATATTGTTAAATCATATTCCAAAATCGGTATTAGCTTCAATTTTAATTATTGTTGGTTTTAAATTAGCAAAACCCACTTTATTCAAAAAGATGTACCAATTAGGATGGACACAATTTGTTCCTTTCATAGTAACGGTAGTTGTAATTATTCTAAAAGATTTATTATGGGGAATTTTTACAGGGTTATTTATCGGAATTATAGTAATCTTGGTAAAAAGTTATCAAAATTCAATGTTTTTAAATAAATCAGAAGAAGATAAGAGTAATATCGTTAAAATTCAATTAGCAGAAGAAATTACATTTTTAAATAAAGCTTCTGTACAAAAAGAACTTTTCAAATTAAATCAAAATAGTAAATTAGAGTTAGATATAAGAAAAACAAGATACTTAGATTATGATGTAATAGAAATTTTAGAAGATTTTATTATTCAAGCTAAAAATAAAAATATTCATTTTCAATTAATATCAGAAAGAGGTACTTTCGACAATCCAAAAAGTATTACAGAAATTTTAAAACTCAAAAAACAATCAACAAACTAAATAATTTGTACACTATGGAATTTTACAAAAAAATACTTGAAAATAATAAAAAATGGGTTGAAGAAAAGTTAACCATTAATCCAGATTTTTTTTCAAATTTAGCAGAAGGGCAACAACCACCGTTATTATGGATTGGTTGTTC
>JAIXHM010000223.1 GCA_030145825.1 Flavobacterium sp.
ACCAACGAGAGACCAACGTAAAACCAACGAGAAATCAACGAGAGACCAACGAGAGACCAACGAGAAATCAACGAGAGACCAACGAGAGACCAACGTGAAATCAACGAGAAACCAACGAGAAATCAACGTGAAACCAACGAGAAACATTAAAGTTTTGGTGATTTAACTTTAAAAAGTGTATTTATACTGAAATCTTATTTTTAAATTTATAAAGTTAAATATATTAAAGAATGCTAGTTTATAAATATAGAGGCGGTGATGAAAAAGTTTTTAAACGAGATTTAGAGTCAATACAAAACAATCGTTTTTTTGCACCTAAATTTGATTTACTAAATGACCCATGTGAAACTTTAGTTTGTACCGATAGGTTAATCCAACAGACAAAATTCTTTACAAGAATATTTGGTAAAAACAAAGCTGAAAACATTTCGGAATTTGAAAATGCTCTCCACAATGTTTTTGATGAAAAAAAGAAAATATTTGGAATATACTCATTGTCAAAAACATATAATGATGAATTACTTTGGGCACATTATGCTAATTCTCATAAAGGTTTCTGTATTGAATTTGATTTAGAAAAATTATTAGAATACGAAAATCAGTTTGGTTTATACTCTTTCGATGTTGTTTACAAAGAAAGCCCTCCAAATTACACTATAAAAGATATTAATTCAAAAGGTAATTTGTTAATTCAAATCATTGCTGGTTATAAATCTAAAAGATGGGAGTATGAAAAAGAATTTAGAATAGTTACTGATTTTGCTGGTTCAACACCCTATCATTTTAATGCCGTTAAAGGAATTTATTTTGGGGTAAACATGCCTGAAGAGCAAAAATTAAAGATAATAGAAACTTTAAAAGGTAGGGGAATTCAATTTTATGAAATGAATCAAATTCCTAAAACATATAAATTTGAAAGGATTCCTATAAATGATTTAAAAACTGAATCTTATGATTATTTCAAGATAATTCCAAATAAGGTTTCTAAAATTGGTGATGTTAAAATAAAGATTTTAGAAATTGAATATTTTAGAAATATTAAAGGAACTGTAAATATTGAAATTGAAAAAATAATTGATGAAAATTCAATTAAATGGTTAGCAAACAAAATTAAAGGTGAGTTATTTAAAGAATCTGAAAGAGTCTTTATTTTCCTTTACTTAAAAGGTGACTTTAATAAAAGTATTGCTTGGGCTACTGCTCATTTTTCTAAAGAATTAGAAATTATAATTAATGGACCAACAAATAAAGTAATTGAAGAATTACAAAATGCAGTAGTTGATGGAGAAATATTAAGTATCTGGAACGATTATTATTCTGCGATACCTTCTAAATATTTTTTAGTCAAAAGAAACGATAAACTTTTTATGAATGTTTACTTTCCAGTAAAAGACAATGCTAAATCATCTGAATTAATTGAAGAACTTTATACATCAACTCAAAATGGTTTAACTAGATACGATTATGAAAATCACCATGGGGAATATTATATAATTGAAAAAAACGGCAATTTGAGTTTATATAGTGAAAACGGTAAATTCAAAGAATTATTAATTAACATTTAAATTTTACATTATGGATTTTAAATTATTTGAAAAAGCTTTTGGAATTGTTGGTTTCTTAACAACTTGCGAAACAATCTTAATTAAAGTCAACCAATACAGAAATGACCCTGATAAGTTTGTATATGGAAAAAAATTTAATTTTACGTTAACAGTTCTTTTTTTAGGAACTTTTCTTCTTTTCTTTTTTTACTCATTAATACTTTTTACTTTATTTTTATTGCAAAGTAATTTTACTTTAAACACGCTTTTCCTTAATCTGGGAGTAATAATGTTTTGCATTCTATTGGTTGGAGTAGGTTTTTTTATTTGTTACAATGATTATAAAAAGGGAAAACTTAGTTTTGAAAAAAGAAACCATAAAATGAAAGTAGCTTAGATTATAAAAAAAACCACTCCAAATTAACGAAGTGGTTCTTTATTCCAATTAACTTAACTATTAACCTTTTATAACCTCAATACGGCTCATTTAAGACCTTTTAAATCGTTTAAATGTTGTGTATTGGTTTAGGTTTTGGGGATGTTTATGGGCTTTGTAATGGGTTAAAAATGAGGCGAAACGGTTAGGAATCGCCTTTATTTTTACTTACATTTTTTTAATAAATCTTCATCAATCGAATATTTATGAGTTGCCCATTTTTTATTATATATAGATACATTCTTTTTACAAACATAATAACTTAACATTTTAATATTCTCACTATTTTCTATAACTGGCCATTGAGATTCAGATAACATACCTTTTTGAATTTTAAAGATTGTTGAATCGATTGCATTATATTTATCTAACATCTTAATCATTTTCTCATTTACGGCGACACTAGAATCTGACCAGATATACAAACAATTATTTATTTCTTTAAACTTTGAAGGTATATAACTTGGTTTTAAGCCAATTAAGTTTATTGTATCAATATTAATCTTGAAATTATTACTAATCAAAAATCTGTAAAAATCTTTACTTTCTTCAATATTGACTATTTCATAATATTCACCTTTTTTAGTTTTTTCAGTTTTAGAAAAATCATTTATAATATTAAATATTGCCTGTTCTTTTCCACTTCCTAAATAAAGTTCCTCTTTTTTAACCGTTTTACAGTAAATAAACAAAAAGAATAAAACTAAAATTATTTTTTTCATATATTTTAAATTAATAAGGTATTCTTCCATTTACGTTATAAATATAATGATTCATTTTTAAAGGCTTATTTCTAATCCTCTGACTATCTAAATCTATTTCAGAAGGCTCATTAATATTATCTTTAATTCCTGTATTATTTGGATGTGTATGAAAATGAGCCATAATAATTATTGTTCCGTAACTAGAAGATACTCTTTGTCCATACCTGTAAAGTGGAGATAATGATGTTTGAAAATTATTTTTTTCATACTTATAGGTTGTTATATATTCTTGTTCTTTATTACTTGCTCCAATCGCTTCAAAGCCTGCAATTTCAGCATTAGCAATTTTTTCTGAAAATTTTACCAAAAAGTCTACAACATCATCACGAGTTGGCTGTCCTTCACCACCAAAAGCAATCGTATAATTATTAGTTCTAAAATTCATTCCTTCTTCAATAATTCCTTTTGCAATATTATTAATTGCAACTTTATTGACTTTAGATTTAGTTCCATCAGAGTTCTTTACAGTTTCTGTTTTAACATTGTCATTTTTATCTGTTTCTAATATCCTATCCTTTTCATTTTTTTCAGACCCATCATTAGGGTCAACACGAACAATTTTTCCTTTATCATTACCATTCTTTAAAACTTTATAATCTGTATCAACTTGCATTCCATCGGGGTCAATAAAAAATACAGGATTATTAACAGCATAAGCATATGGACTTACATTATTATACTTTTCAGCCAATGGGTCAATATTCATCCATCTACCAAGAGCAGGGTCATAATTCCTAGCACCATAGTCATACATATTAAGCCCTAACTCGTCTTGGTATTCTTTACCGTTATACTTATACTTATATGTTGGTACAACTTTAATACTAGGTGAAGGCTTTATTATTTTTAAACCTGTCTCTCCTGATGATGTTTTTATATAAGTATATATATCACTATTATAATTGGTATGTTTTAATCCAAATGGATAATAATGATTTTCCTCTATTATTTTTACTGTATTTGTGCTTTTATCTAAACCATAGCTTAATCTAATATTTCCTAAATGATCTGTATAATTAAAAACATAGTCA
>JAIXHM010000224.1 GCA_030145825.1 Flavobacterium sp.
ATATGGCATTGCTTACCAATAGTAAAATGCTAAAAGACCAATACGATTCGGGTGTAGAAGATTTTTATAAACCTGTTGAAGGTATAAGTGCTACAAAACCTTTTTTACTAATTGATGAACCACATCGATTTTCTAAAGCACAAAAAACATTCGAATTCATAACAAACGAAATTCAACCGCAATGTATTATTCGTTTTGGTGCAACTTATCCAACGGTTACAATTGGAAAAGGAACAGCAAAAAAAACAATAAAAGATTATCACAATTTATTATATGATTTGAATGCTTGCGAGTCGTTCAATCAAAACTTAATTAAAGGAATTGCCAAGGAACACTTTGAACCGCTTTCTAAAAAAGAAGACAAAGTAAAAATTATGGCGATTCAAAGTAAAACCAGTGCAAAGTTCAATCTAATTCAAAAAGATGGACCAACTAAGAGCTTTGAATTAAAAAAAGGAGATAGTTTATCCATCATTTCAGAAGAGTTCGAAGGAATAGTTATTGATGCTATTGGTTCTAACTTTATTGAGTTGTCAAACGGTCAAACCAAATCGCAAGGCGAAGAATTTAGTACTGATATTTATTCGTCATCGTATCAGGAACAAATGCTAAAATTAGCCATTGACCGACACTTTGAAACAGAACGTATAAACTTCGATAGAAAATTCAAGATTAAAACATTAGCCTTGTTTTTTATCGATGACATTTATTCCTATCGTCAAGACGAAAAGTCAGGCAAAGAAACCTATTTAAAAAATACGTTTGAAAGATTATTATTAGAAAAAATAAATCAAGTAATTCCAACGCTTAATAAAGATACTGAAAAAGAATATTTAGAATTTTTAGAAGCTTCAAAAAAAGATATTACAGCTTGTCGTGCAGGTTATTTTTCACAAGACAACAGCAGTTCAGATGAAGAAATTGCAAACGAAATAAACGAAATACTTTTCGAGAAAAAAAAATTGTTATCCATTAAAAAAGAAGATGGTAGTTACAATACACGTCGATTCTTGTTTTCTAAATGGACATTGAAAGAGGGTTGGGATAATCCAAATGTATTTACCATAACTAAACTACGTTCAAGCGGAAGCGAATCGAGTAAAATTCAAGAAGTCGGAAGAGGATTGCGATTACCAGTAGATGAATTAGGAAACCGTATTTCAAATGAAGAATTCAAATTAAATTACATTATCGATTTTACCGAAGCCGATTTTGCTGATAGGTTGGTGAAAGAAATAAACGATGAATTACCAAAAGGATTTGTCATTACTGAAGAAAAACTAAATGAAGTAGCTAAAAAATTAGAACAAGATCCAGACGATTTATTCATTGATTTAATTTCTAAAAAATATATCGATAGAAAATACAACATCAATATTGAAAATCAAATTCAGTTCTTTGAAGAATATCCTGATTTTTCAATTGGATTAAATAGCAATAAAGTAGTAGATAGAAATACTAAAAAAGATAAAAAGATAAAAATTCGACCAGCAGTGTATAATGAATTAAAAACACTATGGGAAGCTATAAATCAAAAGTATGTATTGTTTTACGACAAAATTGAAGAAGACAATTATCTAAAAGAAGAATTGGTAAAGTTATTCGAAGACAATGTTTTTACAGATGTTATCATCACAAGTAAGCGTCAAGTGATACAAACTACCGATGATAAACAAATGATGGCAAATGAAGATAGTGGCGTGCAATATACAATCAGTCGTCCATTACCTTACAGCGAGTTTTTAAAGCGAATAAACAAGCAAACCAATATACCAATTCAATTGGTTCATGAAACTTTAATTACATATGCAGAAAAACATTCTATTGAAAATGACAAAATCAATGAGTTTAGTGCGACAAACTTTGTAGCACGTTTCAACGATTGGAAAATAAACAAACTACAAGGCAGATTCAGTTACAGCAAATCGAATATTAAATTATACGGAACAAAATTATCGTTTCCTAACGGTCAACCAAAAGAAGAAATTACACAAGGAGTTATTGGAACTAAATTCATTGAAGGCACACCAGTAGAAAAATACTTGTATGATACTTATGCTTATGATTCTCCATTGGAAAAGGATAATATTCAAGCAGTAATTGATGAAGTAGTAGTGTACGGAAAAATTCCAAGAAGTAGTATTTCTATTCCAACCATTACAGGACAATCATATAGCCCCGATTTTATGTATGTAGTCAAAAAAGCAGATGGTTCAAAAACATTAAACATTGTAGTAGAAACAAAAGATGTTGAAAATCAATCCACGTTAAGAAAAATAGAAGAAGTAAAAATCAATTGTGCTAAAGAGTTCTTTAAACAATTAACCATAGACGGCTACACAGTAGAGTTCCACGAACAATTGAACAACAAGAAAATTAAACAAATTGTTGATGAGGTTTTAAATTAATTAATATGACAATAAATAATATTTTATTATTCTGTTTTGTACTTGTTTTAGTTCTTATTTTGATAATTACATTAATTACTAAAGAAGCAGTAGATAAGTTTACAAATAATAATAAAGAGAAAAGTTTAATTATTACTTTATCTTTAGTAGTAAGTGTTGTTTTAATATTGTTTTCCTTTTTTGCTCCATTTTTTTTTACAAGTACTGATATAGGTAAAAGTCTTGTAACCACAGAAGAGATAGGCTTAATAGGTGATACTATGGGTGGCACAATGAACCCATTTATTGCAATAGCGGCTGCTTTACTAACTTTTTTAGCATTTTGGATACAATACAAAGCCAATGAGCAACAAAAGAAAGACTTACAAGTTGAAAGATTTGAAAATAAGTTTTATGAAATGCTTAAAATACATAGAGATAATATAGATGAGATTACAATTGGTAAATCGTTAAAAGGGAGAAAATCTTTTATTTCAATGTTTAATGAATTAAAATTTACTTATTATTCGGTTAAAGAATTTACTAAATATTATAATAGTTTAGGTATTCAAGACGAAATTCAAGAAGACGTAATATACAACGTTGCCTATTTAATTTTTTTCTTTGGAGTTGGAAAGAATTCATCTTTAATAGTAAAAGATATTTTAGGAAGTGAATATGAAGGATACTTTTTATCTGTTGAAGAACAAATCAATATATTTCAAATTCATTGGAGAAATGAGAGAAGATTAGGTAGGCAAATAGCTGTTGATACAGATTATGGTGATGTTTTTAATCTCGACATTCGATACAAACCGTGTAATGGTCAAATGTCGAAATTAAGTCATTATGTCAGACATCTTTTTCAATTAGTCAAGTTTGTTGATGATGCCGATGAAAAAGTATTTGATTACAATAGTAAATACAATTATGTAGCATCAATTCGTTCTCAACTTTCTGCACACGAACAATTATTATTGTTTTATAATGCAGTGTCAGTTTTAGGAAAGCCTTGGTTAGATAATCCAAACTATTTAAAAAAATATTGTGTAATAAAAAGTTGCCCTCTACCTTTAGCAAATTTCTATAAAAATCCCAAAGATTTATTAGGAGATAGCAATGAATATGGTAAAGTTATGTTTGAATGGGGTGAAATAAAAAGCAGATTAAATTTATAATTATTAATGAAGTTAAATATAAGTTTATTATAGTAGTTTTGTATAAATAAGCTTGTAAAGAAGATGTTTGAGAATGTGTTATTAATACGTCTAAGGAATAAATTAATAGTGTTGCAAAAGAAGATAAAATAGAACTTTATGTTAATATTTCACTTATAAGTGAAATAAATATATATATTTGTACCCTCAATGAGATATGGAATGTGAA
>JAIXHM010000225.1 GCA_030145825.1 Flavobacterium sp.
ATTATTTTTTACTCTTTCAATGATATCAAAAACTTCTAATATTTTTTTAGAATTCCCAATTAGTTCTTCATTTTTAAAGTTAGATTTTAGGGTTTCTGAATTATTGGTAATTGTTTTATTCTTAGTTTTTAGTGTTTTTTTTACCGATGTTTCAAGTTCTTCTTTTGTAAAAGGTTTTGTTAAATATTCTACAACACCAGATTTTATGGCTAAAAGAGAATCTTGAATAGATGGATAACCTGTTACTACTAATATGGGAAGTTTAGGATAATGATCTGTTGTAAATTTTATAAGTTCAAAACCATCAATTTCGGGCATTTTTAAATCCGTAATTAATAAGTTTATAGTATTGTCTCGTAAAATTGAAACTGCTTCTTTTACTGAAACTGCCTTATAAACATGATAATTATAGCTAGCTAAGTGTCTGTATAGCACCTCAAGAATATTAATATCGTCGTCAACAATGAGAATATTTTCTTTTAAAAAAGCCATATTTATTTGTTGTTTTTTGGTAATGAAATAACAAAAGTAACTCCTTTTTCTGAGTTATTTTCAATAGTTATATTTCCTTTATGAGAAGATACAATTCCGTGAACAACACTTAAACCTAATCCTGAACCTTCTCCAATAGGTTTTGTGGTGAAAAAAGGTTGGAATATTTTTCTCTGAATATTAATTGGGATTCCTTTTCCTTCATCAGATATTTTTAAAATTACATTTTTTTCTTCTTCATGAACAGATATTGTAACTAGACCATCTTGAGGAGAAAAATATACGGCATTCATCAATAAATTAAATATAATTTGAGTAAGTTGAACGGAATCCGCGTTTAAATAAATTTCAGTTTTATCAATTAAAATAATATGCTTAATTTTTTGCTTTTTAAAAATTGGATTCAAAAAATCAATAGCATTCTTAATTGTTGGAACAATGTTTATTTTTCTCATTTTTTGTGGCATTTCACATGAGAAAAACATCAGTTTTTTTACTATTTCTCTAGAAAAAATAGCGTTGTTTATTATCTTATTTATGTCTTCAGAAACCGCCTTATTATTTTTAAATTCATCTAGTAAAAGCTCTGAAAAGCCTAAAATATTTGTTAGCGGAGTATTTAGTTCGTGTGCAATTCCAGCAGTAATTTCGCCCAAAATAACAAGCCTATCAGCTTGTTCCATTTTTCTTTTAATTTCTTTCTCTCTTTTGCGATCCTCAATTCGCTCAATATAATTTGAAATCTTTGAGGCAATATCTTTTAAAAGATCTTTTTCTTCTTCTAAAAGAATATTATTTTCTGTAAAAACATGTATAGAACCATTTTTTTTATTAAATATCGTAATAGGAGTTTTGTAAGTTTCTTTTAGGTCAATAATTGCATTTATTGTTGCTATTTTAGTTTTGTTTATTTTTATTAAGACTTGTGTTTTAGTTTCGTCTTTCATAGCTTTTTTAATACTGAAAGCTATTGCGGTAAGTGTTTTTTTTGTACTTTCTTTATCATTAGAAATATAAGAAGTTACTTCATATAAACATGTAAGTTCTTTCACTCTTTCCTTTAGAGCTTCTTCTAATTCTGTCATTTCGTTTTACTTAAAAATAATTGTCAAAATACGAAAAACGATTGTCTTTATTGTTAAGATTTTTGTAATAAAAAAAAGCGACTCAATTTTGAGTCGCTTTTTTATTTATGCATTTTGAGTTTTTTCAATTTTTGTCTTTTTGCTTGTCTTTACGTAGCTCGCTTTACAGCTCCATCCACTTGAACAAGAAGTTAATGTTAATGCTGAAATTGCTAAAACTAATTTTGCTTTTTTCATTGTAGAGATTTTTTTATAGTTGTCTTAAATTGAGTTTGTAGTTTTTTTTACAATGTTGAATTCTACTCGTCTGTTTTTTTGATCTTCTTCAGCAGTACATTTTCCACCACAATCAATTAGAGGTTTCGATTCTCCATAACCTTTGTAAGTCAATCTATCTCTAGAGATTCCTTTTGAGGTTAAATAATCAACTGTAGATTTTGCTCTTTTTTGAGATAAAACCATGTTGTATTTATCAGAACCTTTATTGTCAGTATGAGCTCCAATATCCAATTTCATTTCAGGATATTCGTTTAATACATTTACAATTTTATTTAAAGAAAGTTGTGATTCTTTTGTAATTGTAGCTTTGTTGAATTCAAAATAAATACTTTCGATTACAATAGCATCTTCAGTAACAACTGGTTTGTCTTGTTCTAATTTTATAGGATTAGACAAAATGTTTTCCGAAGTAAACATGGTTTCTACTGGTAAATAACCTTCTTTGTTGACTAAAATTGTATTGTAAGAAATTGGATTTAATGGAAGTTTTATTTCTCCTTTATCGTTAGAAATAGCTTCTGATACAATGTTTCCAAATTCATCTTTTAAAACAACTTTAGCATTAGGTAGTGGCGTTAATGTTTCTTTTTCTACTACTTGATAGGTTTTATTTGGAGTTTCATAACGGTTAATTTTGAATTTTAAAATATCAAAATCTCCAGGTGCTTTTTCAGAAGAAATATATCCTTTATCCTCATCAACTAAAATAAAAGCTTGGTCGTCTTTTCTTGTGTTAATAGAAGTTCCAAGATTTAAAGCAGGTAAATATTCGTTATTTACAATTGAACTTTTGAATACATCAAAACCTCCAGTATTTAAATGACCTTTTGAAGAGAAAAATAAGTACTTATTATCTTTTGTAGTATTAGGAAATTTTTCGTCCTCTTTGGTGTTAATGTTTGAACCTAAGTTTTTTAAATTGCCTAGAGAGCCATTTTCATTAATAGCTACTTCATATAAATCGAATCCTCCAAAACCACCAGGCATATTTGAAGCAAAGAATAATTTTTTACCATCTGCAGAAACTGTTGGTGTTTCAATTGAATAACCAGCAGGGATTAGATTTTCAACTTTTTGAACATTTGTCCAATAATCTTTAGAATTTAAATCTAGTTCAGCTTTATATAAATCAAATGTTCCTGGCTTAGAAGTGTTTTCTTGTGTGTAGAAAATTGTTTTTTGATTTGGTGTAAAAGCAATAGAACCTTCTTCTTTATCAGAATCTAAAGCACTTGAGAACAACAAAGGGAATGATAAATTTCCTTCTTGGTCTACATTTACACAATACAAGTTATTGTTAAAAGTTTTAGTGCTATCGTTGTAAGTTGTTGTGTAATGTCTTCTTTTTTTGTTTGAAAGAATAACATATTTATTCATAAAAAATGTTGTACCAACCTCAGATAATTCAGAATTAATTCCCGTGTCACTTAAAACGAATCGTAATCCTTTTGTAGAATTATTTATAACATTAATTATAGAATCTAAATGTTCTAGTCTTTGTGGTTCTTGTGAATAACCAATATTAACAGAAAAAAATAATAAAAAGGTTAGTTTAGCTAGTAATTTCATAACATTTAATAAATAAATACTTTAATTTTTGCTTAAAGGTTAAAAACGGCGCAAAAGTATGATATTTATCAGGAATGAAAACTTAATTTTAACTAAATATTGAAAAAATGTTATAAAATTCGATAAAATGCCAAAAAAATCGATTTATGGTTAGATAAATCGATTTGTGTAATGCAATAGTTTTAAAAACTTTAGCATATATTATCTGTTAATTGATGCTCAATTACTTTAGATTCTTCTATAAATTTGGTAGAATTTTCACATCTTCTGTAGGGTCCAAATTTATATCTTCTAGGACCGCAAGATGTTAGTGTAAAAGTGATTAACAATAGTATTAATA
>JAIXHM010000226.1 GCA_030145825.1 Flavobacterium sp.
CAGATGTTTCACCTGAAAGCATAACAGCATCAGCACCATCCATAACCGAGTTTGCAACGTCGTTTACTTCAGCTCTAGTAGGAGTTAAGCTTGTAATCATTGTTTCCATCATTTGAGTAGCAACAATTACAGGAATACGTGCAGTTTTAGCACGGTTAATTAATTTTTTCTGAATTAACGGCACTTCTTCAGCAGGAACTTCCACTCCTAAATCTCCACGAGCAACCATTAAACCGTCACAAAAAGCAACAATTTTATCGATGTTTTCAACTGCTTCTGGTTTTTCTATTTTAGCAATAATTGGAATTTTATGATCTGAATGTTTCGAGATTAAATCTTGTAAATCTGCTAAATCATCAGGAGTTCTCACAAACGAAAGTGCAATCCAGTCAACTTTATTCTCAATAGCAAAAATAGCATCACGAATATCTTTTTCTGTTAAGGCCGGTAACGATACTTTTGTGTTTGGTAAGTTTACTCCTTTTTTAGATTTTAAAGGGCCACCTTGTAATACAACCGCTTCTACTTCAGTGTTTTTATCTGTTTTTACAACTTCAAAAATAAGTTTACCGTCGTCTAATAAAATACGTTCTCCAGCATTTACATCTCTAGGAAACTCTTTATAATTCATGTAAACTCTTTCTGCAGTTCCCAGTACATCTTCAGCAGTTGTAAAGGTAATTTTATCGCCTTTGTTTACCACAACATCTTCTTTCATTACGCCTACACGTAATTTAGGACCTTGTAAATCGGCTAAAATTGAAGTAGTATATCCAAATTCTTCGTTTAATTCTCTAATATATGCTATTCTAGTTTTAACATCTTCATAATCAGCATGAGAAAAATTAATTCGAAATACATTTACACCAGCATCAATCATTGCTTTCATGATACTTTTCTCATTACTAGCAGGGCCTAAAGTGGCAACAATTTTAGTTTTTTTGTTTGTTGGCATTACTTTTAAAAAATTAAATTGTTTTTAGATTTTAGTTTGTTTTGTTCTATTTTGTAAACCAATGAAACATTGGTTATTTCACTAAGTTTTTTTAAGATAATTTCTGGTTCAAAATAATCATCTGTGTTGTCTATTTTTAAGATATAGTCTGCAGTTTTAAATTCAGGAATCAAGTTCATTGTTGCATTAACATTATCAAATAAACCTAAATTACTATTTTTAGAAATGTAATTACTTTTATTGCTTACTAAATGCCAGCACAAATCTTGTATTTCATCTTCAAAAATAAAATGTCCAAAAATTGTTTTTCCATCTTTTGATTTTAATTCTACATCAAAATCATTTTTGGAGAGTTTAATTCCCAATATTTTATTAATTAAGTAGGCAAGTCTATAATCTTCTAAATTTGAATGAATTGCAATAAGTTCATAATCTGAACTTAACAAGTCGTCGATTAGAATTTTATGAATTGCCATTTTTGCTCTCAAATTTGTTCAAATATAGTATTAATAACCTATAAAATTGATAAAATATTCATAAAAAAGCCTTATTTTTTAACGAAAACGTTATAGCTGGTCTAAAAAAGTTATTTTTTTTCAATTTGAGCTTGAAGCGCAAAATATGCTCTTTGCGATGCTTTTTCTTCGGCTTTCTTTTTTGAAGTTGCTCGAGCTCGACCAATTATTTTTTGGTCAATATAAAGTTTTACACCAAAATATTTTTGCTCTTCGGTTCCATTATCTTCAAATGTTTCAAATTGAAAAGTTTTTTTCTCTTTTTGACACCATTCAATAATTAAACTTTTATAGCTAATAACTTTTCCTTCAAGTTTAGGAATGTCAACATAAGGTTTAATTACTCTATTTTGAATAAATTTTTCACAAAAAAGAAAACCTTTATCAAGATAAATAGCACCAATTAATGCTTCAAAAATATTTCCGTGTATATTTTCGCCAAAATGTTGCGGGTTAACTTTACTTTCAACAAGATCGATGAGTCTTAAATCGCGTCCTAATTCGTTTAAATGTTCTCTACTCACAATTTTAGAACGCATTTTTGTTAAATAACCTTCATCTCCTGTGGGGACTTCATTGTATAAATGTGCTGCAATTACACTTCCTAACATCGAATCTCCTAAAAATTCTAAACGTTCATAATTAAACGGATTTCCTTTTTCGTCAGTCTTATTTGTAGAGCGATGTGTAAAAGCGTTTTTGTAGAATTTTAAATTAGAAGGTTTAAATCCTAGTATTTTGTAGATTTTTTCAAAAAAAATCCCGTCTTCTGGAGAACGGGAATTTTTTGATATTTTACTGAGTAATCTGCGCATTTTATATATTACTCTTCATATTTTTTGAACAACATACATGCATTGTGTCCTCCAAAACCAAAAGTATTACTCATGGCAACTTTAACGTCTCTTTTTTGAGCTTTGTTTAAAGTTAAATTTAAAGATGGATCAATGTTTTCATCAACTACACTATGGTTAATGGTTGGCGGAACAATACCATGTTGAATTGCTAAAATAGATGCAATTGCTTCAATAGCACCAGCTGCACCTAAAAGGTGGCCAGTCATTGACTTAGTTGAATTTATATTTAAGTTTTTAGCGTGATCACCAAAAACAGCACTAATTGCTTTTAATTCTGCAACATCTCCAAGAGGTGTTGATGTACCGTGGGTGTTAATGTGGTCTACATCTTCGGGATTCAAACCCGCATCGCGTAAACAATTTTTCATAACGGCAATAACTCCTATTCCTTCTGGATGAGGAGCTGTTAAGTGGTATGCATCAGATGATAAACCACCACCTCCAACTTCACAATATATTTTTGCGCCACGAGCTTTTGCGTGTTCATATTCTTCTAGAACAAGAGCTCCAGCGCCTTCACCTAATACAAATCCATCACGTGTGGCATCAAATGGTCTAGATGCTGTTTCAGGACTTTCATTACGTGTAGATAAAGCTTGCATAGAATTAAATCCTCCCATACCAGCAATAGTTACAGCAGCTTCAGAACCTCCCGAAACTACTACGTCGCACATGCCTAAACGGATGTAATTGAATGCGTCTACTAATGCATTTGCGGATGAAGCACAAGCAGAAACAGTTGTATAATTTGGTCCCATGTAACCATTTCTCATAGAAATGTGTCCGGGAGCAATATCTGCAATCATTTTTGGAATAAAAAATGGACTAAAACGAGGAGTTCCATCTCCAGCTGCATAGTTCATTACTTCATCTTGGAAAGTTTGTAAACCTCCAATACCAGCACCCCATATAACACCTACTCTGTATTTATCTACATTTTCTAATGTAATACCTGCATCTTTAATTGCTTCATCACTTGCAACTATTGCATATTGAGCAAATTTATCTAAGCGTCTTACTTCTTTTTTATCGATAAAATCTTCGATATTTAAGTTTTTAACTTCGCAAGCAAACTTAGTTTTATGCTTTTCGGTATCATAATATGTTATGGGTGCAGCACCGCTTTTCCCGTTAATTAAACCTTCCCAATATTCTTGAAGATTATTACCGATAGGGGTTAAGGCTCCAAGCCCAGTTACTACTACACGCTTTAGTTGCATAGAATTGATTTTAGTGTTATATAAAAAAACCCATAGTGCTTTTAATAAAAACTAAAAGAAACAATGGGTATTACATATGATTTATTTTTAATGATTGTAATACAATCAATGTTTTTTACAAATCTAAATAAAAGATTGTAAACTAATGTAATAAAATTAGAACACCCGTTATCTTATGATTGACGGGTGTTTAATATTATTTC
>JAIXHM010000227.1 GCA_030145825.1 Flavobacterium sp.
ATTGTGTAATTGATTGTAAAGATTAAAAACACGCTCATAATTTGCAGGATTATTTTCTTTAATCAATAAATTTAATTGATCTAAATCGCGTTGTTTAGCCTTAGCAAAAGCTTCTTCTAATAAATAAACATAGTCTTGTTTTCCTTTAGAAGTTTTATTAGTTCTCAAAGCGTCAAGTGCATTGTAAATAGCACCATCATAATCACCCGAACTAAGTTTAGATTGGGTTTGTTTAACACCGCAGCTAATTACAAGTAGGCTTAAAAATAGTAAAGTAATTTTTCTCATAAATAAATGATTTAGGCAAAGATAAAATTTTTTAGAAGCTATTACCGCTGTCCGTTATATCTTTTTGTTTTAAAGCACAAAACAAAAAGGATGCCACTTCCATCGGGGCTAAAAAAAGGACATTTTAAGAAATGTCCTTTTTTGTTAATCAATCTAAACTAATTTCAGATTCTTATTTTATAATTTTTTATCAATTATTTTATTTCAATTGCAGGAAGTAGCTTTGAAGAACATTCTCCAAAACCAATTCTTATTTCATCATTTTCGCAATAACCTCTAATTATTACAGTATCGTTATCGTTTATAAATTTACGTTCGCTTCCATCTTTCATTTGAATTGGATTTTTACCACCCCAAGTTAATTCAAGCATCGAACCAAAGCTATCTTCTGTTGGTCCAGAAATTGTTCCACTTCCCATCATATCTCCCGAGTTTACTCGACATCCGTTTACTGTATGATGTGCTAATTGTTGCGACATAGTCCAATACATATATTTGAAATTAGAGTTTGAAACTACAGTTTCTACTTCGTTTTCTGGTTGTATTGCTACCTGCAAATTAATGTCAAAGGCATGTTCGCCCTCTTGTTGTAAATAAGGGAAAGGTTTTGGGTTTTGCTCAGGACTTTTTACTCTAAAAGGTTCAAGAGCATCTAAAGTAACAATCCACGGAGAAATTGAAGAGGCAAAGTTTTTGGCTAAAAATGGTCCTAGTGGCACATATTCCCATTTTTGAATATCTCGTGCACTCCAGTCATTAAATAAAACCATTCCAAAGATATAATCTTCAGCTTCCGCAACAGGAATAGGTTCTCCCATCAAGTTGGCATCAGTAGTTATAAAAGCAGTTTCTAATTCAAAATCTACTAATCGAGAAGGACCAAAAATTGGTTGCGTTTCTCCAGCAGGTAATGTTTGACCGTTTGGTCTTCTTACAGGAACTCCACTAGGTACAATTGTTGAACTTCTACCATGATAACCTACAGGGATATGTAACCAATTTGGTAATAAAGCATTTTCTGGATCACGGAACATTTTACCTACGTTTGTAGCGTGTTCTTTAGAACTATAAAAATCTGTATAATCGCCTATTTGAACAGGTAATAACATTTCAATTTCAGAAACATCAAAAAGAATAATATCTCTGTGCTCTTTGTTGTCTCTTAATTTCGGATTTTCGGCATCAAATAATTCCGCTATACGATTTCTTACTAAACGCCACGTTTTCTTTCCATCAGAAATAAAGTCATTTAGTGTATCTTGCATGAACATATCGTCAGTTAACTCAATTCCATCAAAATAATGTAAGCGTTGTAAAGCACCCATATCAATGGCAGTGTTACCAATTCGAGTACCTATTGTAATATCATCATTTTTTGTTATAAAAACGCCAAAAGGAATATTTTGAATGGGGAAATCAGATTTATCAGGAACTTCAATCCATGATTTTCTTTTAGGGTCGTTTGCTATATTTGGCATAATAATTTGTTAGTTTGTTGTTGAAAAATTATGAATCAAATATAAACTTTACCACCTATTTAACAAACCTTTTTTGTAATTTTGACCAAATTTTAACGAATTACTATAAAAATGCAACGCGACGAACAAATTTTTGATCTAATTCTTGATGAACAAGATAGACAACAACACGGAATTGAACTAATTGCATCTGAAAACTTTGTAAGTGAGCAAGTGATGGAAGCTGCAGGTTCATGTTTAACCAATAAATATGCTGAAGGCTATCCGGGCAGAAGGTATTATGGTGGATGTGAAGTTGTTGATATTGTAGAACAAATTGCCATAGATCGAGCTAAAGAGTTATTTGGAGCTGAGTATGTTAATGTGCAACCACATTCAGGTTCTCAAGCAAATACAGCAGTTTTTGCTGCTTGTTTACAACCTGGAGATAAAATTTTAGGTTTCGATTTATCTCATGGTGGACATTTAACGCATGGTTCCCCAGTTAATTTTTCTGGTAAATTATATAATCCCGTATTTTATGGAGTTGAAAAGGAAACAGGACGTTTAAATTATGATAAAATTCAAGAAATTGCTTTAGCAGAAAAACCAAAATTAATTATTGCTGGTGCCTCTGCTTATTCTCGTGATATGGATTTTAAACGTTTTAGAGAAATTGCCGATAGTGTTGGCGCTCTTTTGCTAGCCGATGTTTCACATCCTGCAGGTTTAATTGCTAAAGGTTTATTAAGTGATCCTATTCCTCATTGTCATATTGTTACTACTACTACTCACAAAACATTACGTGGACCAAGAGGTGGTATGATTATGATGGGGAAAGATTTTGAAAACCCTTGGGGTTTTAAAACTCCAAAAGGAGAAATAAAGATGATGTCAAATTTATTAGATATGGCAGTTTTTCCTGGAAATCAAGGTGGACCTTTAATGCATATTATCGCAGCTAAAGCGGTTGCATTTGGTGAAGCTTTAACCGAAAACTTTTTCAATTATACTTTACAAGTTCAAAAAAATGCAAAAGCAATGGCAGATGCATTTGTAAAAAGAGGTTATGATATTATTTCAGGAGGAACCGATAATCATATGATGCTAATTGACCTGCGAAATAAAAATATTACAGGAAAAGAAGCTGAAAATGCATTAGTAAAAGCTGAAATTACAGTGAACAAAAATATGGTTCCTTTTGATGATAAATCACCATTTGTTACATCTGGAATTAGAGTAGGAACTGCAGCTATTACAACTCGAGGAATGGTAGAAGCAGATATGGAGACTATTGTTGCGTTTATAGATAAAGTAATTTCTAACTATACAGATGAAGATATATTAGAACAAGTTGCTTATGAAGTAAACGAATTTATGGCAGATAAACCAATGTTTGTTTTTTAATTGAAAAATTAAATGATTTAAATATAAAATAAAAATCCGAGCATTGCTCGGATTTTTTTATTTTGTAATTCGTAATTTTCTTATTTGTAATTACTTTCCATCTCTATCTACCTTAATTTTTTCAGGTCGGTTTGCAAGCTCCCAAGCCAGAGCAAATGCTAATTGAGTTCTTTTTGCTAAAGCATCGTATTCAATTTTATCTGGAGTATCTGTTGGCATATGATAATCGGCATGAATACCATTAAAAAAGAAAATTGCAGGAATACCGTGTTTCGCAAAATTATAATGATCAGAACGATAATAAATTCTTTCGGGATCATTTCGGTCATTATATTTATAATCCAAATCCATTTTGGTGTATTTTTTATTCATTTCTTCATTTATTGTATGAAGTTCAGAACTTAATCTATCTGATCCAATAACATAAACATAATTGTTAGTATTTGTGTGAAGTGTATCACGACGGCCTATCATGTCAATGTTGATCTCGGCAACAGGTTTATCTAGAGGAAATAATGGATTTTGAGAATAAGATCTAGAACCAGGTAGACCGTGTTCGTCAC
>JAIXHM010000228.1 GCA_030145825.1 Flavobacterium sp.
TAAAAATAAAAAACTCCGATATTTCTATCGGAGTTTCTTTGTTGGCCCACAAGGACTCGAACCTTGAATGACGGTACCAAAAACCGGAGTGTTACCATTACACCATGGGCCAATTCCCATGCAACTTTGTTATTGCGAATGCAAATGTAGTACATTTTTTTAACCTCGCAAATTTTTTCAAAAAAAATATTAAAAAAATTTTTTTAGCATTTCTTTAAGTAAAAAAATAGTTTCTTTGTAATACTAAACATAAAAGCCAATTGAAATATATGAGTTCTTTCAATTTTAAAAAGTGGAATACAATTTTAGGTTGGGTATCTTTTGCAATCGCATTAATTACTTATTCTTTAACCGTTGAACCTACAATTAGTTTTTGGGATTGCAGCGAATACATTGCAACCTCATCAAATTTAGAATTAGGGCATCCACCAGGAGCACCTTTATTTCAAATGATGGGAGCAATTTTTTCAATTTTTGCAACAGCTCCTACTCAAATTGCTTTTATGGTTAACATGCTATCTGTTTTCTCAAGTGCATTTACCATCTTATTTATGTTTTGGTCACTTACTTTAATAATGAAGAAAGTTTTTCTTAACGAAGAATCTGCCAAAGAGAATATAATAATGGTTTTAGGAAGTGCTTTTGTAGCATCTCTTGCTTTTACTTTTACAGATAGCTTTTGGTATAGTGCTGTTGAAGCCGAAGTTTATGCCATGGCCTCTTTATTTTTAGCAATATTATTTTGGCTTGGACTACGTTGGGAACAAGATATGAATAAACCTAAAGGAAACAGATGGTTACTTTTAATATCATTTGTAGCAGGACTTTCATTTGGCGTTCACTTAATGGCTTTATTGGCCATTCCTTCAATAGTGTTACTTTATTTATTTAAAAATACTACAGAAGTAACAATCAAAAAAATTATTATAAATAGTTTAATAAGTGTTGGTGTTTTATTGTTTATATTCAGTTTATTAATACCATTCGTATTAGAATCTTTTGGTAGAACCGAAATTTTTGCAGTAAATTCTTTAGGATTACCTTTTAACTCTGGGGTAATTTTGTGTTTCGTTTTATTTATAGCAGCGTTTTATTTTGCTTTAAAATACACTAAGAAAAAAGGTTATGTAAAATTAAATACTTTAATCTTGTCAATTGCTTTTGTATTAATTGGATTTTCAAACTGGTTAGTTTTACCAATTAGAGCTAATGCAAATCCACCTATTAACGAAAACAAACCTTCTGATGCTGCAGCAATTTTAGCTTATTATAATCGTGAACAATATGGCGATCAAAGTTTACTATATGGACCACAATTCTCTGATGCTTATTCTGGTCTAGATGAAGAACAACCTTATTCAGATGCAAAACCTATTTATGAAAGAGATTATGATTCTAAAAAATATATAATTACAAATAATTTTAAGAACGCAAAACAAAATAGCGACAACAATCATAAAGGATTCTTACCAAGAATGTGGAGCAATGAACACAATGTAAATTACATGAAGTTTACTGAACCGTTAGATTTCAGAATTCACCCAGATTATGCACATGAACAAGAACTTGTAGAAATAGTTGCCGATTTTAGAAATGCATTCAATCAAGGAAAACTAGATTTAGAAGACTACGATTCTTTCTTAAAAAACTATAGCGATTATTTAATTGTTGAAAAACCATCTTTTTCAAGTAACATGAAGTTTATGTTCCAATATCAATTTGGATACATGTATTGGCGTTATTTAATGTGGAACTTCGTTGGAAGACAAAGCGACAACCAATGGAAAGGAGATGTTTTAAACGGAAATTGGTTAAGCGGAATCAAACCTATTGATGAAGCAAGATTAGGAACTCAAGACAACTTAACTTCAGATATGCTAAATAACAAAGGAAGAAACACTTATTTCTTTTTACCTTTTATTTTGGCTGTTATAGGAATAATATTTCATGCAAAAAGAGACATTAAGAGTTTTTATGTTCTTTTGGTGTTGTTTTTATTTACAGGTTTAGCACTTAAAGTATATTTAAATGAAAGACCGTTTGAACCTAGAGAACGCGACTATGCATTAGTTGGTTCTTTTTATGCTTTTGCTATGTGGATTGCCTTTGGTGTTTATTCTTTATATGAAGGAATTACAAAATATTTACAACCTAAAGTAACTATTCCACTAGTCTTAGTTATTACAACACTAGCAGCTCCAGTTTTAATGGCAAAAGAAAACTGGGACGATCATGATAGAAGTAATAAATACACTGCTTTATCTGTTGCTAAAGCCTACTTAGATTCTTGCGAGAAAAATGCCATTTTATTTACAATTGGTGATAATGATACTTTCCCATTATGGTATTTACAAGAAATTGAAAAATATAGAACTGATGTACGAATTGTAAACACGCAGTTATTTATGACAGATTGGTACATTGACCAAATGAAACGTAAAGCTTGGGATTCTGATCCTGTGCCAATTTCATTTAAGAGAGAGCAATATCGTGGCTCAAATCGTGATTATAGCTTCCATGTTGAAAGAACAAAAGATTCTATTTCGCTTGATGAATTGATGACATTCATGCATTTTGATGACGAAAGAGCGAAGATTCAATTAAGAAGTGGACAAAGTGTAAATTATTTCCCAACTCAGAAAATTTTTATCCCAATCGACAAACAAAACATTATCAAAAATAAAGTTGTTGCTGAGAAATATTATGATTCAATTGTTCCTGTTATCAATTTAAAGATAAATAGTGAAGCTCTTTATAAAAATAGACTATTAATGTTAGATATCATCAATCAAAACAATTGGAAACGTCCAATATATTTTACTGGAGGAAGTTTTGGTGAAGACGACTATTTATGGATGAAAGACTATTTACAATTAGACGGAATGTGTTTTAAATTGGTTCCTATTTTAACACCTCAAAAAGGAAAACCAAATCCTCTTGAAATGGGTTATATCGATACTGACAAAATGTATGATATGGTTATGAAATGGGAATGGGGTAATGGAGAAGATCCTAAAATTTATCACGATCCAGAAACTCGTAAAAATTCAATTACTTTTAGAACAAATCTTGCACGATTAACTGAAACATTATTAATTGAAGGCAAAAAAGATAAAGCTGAAAAAGTTGTTGAATTGGCTATGACAAAAATGCCTATAGAATTTTTTGATTATTATACTTTAGTTGAACCTTTTGCACATGCTTATTATGAATTAGGCAAAAAGGACAAAGCGAGAGAAGTATTGTCTAAACTTATCAAAAAATATCAAGAAGAGTTAACTTTCTACAAAGGCATGAGTGCTAGCGAAAAATACGATTATAGATATGATATTGTTTCGAGCATTGAAAGATATAGAAGTTTACTGTTCTATATGGATGAAGCTAACGATACAGATTTCTACAATCAAGAAAGAGAAAAGTTCAATAATTACAACAAACTGTTCCCTGAGTTTGGAAGAGATATGGAATAACAACTAACCACGAACATTGTTCGTGGTTTTTTTTCATTATGAATTGGATTAAAACAAATAGAATCACTAAAATAATCTTCTCAAATTACATTTGGGAAATTCCAAATAAATCGAATAAGGTTTACCTTACATTTGATGACGGGCCAATTCCTGAGGTGACTGAATGGGTTTTAGATACGCTTAAAAAGGAAATCATGAAAGCTACATTTTTTTGCATTGGAGATCAGATTATAAAACATCCTGAA
>JAIXHM010000229.1 GCA_030145825.1 Flavobacterium sp.
GTAATGTATCATAGTGTTGTGTAACTACAATTAAAGCCGATGCTTCTTGAGAGTTAATACCTACTCTATTTAATACATCAACACTTTCTACAAGTCCACGAGCAATTTCTCTACGTTGGTCTGCAATACCTTGACCTTGTAATCTTTTACTTTCCGCTTCTGCTTTTGCTTTTGCAACAATTCTAATTCTTCCTGCTTCTGCTTCATATTCTGCAGCAGTTTTTTCTCTATCAGCAGCATTAATACGATTCATTGCGTTTTTAACTTGAATATCTGGATCAATATCAGTAATTAATGTATTGATGATATCGTAACCATAAGTAGACATTGCTTCGTTTAATTCACGTTTCACCGCAATTGCGATATCATCTTTTCTTTCAAAAACGTCGTCTAGTTTTAATTTTGGAACTTCGGCACGCACTACGTCAAATACATAAGAAGTAATTTGATCATGCGGATATTCTAATTTATAGAATGCTTCGTAAACTTTATCTTGTAATACTTTAAATTGTACCGATACTTTTAATTTTACGAATACATTGTCTTTTGTTTTAGTCTCAATAATTACATCTAATTGTTGAATACGTAAGTTTACACGACCTGCAACTCTGTCTATAACAGGAATTTTTAACTGTAAACCGGAGTTTCGTATACTATTAAACTTTCCAAAACGTTCTATAATAACAGAAGTTTGTTGTTTTACAGTAAAAAAAGAACTTAAAAAAATAAATAGTCCAATGACTAAAATGATGTAGAATCCCATAGTTGATTATAATTTGATTAGTTATCTATTAATTATACGCTTTTTTTTTATAAAAGTTACAATTTTTAATTTTTAACTCTATTTTTGCCACCTAATTCAAATAAAATGAGAAAATTATCACTTTTAATAACTTTATTACTTGTTCTAAATTCCTTTGCTCAAGGTGGATATAGAGACAGCAATCGTATCGGAATTTCGGCAGGTTTAACAAGTTTAGATTTATTTTCTAAACAATTTAATGTTAAACCAGGTCAAGGTTGGATTGCGGGTTTATCGATGCGAGGTAATTATTACAACAATTGGCAAATGGTTTATGGAATGCACTTTACCGATAGTAATTTTTCATTACAATCAGTTACTAATGAAGAAATTAACTATAAATTATCTGCAGTTCAAGTTCATTTGGTAGGAAGTTATATGGTAATTCAAAATCACTTAACATTAGAAATTGGTCCAGTTTTACAAATTAATGGTAAACTTCGTATCGATGAAAAAGACGAATTGAAAACATTAAGAGATAGTCCCTATATTTTTGCGAAAGACATTACGAATATCAATCAAATAAATGGTAATCTATACGCTGGAATTACTGCTGGAATTACAAATTTAAGATTGAATGTGAACTACCAATATGGTTTTAACAACATCATGAATAACTTAAATAAGAAAGACGAATTAACCATTGCAAATGGTAATCAGCGTTTTAAAGCCAATATAGGAATGATAAGTGCTTTACTTACAATTTATTTATAACATAAAAAAACCCTCAACATTGTTGAGGGTTTTCTTTTTTATATAGTTGCTATAGCGTTTTCAATACGTTTGATGGTTTCTTCTTTACCAATCATTTCAATAATATCAAACAAATGTGGTCCTTTTAATTCGCCCACTAAGCTTAAACGAAGTGGTTGCATTACTTTTCCCATTCCAATTTCGTTTGCCGTCATCCATTCTTTTAAACTGTTTTCTATCGTTAACGAAGTAAAATCAGCATAAAAATTTAATTGTTCTGCAACTTTAGTTAAGGTTTCTTTTGTTTCTTCATTCCATTTTTTTGTTACTTTTTCATCATAACTTGTTGGTGCTACAAAAAAATAATCAGCTAAATCCCATAAATCAGTTACAAAGTTAGCGCGTTCTTTTACTTGACCAACAACTTTAGTTAAGTTAGCTAATGAAGTTTCTATACCTTTTTCCTTAACTATTGGTGCAAATAAAATCGCTAATTCTTCATCCGATTTTTGAACTAAATATTGATGGTTAAACCATTTATTTTTATCCGGATCAAATTTTGCACCCGATTTATTTACTCTTGTTAAATCGAAAGAGGCTACTAATTCGTCTAAAGAGAATAATTCTTTATCTGTACCATCGTTCCAACCTAATAATGCTAAAAAGTTTACTACAGCTTCAGGAAAATATCCTTGTTCACGGTAACCCATTGAGGTTGATTCTTCTGTTTTCCATTCTAAAGGAAATACCGGGAATCCCATTTTGTCGCCATCTCTTTTCGATAATTTTCCGTTTCCAACTGGTTTTAAAATTAATGGTAAATGTGCAAATTCAGGCGCTTCCCAACCAAAAGCTTTGTATAATAAATGGTGTAATGGTAAACTTGGCAACCATTCTTCTCCACGAATTACGTGTGAAGTTTCCATTAAATGATCGTCTACAATATTTGCCAAGTGATATGTTGGCATGCCATCGCTTTTGTACAATACTTTATCATCTAATAAATTGGTATCGAATTTTACTGTTCCACGAATGATATCTTTTAATTCTAAAATTTCATTGGTTGGTGTTTTAAAACGAACCACAAATGCATCGCCGTTAGCAATTCGTTGATCAACTTCTTCTTTTGATAGTGCCAAAGAATTATCTAATTGTTCTCTAACGGTATGATTATAGATAAAAGTTTTACCTTCAGCTTCGGCTTGTTTTCTTAATTCATCTAGTTTTTCAGCAGAATCAAATGCATAATATGCCCAACCTTTTTCAATTAATTGATCGGCATATTTTTTGTAGATTACCTTACGTTCGCTTTGTCTATAAGGTCCAAATTTTTCATTTTTACCTACAGTTTCATCAGGTGAAATTCCTAACCATTCTAAAGCTTCAAAAATGTAAGCTTCAGCACCTGGAACAAATCGAGTTTGATCAGTATCTTCTACTCTTAGATAGAAAACTCCTCCATGTTTCTTAGCAAATAAATAATTAAATAATGCGGTACGAACACCGCCAATATGTAATGGCCCTGTTGGACTTGGCGCAAATCGAACTCTTACTAGTCTTGTCATAAAATTAAAAATATTTTCTTTCTGTGTCATCCTGAGCTTGTCGAAGGATCTTCTGCAAAGATACAATTCCAATTGTGAAGTTAGAATTCAGTAATTAGATTTTATCTTAGTTTTTAACAGCTTTTGAATTTTTCTTAACAAATAGAGTATCAAAAATTTGTACTTTTACTAGTTATTAACAAATGTTATTCATAATTGGAAGCAAAATCAGCTATTTATAGTAAACTCGAAGCTTTTATTAGAAAGTATTATATCAATGAAATTATAAAAGGTACTTTACTTTTTGTTGGTATAGGTTTGTTGTATTTTATATTCACGTTACTCGTGGAACATTTTTTATGGCTTTCTATATCAGGTAGAACTATACTTTTTTGGTTGTTTATATTTGTAGAAGTATTTTTATTAGTTCGGTTTATATTTATTCCTGCTTTTAAACTTTTTAAATTACAAAAAGGAATTGATCTTATTACAGCTTCAAAAATAATTGGTAACCATTTTACTGAAGTTGGCGATAAGTTGCTTAATTTTCTTCAGCTATCAACCACAAATGAACAATCAGAACTTTTATTAGCATCTATTGATCAAAAGGCGGCTTCTTTACAGCCTATTCCATTTACTAATGCAGTTGATTTTTCTAAGAATAAGAAGTA
>JAIXHM010000230.1 GCA_030145825.1 Flavobacterium sp.
CTATTAATGATTGCTTGTTTTTATTTTAGTTTTAAAAAGGCAAAAGGTTATTCTAATGAAGAAGTTTTATTCGATAATCCATTGTATGATTATTTAGTATTAACAGGTAGTTTACTGGCTTGTATCTTTTTAGGATATATTAATTTTCAATACCACATATTTGACGAATCGTATGCGTATGTTTCGCTGATTTCTGCATTTCTATGTTTTTTTGTGGCGTATTATTTTGATAATAGAATTGTTCTATCAATGGCTATAACTAGTTTAGCAGCTTTTATTGGTATAACAATTACACCAGAAAGTTTGTTTCATAATGAAGTGTATTCAAGTTTACAATTAACCTATTCAGGTTTGGGTTTAGGAATTATCTTACTCATTTGGATGGAATACACTTTCAAAAATAAAATAAAAGCTCACTTCCATTTTGTGTTTGCAACATTTGCTTTGCATCTATTGGGCATATGTGTTTTATCAGGTTTGCTTTCAGAACATTGGTTCTTTTTTATTCTCATTTTAATTGGTTTTGGCTATTATTTCTATAAGTTTAGTTATAAAATTATGGCAACATCAATTTTTGCTTTTATGTTGTTGTACAGTTATTTCGGATTAAATGTTGTGATGGGAAAAATAATAGAATTATTAAGCATAATTGATACTTTTCTACAACTTTTAATTGTGTTATCTCCCTTTTATGTAATTGCAAGTATCTATTTATTCATTCGTTTAGTTAAACAATTTAATTCTGAAAAAAATGCAAGCACACAATAAAATAGATATTGAGAATTATTTCTTAGCTGAAGAAGCTAAAAAACTTTACAAAAAGAAGTTTTTGAGTAAAGAACAATTAAGCGCCATATCATCTCAATTGATGCAATTAAAATCAAACGCTAACATTTTCTTCCGAATTGGATTTTTTCTTTTAGGAAATTTTTTATTCTCTAATGTTGTAAGTGCTATAGCTGTTATTTTAATGCAAATTATTACGCACGATTATCAAATCATTTTCTTTTTATATGCAATTGTCGCTTATATCGGAATAGAGGTTTTGGTTAAAATGAAATTTTTCCGACATGGATTAGATGATGCTTTTATACTTACTTCTCAAGTTTCTTTTTTTATAGGAATAGGTATCCTTACAGAGTCAGTTTTTCCAGTTTTCCTTTCTATGTTTGTTTTAGGAATTTATTTCGCAGTACGATTTATACATACGATATCTGCTTTAATCGCATATTCAGGTTTATTAGGTTTTTTATTCAATAGTATAGTCGAACATAATTTTCTCTCTAAAGTTTACTTACCATTTATTGGATTGTTCTTAGCAGTATCGGTTTACTTTTTAGTTGTTAACTTAGCTAAAAATCAAAATTTATATCCTTATTTTAAAACTTTTGAAACACTTAAAATTGTAAGTTTACTTTTAGGCTATCTATCAATGAACTACTATGTGGTTAGAGAGTTGTCAGAATCTTTAATGGAAATAACAGTTACGAATGATTCAGATATTCCATTTGCCATTGTTTTTTATGTTTTTACCTTCTTAATTCCTTTGCTTTATTTGTTTTTAGGAATAAAATGGAAAGATAAATTGGTTTTGTATTCTGGTGTTTTAACGTTAATTATTGGATTTTCATCGATACGATATTATTATCATTTTTTTCCTATTGAATATGTTATGGTTGTGAGTGGTATTTTACTTTTTGCGATGGCTTATTTAATAATTCAGAAATTAAAATACAAAGTAGAAGGTGTTACTTTTCAACCCGATAGAGACGCTGATAATTCCATATTTTTCAATGCACAAGCAGTGATGACTTTAGCAAATGCATCAACTCCAGCGCCTACTCAAAGTAGTTCAATGGAATTTGGAGGAGGAGGCTTTAGTGGAGGAGGAGCAGGAGAAAAGTTTTAAATCTATTTTAACCTTTATTTATTCTTATTATAAACAATCAAGTTGTAAATTTGCAACATGATTGATATTCAAAAAATAAGAGCCGATTTCCCAATTCTTAACCAACAAGTAAATGGGAAGTCTCTAGTATATTTCGATAATGGCGCTACAGCACAAAAACCTCAAGTGGTTATTGATGCTATTGATAAGTATTACTCGGAAATAAATGCTAATATTCATCGTGGAGTACATACGTTGAGTCAATTAGCAACAGATGCATACGAAGTTTCTCGTAATACTATCCAAAAACATATTAATGCTAAACATAATCACGAAGTTATTTTTACTTCAGGTACAACTTTCGGAATTAATTTAGTGTCTAATGGATTCGCTGCTTTATTAAAAGAAGGCGATGAGGTTATGGTTTCAAACTTGGAACACCACAGTAACATTGTCCCATGGCAATTTTTATGCGAAAAAACCGGAGCGAAATTGGTAGTCATTCCAATGAATGAGAAAGGTGAGTTGGTAATATCTGAATTTAATCGATTACTTTCTGATAAGACTAAAGTTGTAGCTGTTAATCATATTTCAAATGCATTGGGAACTATTAATCCCATTGAAGAAATTATTGAAAAAGCACATCAAGTTGGAGCAGCAGTTTTAATTGATGGAGCACAAGCGACACCGCATTTAAAGCCTGATGTTCAAGCGTTAGATTGTGATTTTTATGTTTTTTCCGGACATAAAGTTTGCGGACCAACAGGCGTGGGAATTTTATACGGAAAAGAAGAATGGTTGCGTAAACTACCTCCGTATCAAGGTGGGGGTGAAATGATTGCTGAGGTTACTTTCGAAAAAACAACCTATGCCGATTTACCGCATAAATTTGAAGCAGGAACGCCAAATATTGTGGGAGGTATTGTGTTAGGAACTGCCATTGATTATTTAAACGGAATTGGCTTCGATAACATCGCAGCTTACGAGCAAGAATTATTAGAATACGCTACTCAAAAATTACTTCAAATTAAAGGATTGCATATATATGGAACCAGTGAGCATAAGGCTTCAGTGATTTCGTTTAATATAGAAGGAATTCATCCGTATGATATTGGCACGATTGTAGATAAGTTAGGTATAGCGGTGCGTACGGGCCACCATTGCGCACAACCCATTATGAAATATTTCAATATTCCAGGTACTATTAGAGCAAGTTTCGCTTTTTATAACACCAAAGAAGAAATTGATATATTTGTAGAAGCGGTTAAAAAAGCACAAATAATGTTAACCTAAAAAAGATACAGATGAAAACTTTATTTTCTACATTATTAGTATTAGTGGCAATGGTAAGTTGTAACTGTCAAAAAGCTACTACAAGTCAAAGTAATTTAACTTCTAACGAAACTATGAAACAAACTCAAGAGATTCCAGTTTTAGAGTATGAAGCTTTAACGAGAGGATCTTATCATAAAATTACTATTGAAAATAATAAAGTGATGGTAATTTTGGGAAGAGGTGTAAAACCAATTGCATTTGATATTACTAGTGAAGATTTAGTAAATCTTGCCGAGTTGTATTCAAAAGTAGATAAAGAAGGATTACAAAATTTAAAAGCGCCTACAGAAAAAAGATTTTATGATGGTGCCGCAATAGCTCATTTTAGAGTTATAGAAGGAGATAAAACTTATGAGTCGTGTGCTTTTTATGGTGGTTTTCCACCAGCAGAAATTAAAGAAATTGTAGATAAAATAATTGAAGTTTCAGAGAAAAAGTAAAATGAGCATAAAAGAAATTCAAGAAGAAATAGTATACGAGTTTTCA
>JAIXHM010000231.1 GCA_030145825.1 Flavobacterium sp.
ATTAAAAGCCAATAATCATTTTTGCTTGTAGTGTAATAGTTTTTTTGATGTAACCAATTAATTTCTGTTAGATAATGTAATGGTCCCAAAAAAGCATAAACAAATAAAAATAATTCGAAAGGAATAAAAAAAGCTAACAAAGCTGATAACGACATCAAAAAAATATTTAGTTTATCGATTTTTATACTTGTTAGCATTATAAAATTCCTCTTGCTTTAATTTCTAAATATTTATTAATTGTATCTAAAGTTAAATTTTCGGGTTGTGTGAGAACAGAATAAATGCCATATTTCTTTAATTCGTTTACAATAAGACGTTTTTCGAAAGCAAACTTTTCAGCAATAACTTTATCATAGACTTCCTGAATATTGGTAGCTTTCTTTTGAATTAGGTCGTTTAATTCAGTATTATTGAAAAAAACAACTACCAACAAGTGATTTTTGGCAATTCCTTTTAAATAAGGAAGTTGTCGGTGTAAACCATCGAGCGTTTCAAAATTAGTGTACAAAATAATTAAACTACGTTGGTTAATATGTTTTTTTACATCAACATACAATCGGCTAAAATCACTTTCAAAGAAATCGGTTTTTATGTTGTACAAATTTTCCATGATTTGCTGCATTTGGCTCAAACGCTTTTCGGCAACAATTCTATTTTCAACCTTTTTCGAAAAAGCAAACATTCCGGCTTTATCTCCTTTTTTCAAGATTACATTCGATAAAACTAAAGTAGCATTAATGGCATAATCTAATAAACTTAAACCGTTAAAAGGCATTTTCATAACGCGACCTTTATCGATTACCATATACACATTTTGAGATTTCTCATCTTGGTATTGGTTCACCATTAACTGATTTTTTTTAGCGGTAGCTTTCCAGTTAATAGTTCTTAAATCGTCGCCTTGAACATATTCTTTAATTTGTTCAAATTCCATAGTATGACCAATTCTTCTTATCTTTTTTAATCCGTATTGAAATAAATGGTTTGAAAACGCCATTAAATCATACTTTCTTAATTGTACATAAGAAGGGTAGGTAGGAACCATTTTTTGATCTTCATATACAAACCGACGGCTTATTAATCGTAATGGTGAAGCTGCATAAACGTTTAGTTTCCCAAAAAGATACTCCCCACGTTCTGTTGGTCTTAAAAAGTATTTAAAAGAATCTTTTTCATTAGCATTAACTTTTCGTTTTACTTCAAAATCTCTTTTTTGAAACTGAAAAGGAATTTCATCAATTACTTTTACCCAAACCGGAAATGAATATTTATTTTGTAAATAGATGGTTACATCATTTTCATCACCATTTGATAATTTTTCGGGTGTATTTCGTATTCCTGTTACAGCGTTTTTTGAGCTAAAAAGTAAAATAACATCAATTACTGTAAAGGTTAAAAGTACAAACAATAAATACCAACTTGCACTATAAAACATAGGGAAAAAGAACGCCAATAGGAACAAAAAAATGACTCCCATTAGACAGTAAAAGAAAAAGTTGTTTAGGTATAATTGTTTGAAAAAGTTTTTCATCAATACATTAATTTTTATCTAGGAATTTCAACGGCATCTACAATTTGTTTAATTATTTCGGTACTGCTTATGCCTTCCATTTCACGTTCTGGCGTTACTACAACACGGTGTTGTAAAACTGGAATTGCGGCTTGTTTAATATCATCTGGCGTCACAAAATCGCGTGATTTTAGAGCAGCAAAACCTTTAGCAGCATTCAAAATTGCAATTGAAGCACGCGGAGAAGCACCTAAATATAAAAAGGCATTTTCACGAGTATTTATAACAATTTTAGCAATGTATTCTACTAAATTTGGTTCAATAATAATTTGTTTTACAAGCTTTTGGAATTCGATAATGTTACTTTGAGAAATAATAGAAATAATGTTTTCAAATTTATCACGACTTTGTAATTCGTTCTCTTTTTGAATAATATCAATTTCTTGCTGAAGGTTTGGATAGCCAACATTTACTTTAAATAAAAATCTGTCTAATTGTGCTTCAGGTAATCTGTAAGTTCCTTCTTGTTCAATAGGATTTTGTGTAGCAATTACTAAAAAAGGCTGTTCTAATTTATAGGTAGTACCATCAGCAGTAATTTGTCTTTCTTCCATTACTTCAAAAAGTGCAGCTTGTGTTTTCGCTGGCGCACGATTTATTTCATCAATTAATACAAAATTTGAGAAAATAGGACCTTTTTTGAATTCGAAAGTAGATTTTGATAAATCAAAAACTGATGTTCCAATGATATCTGAAGGCATTAAATCTGGAGTAAATTGAATTCGACTGAAATCTAAGTCCAAAGTTTTTGCTAATAATTTTGCGGTTATGGTTTTAGCAACTCCAGGTACTCCTTCTAATAAAACATGACCATTTGCTAAAATAGAAACCAATAATTGGTCAATCATTTCGTGCTGGCCTACAATTACTTTTGCTATTTCGTCTTTTACTTTATCTACACTTTCTTGTAAAGGCTGTAAATTTATTCTAGATTGAAAGTTTAGACTTTCTTGTTGTTCGTTTTGTTCAAATGTATTTTCCATTATGAATAAAATTTTTCTATTAAATTATTTAACTCAACAACATCTGTTTCAGTTGCAGAAGATTGAGTTCTTAATTGTTTTATAAGTTGAATTAATTTTTCGATGTCTTGTAAATTTTTACCACTTTTTTGCTGTAATCGTTTGCAAAAAGTTTCATCTAAATTAAAAGTATCTAAATAATAATCGTTTCTAATTTTTTCTAAGAAGAAAATTATTTTTTTTTCAATGATATTCAAATAATCTTTTTCTTGATAATAAAGGTTACCAATGGTTTTAGTAAACTCGATTGTAGTATTTTTAAGAGGTGTTATAATAGGAATTATACGTTGTTTTCTCTTGGCATTAAAAATCATAAAAATAATTAAACCATAAATAGCTAAAAGCCATGCCGATTTTAAAGCTGGTTGACTTAACCAAAAGCGCAATGGCGATTGTTCTAACCCGTCACTTTCGTAGCGTTTAATTTTCCAAAAGACTTCGTTAGAAATTGGTAAATTACTTAAAACATCAGCGGCATAAGACTGATTATCCTTTAATAAGTAATAATTAGTGAATGCAATAGGTTGGCAATGAAGGTAAAAATTCCCATTTCCATAAGGTATTTTTATATAATTGGTTTGAACTTTTCCATTACTTCTTTTTTGTGTTCCTAATATTTGCGATGTACTATCAATTTCAGTAAAATAGGAAGCATTAATTCCTTTTTTAAAGTAAAACGAATTTTTCTTTTTAAGCATTTCAACATTCATTTGAATAGAATCGGTAAAAGAATTATCGTATTCCATTTTAAAATGTAAAGTATCAGCAAATATAGAAGGGAAGTCAGTAGAACTTAAAAAAATATTGTTACCATGTTCTGCAAAATATAAAAGTTCTTCTACAGATTCATCATCAATATCAAAGTTTCCGTTTATGTATAAAAAATTTCCTTTAATAGAATAAGTAGTGTCGCTATAACTAAATTTTGAATCTAAAAATTCGTAAGGACTTTTGCCAAATTGAGTAATCTTTTGAGGTTTAAAAAAAGCCTCTGATTCGTTATTAAAAACATATAAACCAAACGGAATTTTATCTTTAATAGAAAAAGTTGGAGTCCAATCTATAGGTTTAGGTCGGTTGGCATCTATCATGATTATAC
>JAIXHM010000232.1 GCA_030145825.1 Flavobacterium sp.
AACCTTTTTTACCTTTAACACCGAAAGAATCATTACAAGAATTTTACATGATCTTCATTAAAGAGAAAGTTTTATAATATATGAAAAAGTACATTTTTATTATTTCGGCAGTATTTTTAACTTTACTGTCTTGCGATAAAGACTATAACTCAATAGGATCAAATATTATTGGTGAAGGGAATTATAATTTTGAAAAATATGAAGCTCAAAACATTAAAGCCTACACAAAACCTACTGGAGCTGTTCAATCTAACAACCTACCTATTAATGCATTAGGCGTATTTCAAAATCCATTTTTCGGCCAAAATGTTGCAAGTTTTGTAACACAAGTTGAACTTGATGATACAGATCCAATTTTAGGATATGATATTGAAATGCAAAGTATAGATTCTGTTTACCTATACATACCTTATTTTAGTCATTTGGATCCAAACAATGATGCTGTAGGCAATGATCCTAATTTATACATTCTGGATTCTATAAGTGGTGATTCACAATTGCCTTTTGATCTTAAAATTTATGAATCTGGATACTACTTAGCCAATAATGATGTAAACGACCCAACTCAAGGCCAAAAATATTTTTCCGATGAGAAAAGTACGATTGAAAATAATTTGGTAAGTACGCCGTTGAATAATTCTAGTGATGTTCTTCAAAACAACAACTTTCTTTTTTCAAACGATGAAATTATTATTTATGAAACCGATGGTAATGGACAAAAAGTGGATAATGAAGGTAATCCTGTGACCGACCCTGCCGATTGGGTAATTAAAGATAGAATGGACCCTGGAATGTGGTTAGATTTAGACAAAAACTTTTTTCTAAACAAAGTTTTATTAGCTAACTCTAACAATTTATTAAACAACAACAATTTTAAAGAATACTTCAGAGGATTATACTTTCAAGTAAATCCAATTGCAAGTAACGCTGCTCAAGCCCAAATGGACTTTTCAAAAGGCTACATAGTAATTCAATATCATTCTAAAGCTGATACGAATTCGACCACAGAATTAAAGAAAAAAACTTTAAAACTTAATTTAAAAGGAAACACTATAAATTTCTTTGAAAACACAAATTCATCTAATTATCAAACTATATTAGATGCTTCTGATCCAGTGAATGGTGATGCAACTCTTGCTTTAAGAGGTCAAGTAGGTTCTGGCGCTTTTATTGAACTTTTTGATCAAAATGAACTAGACAATTTAAGAAGTAAGAATTGGTTGATTAACGATGCGATTTTAACAATTAATGTAAAAGATCTTGGTCAAACAAATGCAGATAGAATTTATTTATACGATGCGACAAACAATGCATATCTATATGATTATTATGGAGATTCATCTACAAGTTCCGATACAAAATTAAATAAATATACATTTGGAGGTATTTTAGAAGAAGATCCTGATACAAATGAAAAAAAATATCGAATACGACTAACATCTCATATCAGAAATCTTTTAAATACCGATGTTGATGAATTGGCTGAAAATGTATTGTTAGGACTTGTTGTTACTGAAGATATTAATACTGCTACACTAATGTCTATAAAAAACACTGCCATCTTTGGAAACGAATTGATCCCTACAAGTTCAATTATGGGACCTAGTGGTACCGTTTTATACGGAACAAATGTTTCAGCTACAGACATAGCAAAAAAGATAAAATTAGACATTTACTATACAGAACCTAAATAATAATATTATGTGTGGAATTGTTGGATATATTGGACATAGAGATGCTTACCCTATTTTAATTAAGGGTTTAAAGCGATTAGAGTATAGAGGATATGACAGTGCTGGTATTGTATTATTTGACGGAAACGACTTAAAACTTTCTAAAACTAAAGGTAAAGTTTCTGATTTAGAAGCAAAAGCAGATGCCGAGAACACTAAAGTTGGTAAAATTGGTATGGGACATACTCGTTGGGCTACACACGGAGTTCCAAACGATGTAAATTCGCATCCACATTATTCTAATTCAGGTAATTTAGTAATCATTCATAATGGTATCATTGAAAACTATGAGCCGATTAAGAAAGAGCTTATCAATAGAGGTTATACATTCAAATCGGATACTGATACTGAAGTATTAATCAACTTAATTGAAGACGTAAAAAAGAAAGAAAATGTACAGCTAGGAAAAGCGGTTCAAATTGCTTTAAATCAGGTTGTAGGAGCTTATGCGATTGCAGTTTTTGATAAAGAAAAACCGAATGAAATTGTTGTCGCTCGTTTAGGTTCTCCGTTAGCAATTGGTATTGGTGACGATGAATTTTTCATTGCTTCTGATGCTTCACCTTTTATAGAATACACTTCAAATGCCATTTATTTAGAAGATGAAGAAATGGCTGTGGTACGCTTGCATAAACCAATGATTGTTCGTAAAATTAAAGATGACTCTTCTGTAGATCCTTATGTACAAGAACTTCAAATGAATCTTGAACAAATTGAAAAAGGTGGTTACGAACATTTCATGTTAAAAGAAATATACGAACAACCTAGTGTTATTAAAGATACTTACAGAGGCCGACTTTTAGCAAATAAAGGCATTATCCAAATGGCAGGAGTAGAAGATAACTTAGAACGATTTTTAAATGCGAAAAGAATTCTAATTGTTGCTTGTGGAACTTCATGGCATGCAGGTTTAGTTGCAGAATATATTATAGAAGAATTTGCGAGAATTCCAGTTGAAGTTGAATATGCTTCTGAGTTCAGATATAGAAATCCAATTATTTACAAAGACGATATCGTCATTGCTATTTCACAATCTGGTGAAACTGCTGATACTCTTGCCGCTATTAAACTTGCAAAAGAAAATGGTGCTTTTGTATTTGGGGTTTGCAATGTCGTAGGTTCATCAATTTCAAGAGAAACTCATGCTGGTGCCTATACGCACGCTGGTCCAGAAATTGGTGTAGCTTCTACTAAAGCATTTACTACACAAATTACTGTATTAACAATGATTGCGTTGCGTTTAGCTAAAGCTAAAGGTACTATGTCTAACTCTGACTATCAAAGACATTTATTAGAGTTAGAATTAATTCCAGAAAAAGTTCAAGAGGCTTTAAATAGCAATGAAGTTGCAAAACAAGTTGCATCAGTATATCAAAATGCTACGAACTGCCTTTATTTAGGTAGAGGTTATAATTTTCCTGTAGCTTTAGAAGGGGCTTTAAAACTAAAAGAAATATCATATATTCATGCTGAAGGATATCCTGCAGCAGAAATGAAACATGGACCAATTGCGTTAATTGACGAACAAATGCCAGTTATTGTAATTGCTCCAAATAAAGGTCATTATGACAAAGTAGTAAGCAACATTCAAGAAATTAAATCTAGAAGCGGTAAAATCATTGCAGTGGTTACTAAGGGTGATACACAAGTTAAAGAACTTGCAGACCACGTAATTGAAATCCCTGAAACAAATGAGGCTTTTACTCCGCTTTTAACTACAATTCCATTACAATTACTTTCATATCACATTGCCGTTATGAGAGGATGTAATGTTGACCAACCAAGAAATTTAGCAAAATCAGTTACAGTCGAATAAATTAAAATGGCGTTTTAAAAAACGCCTTTTTTTTAAATTATCATAATTAAAAAAGCATAGT
>JAIXHM010000233.1 GCA_030145825.1 Flavobacterium sp.
CATCTACAAAAGCCATGATATCAGAAGCAATTGAAACACTTTATCATGAAAAAGCCACCGACATAAATACAGCACGAACGTTATATGGTAAGAAAGCCTTTGTACAATTTGAAACTATTGATAAAGCTAGAGATCTAGCAACTAAAATAGGAATGCTCTAATATGGTTCAAAAATTAAAACAACAAGAATGGTGATATTGATTGGTTAAAGAATTTGCTTATAATGGATTGACAGAAAAAGAGTTGAATAGTTTATCATTAGAAAAACTACTTGCTGTATTTCCTGCTAGAGCTAGAAGATCTTTAACCAGAGGAATTAATGATAATAAAAGAAAATTAATCAAAGAGATTAAGACTGCAAAAACAGATAAATCATCTACACCAATTAAAACACATATTCGCGATCTTATTATTCTACCATACATGGTAGGAGTTACTGTAAACGTTTTTTCTGGAAAAGAATTCATGCCTGTTAACATAACCACACAAATGGTTGGCCATTATCTTGGCGAATATGTTATCACAAATAAACGTGTAAACCATGGTGCACCGGGAGTCGGTGCATCAAGATCAAGTTTGTATGTTCCACTGAAGTGAGAAATATGGGTAGATTTTCATATGCATTTCAAGATTTTGATAAAACTAAACACGTTCGTGCAGCAATTAGGGAAAAAGGAATTTCCCATAAGCATGCACGTGAGATAGGAACAGCGATTAAAGGATTATCAATTGAAAAGTCTCGTGACTATTTACTTAGTGTAATCAAGTTGGAACGAAGTATTCCTTTCAAACGTTATAAAAATCAAGTTGGTCATAAATCAGATCCTGGTACGATGTCAGGTAGATACCCACAAAAAGCTGCAACTGAAATTTTGAAATTATTAGATAATTTAGAATCAAATGCAGAATACAAAGGAATGGATTTAGACAGATTAAAAATAGTTAATGCTACTGTACATAAAGGTAGGTTAGTAAAACGGTTTATTCCACGTGCACAAGGTAGGGCAACACCAAAAAATAATGTGTTAACACATATTGAACTGGTTGCTCAGGAGAAATAAAAATGACTCAGGTTAAGACTCTCATAAAAGATAATTATAATTTAATGCTTCTAAATGATTTTCTGAGAAAAGAAATTAAAGAAGCTGGATTTTCAAAAGTTGAAGTTGCTAAAACGCCTACTGGTACTAGAATAACTCTTTTTGTCACCAAACCTGGAATTGTTATCGGCAGAAAAGGAACTGGTATCAAGGAATTAACAAGTAGATTAGAAACAGATTTTCAATTAAAAAATCCACAAATTGCAGTTGAGGAGATAAAAAAACCAGAATTATCCCCGAATGTTATGTGCAATAGAATGGCGGCTCATATTCAACGTGGAACCGCATTTAGAAGAGTGACTATGTGGACATTACAACAAATTATGGAAAGTGGAGCTATGGGAGTACAAATTACAATTTCAGGTAAATTACGTGGTGATCGATCTGCATTTGAAAAGCATTCATTAGGAATTCTACCAAGAGCTGGTCATCATGCGGAGGTAGTTGTCGAAGAAGATATTGCACATGTAGAAACTCCCATGGGGTTAATTGGTATTAGAATCCGAATTGCACAAAAGGAGAAAATCATCCCTGAATTTGAATTAAAAGAAAAAATTACAAAGAAAAAATCTGATGCAAAGCCTGATGTAGAATCTGATGCAAAGCCTGATGTAGAATCTGATGCAAAGCCTGATGTAGAATCTGATGCAAAGCCTGATGTAGAATCTGATGCAAAGCCTGATGTAGAATCTGATGCAAAGTCTGAATCAGAAGAAATAGTAATTGAAGAAGAAAAAATTAAAAAAATGAAAGAAACATTAGAAGAAGAGGAGGCGGAATTTAAATAATGGTTAAATTGAGTGTGAAGACAATAAGAGAATTAAACGAAAAAGATCTGCGTGATAAATTAGATGAGATGCGTTCTGAACTTTCAAAACTACGTGTTGAATCCAGTAAAGGTACATTACGAAAAGAAAGTGGTAAACTTAAACCAGTACGAAAAAATATTGCTAGAATGCTTACTAGAATTAACGAGTTGAATAAAGAATGATTACTTTAGAAAATTTAAAATTTCATGAGATGATTGGTATGCAAACAAAAATTATAAAATCAACAAACCCTCAATTAAATAATATTAAAGGACGTATTATTGATGAAACTAAATCAACTTTTGTTTTATCCACAACAAAAGGCCTGAAAACATTTCCAAAACAGCAAAATCAGTGGGAATTCCAATTAAATGGGGCAAAAATTACATTAAATGGGAAAATGATTTCAAAAAAACCAGAAGATAGGATAGGGATGAAAAAATGACTAAACCTACAAAAGCTAAGGCTAAACCTACAGAGGCTAAGGCTAAACCTACAGAGGCTAAGGCTAAACCTACAGAGGCTAAGGCTAAACCTACAGAGGCTAAGGCTAAACCTACAGAGGCTAAGGCTAAACCTACAGAGGCTAAGGCTAAAACAAAATCTAGTGATAAAAAGGAGGATGAAAAATAATGGGTGGTATTGCTGCTAGTAAAAAATTAAAAAGACAAATGGCACCTTCATTTTGGAGTATAGAAAGAAAAAACAAAAGATTTGTAATTACTGTTAGACCTGGACCTCACAAAAAAGATAGATCTATTCCTACCGCTGTATTATTACGTGATACAATAAAAAAAGTTTCGACCTTAAAGGAAGCAAAAGCTACTATCTATAATGGTCAAGTAAATGTAGACGGTGTTACACGAAAATCTTTACACCATTCTATTGGATTAATGGATGTTGTGGAATTTGAAGGTGGTTCAGATATCTACAGATTAGTGCCACAAAATAAACAAGTATTAACTCCAATTATAATTGACGCTAATGAAAAATCTAAAAAAATAGTAAAAGTAACAAGTAAAACAACTATTAAATCAGGAAAAATACAATTAGGTTTCCATGATGGTAGAACGTTGATCACCAATACTAAAGTAAATGTTGGTGACTCGTGTTTATTACAAATACCTGAACAGAAAATTTTGGAACTGTTAAAATTAGAAAGTGGATGTATGGTAATAGTAACAAGAGGAATTAATGCAGGACAGATGGGACATGTTGATAAAGTTAAAGAGGGTACATTTAGTTTACCAAAAATAATTGACCTTGTTATAAATGATAAAAAAATTGAAATTCCTGCTGATATAGTAATGGTTATTGGAAAAGAAAAACCGGTGATAAAAGTTAGGTGATAATATGTCTCAACAAACAATAAATACAATGCAAAAAATTTCGTTAAACAAAGTAATATTGAATATGGGTGTAGGAAAATCAGGTGATCCTATTGAAATAGCTAGGGCTGCATTGCAAGAGATCAGTGGAGAAAAACCAAATCCACGAAATGCAAAAAAATCTCAAAGAGATTGGGGAGTAAGAAAAGGAGAACCTATTGGTGTTGCTGTAACCGTTCGAAAAGAAAATGCAATAACACTATTAAAAAAATTACTAGAGGCTAAGGATAATCAAATCAAGAAAAGATCTTTTGATAATGAAGGAAACTTTTCATTT
>JAIXHM010000234.1 GCA_030145825.1 Flavobacterium sp.
GTGCAGACGTTATTTCGTACAGAGGAATTGCAAGCGAAGTAGTATTGTTAGACATTAAAGAAGGTTTTGCTGAAGGTAAAGCTATGGATATCATGCAATGTGCTACTACTACAGGATTTAATACAAGAGTTTCGGGTAGTACAAACGATTATTCTAAAACAGCAGGAAGTGATGTAGTGGTAATTACATCGGGTATTCCAAGGAAACCAGGTATGACTCGTGAGGAGTTAATTGGTATTAATGCAGGGATTGTAAAATCTGTTGCTGATAATGTATTAGCTCATTCACCTAATGCTATTATTGTTGTTGTTTCGAATCCAATGGATACAATGACTTACTTAACTTTAAAAGCTACAGGTTTACCAAAAAACAGAGTTATTGGTATGGGTGGAGCATTAGATAGTTCTCGTTTTAAATATTATTTATCTCAAGCATTAAATAAACCTTCTAACGATGTACAAGGAATGGTAATTGGTGGTCATGGTGATACAACAATGATTCCTTTAACAAGATTGGCTTCTTATAATGGTTCTCCTGTGTCTAACTTTTTATCTCAAGAGGAATTAGATAAAGTTGCTGCTGCTACGATGGTTGGTGGTGCTACATTAACAGGTTTATTAGGAACATCTGCTTGGTATGCTCCTGGTGCCTCTGTTGCATATTTAGTAGATTCTATATTAAATGATCAAAAACGTATGATTCCTTGTTCTGTTTATTTAGAAGGAGAATATGGTCAAAACGATATTTGTATAGGTGTTCCATGTATTATTGGTAAAAATGGAATTGAGCAAATTGTTGATGTTCAGTTAAATGATGCTGAAAAAGCATTATTTGCAAAAAGTGCAGATGCGGTTCGTAATATGAATGCTGATTTGAAATCGGTACTTTAATAAAATAAAATTAAGATATGAAAAACTGTCAAAGTTTCTTTGACAGTTTTTTTATGGGCAGTTTTTAATATATAAATGTTTAAAAAAAACCAATTTTAATTTAAAATAAAATTGGTTAATCCTATTGTAAATTATATATTTGTCCGTTTTTTAAAAAATATATAGAATAATTAATTTTTAGAAGTAATGCAGAATAGAGGACTAATTAAATTTTTCTCAATTATATTTGCATTGGTATGTTTTTACCAGTTATCTTTTACATTCGTTGCAAATGGAGTTGAGAAAGACGCAAAAGCTTTTGCAAAAGGAGACTTCAAAAAAGAGGTTGCGTATTTAGATTCAATTTCTAAACAACCAGTTTATCCATTATTTGGATATACTTATGATTTTGTTAGAAATAATCAAATCAATAAAGGTCTTGACTTAGAAGGAGGTATTAACGTAATGTTACAGATCTCTGTTAAAGACATTTTAAAAGGTTTGGCTAATGGATCTAAAAACCCTGCTTTTAACAAAGCTCTTGCAGATGCTAAAGCTAATCAACAAGGAAATCAAGATTATATCGATGCTTTCTTTAATGAGGCGAATAAAGCAAATGTAAAATTATCAGATGTTGAAATTTTTGGTAACAGAAATTTAGAAACTGAAATCAACATGGGTATGACAAATGCTCAAGTTGAACCAATAATCAAAAGAAAAGTTCAAGAGTCTGTAGAATCTGCATTCAAAGTATTACGTGAGCGTATTGATAAATTTGGTGTTACACAACCAAATATTCAATTATTAGGTAGTTCAGGTAGAATTTTAGTAGAATTACCTGGTGCTAAAGACGTTGACCGTATTAAAAAATTATTACAATCAACTGCTCAATTAGAGTTTTGGGAAACTTACAAAAATGATGAAGTATTTCCTTTCTTAATTCAAGCAAATGAAACTTTAAAGAAAACTGAAGTTTCTTCTGATGTTGCTGAAGTTAAAGAAGCAGCTACATCTGGTATCGATTCTTTATTAACAGATAAAGCAGATACAACTAAAGTTCAAAAAAATCCTTTATTTGATATTTTACAACCTACTCAACAACAAGGTTTTTCAGTTATTGGGTATGCTCAAACTAAAGATACAGCTAAAATCAATTCTTACTTAAACAGAAGTGATATTCAAGCTTTATTGCCAAATGAACTATCATTTGTAAGATTCAATTGGGGTAAAGAAAATGAAAAATCTGGAGATGTTGTAGAGTTATATGCTATCAAAGGAAATAGAGAAAATAAAGCGCCGTTAAGTGGTGGTGTTATTGTTGAAGCAAGAGACACTTATGACCAAATGGGTAAACCTGCTGTTTCAATGCAAATGAATGGTGCTGGTGCAAAAGCTTGGGAAGAGTTAACGGGTAAAGTTTCTCAACAAGGTAATGCTATTGCAATTGTTTTAGATAATATTGTATATTCTGCTCCGGGTGTAAGTAGAGGAGCTATTTCTGGTGGTCAATCAGAAATTTCAGGAAGTTTTACAATTAACGAAACTAAAGACTTAGCTAATATTTTAAGAGCTGGTAAATTACCTGCAGCTGCAGAAATTGTTCAGTCAGATGTTGTTGGTCCATCATTAGGGCAAGAAGCTATTGATAATGGATTAGTGTCATTTATCTTAGGTTTCGCTTTAGTACTTTTATGGATGGTGGTGTATTATGGTAAAGCTGGTTTCTATGCAAACTTAGCATTATTAGTAAATATCTTATTCATCTTCGGAATTTTAGCTTCTTTTGGAGCTGTATTAACATTACCGGGTATCGCAGGTATCGTATTAACAATTGGTATGGCGGTAGATGCTAACGTTATTATTTATGAAAGAGCAAAAGAAGAGTTAGATTCTGGTAAACCAGTAAGTGAAGCAGTTAATTATGCTTATACATGGAAAGGTGCAATGTCATCAATTGTTGATGCTAACGTTACAACTTTATTAACGGCAATTATCTTATTCGTTTTTGGTACAGGACCAATTAAAGGTTTCGCTACAACATTAATCATTGGTGTAATTACTTCAGTATTTACTGCAGTTTTCATTACAAGATTATTATTAGATTGGAGTTTAACTAAAAATGAAAATATTGCTTTTTCAACATCAATCACTAAAAATTGGTTTAAAAACTTAAACTTCGACTTCTTAGGAAAACGTAAAATTGCTTATACTGTTTCAGGTATTTTAGTAGCATTGAGTTTATTCTCAATCTTTACTAAGGGCTTAAATCAAGGTGTAGACTTCGTAGGAGGAAGAACTTTCCAAGTTCGTTTCGAAAAACCAGTTGTAGCTTCTGAGGTTACAAATGATTTAGTAGCTACTTTTGGAAGTGCTGAAGCAAAAGTTTTTGGTAACGATAATCAGTTGAAAATTACAACTAAATACAAAGTTGACGAAGAAGGAGAAGGAGTAGATAAAGAAGTAAATGAAAAATTATACGAAAGTTTAAAGAAATATTTACCAGCTAATTTAGAATACAAAGATTTCGTGACTTCTTATGAAGGTAAAAAGTATGGAATTATGCAAGCTTCTAAAGTTTCTGGAACTATTTCTAAAGACATTAAAACAAACTCTATTTGGGCAGTGTTAGGTTCGGTGGTTAGTGTTTTTGTTTGCTTAGTGATTTCGTGCCGTAGATGGCAGAGTGGTGTTGGAGG
>JAIXHM010000235.1 GCA_030145825.1 Flavobacterium sp.
CCAAAAGACATAACTAAAATGATTCCAATAATTAAAATTCCAAATAAAATTAATAAAGCTTTTTTCATTGATTTTGTTTTAAAAGTTAAATTTATAAGTATAATAATTCAAAATTACACACAACGTTTTGCGGCTTGCTCTCAGTGGCGTTGCACCAACACCAAGCCATTACAAATATAATAAAACATTCCATGCAGCAGCGGATTTTCCGTAGGAAAATCCGGAAGTAGCCATTGAAGCAAACCGCTGTTACCCACAGTATTTTTTATTTTCCACTTTTCAATCTAATTTCGTTCATCACAATATTTAACTCTTCGAAAAGTTTTGAATATTCTGAATTTCCATTTTCCATTTTCGACATGCTTTCTGTAATTCTGGTTTTCCCCATGTTAGACAAAAAGTAAAAATTAGCATTTCCTTTTGTCGGTAATTCTGGATTTTCAAACTTTTCTCCTTTGAAAGATATCAAATGTCCATTTTCAACAAATTTTTTGGTAACTTTTCGGACGCTTTCATGCTGTCCAGCACCAATAAATCCACCACCAGAGCTTAAATAAATACTTGCATCTCCAGTTAAATAAGTTACAATAGTAGCAGTCCCGCCATCCATATCAAGGTCTGTTACTATTCCGTAGACTTTAATTGAATCTTCAGGGATTTTAAAACCAAGTTGTTCAGCTGTTACATCCAATGCCATTTTTCTCATTTGCATGTAGGGATTTTGTTCAGCGGTTTTTTCGGCAGTTTCTTTATTCGTATTCTTTTTACAACTTACTAAAACTCCAATTCCTATGATTGAAATTATTCCGATTATTATGTATGTAAACATTGTTTTTCTCATATTGTGGGTAACGGTCCTCGGCTATAAAATTGTGGCGAAAAACCACAGACCGAACGTTACCAAATATAGAATTTAATTTCGAATTTTCGGAGAAAATTCGGAAAATATGCGCAAACGCCGCCATAATTTATAACCGATGTTGTATGCAGGTTTATTATTTAAAGTTTCTAATTATAAAAAATATAAGGAAGATTATCTGAATCAATAAAATTATTAAAGTTGTAAAAATACACGAATAAGTTAAATATTGATTTATCCTAATTGCTTTCAAAATGTCTTCAAGTGATTGTTGTGAGTTATAATAATTAATAAACTTTACTAAGATCCAAATAATTATCGTTCCAATTAATGTTATTATTGTATGTAAATATAAAAATGAGTTATTAATTAAAATATTATTATTTAGAATGTAAAGATGAATAAATCCCAAAATTGAAAAAAAAGTAAATAATAAGATTCCTAAATGAGAATTCTTAATGATATAATAAGTATCGTGAAAATTAACATCAAATGTTTCATTCGGTTTTTTGTAAGCAAAAATCAAAATGATAATTGCAAACAAAAATAAATAGAAATACGTTTTACTCAAAATATTCATTCTCGTCGAGTTTTTCTCAAACTTGCATTACAACGGTCCTTGGCTAGCTGATGTTGTGGTATTTAGTTACTAGCCAAACCAAATATACAAATACTTTCGGATTTTCGGAGAAAATTCGGAAGTAGGCTAGCAACCACAATAACAGCTAACCAATGTTGTGCGTTCGTTTTTTATTTATTTTCTTTAATTATTCCATCTTTAATATGCTTAATATCCCAAGTGAAAGGATCGTAATGTTCAATTGTCCATTGACCATTCGTAAAAATGAATGAAATATATGCGGAAGCTATTTCGTTGGTTTGAATGAATAAATTATCACCTTCATCTGGAGTGTAATCAAAATCAAAGCAATTTTCTAGATTTAAATTTAAGGCAATCCATTCAGCGTCTAATCCATTTCCAATATCATTAGTCGGAAGCATATATCTGCCAATTTCGTTGCTATTATTTTTAGATTTAAACTTGAATAATCTCCAAATAAAAATTATGGGAATGTTTTCATTCTTTTTGTTGGGAATTTTTACAAGTTCGTTTTTAACCATTTTATAGAACTCTTGTTCGCGAAATTTTATTGTTCCATTTTCACAACTACATAATTTAATGCCTTTGGTAAAATCACACATTGTTTTTTTTGTTTTCTAGTAATATTAAACGGTTTTGTTCGGTTAAAATGACGCACAACGGTCTCGGCTATGAGTAGTTGCGTGGGTTAGCACTTGACTTTGCAAGTGCACACCAAACTGAAAATCCGCTAGGATTTTCAGAAGTAGGCGAGAACAAGCAATTGCTTATAGCCATTGTTGTGCGTTCGTACCTTTTTTACTATTAAGCTCATTACATTTTAATTCAAGTCTATTCAATTCATTTTTTCATTTCTTTAAAGTATTCTCGATAATTATTAAGTTATTAAACTTAATACAGAGCATACTAAATATTTCTTTACCTGTAACTTTTGAAATATTATTCTTTGCATCTGAATTCACAGAATAATGGCTCCATTCTCTATTATCCATAAATGTTGAAACTTTAAGCGTAGAGCTATCCTTTTTATTAATCTTAAAGTCAATTTTATTCTTATGGCAAAGTTCAATTATAGCTTCATATTTGTCAATCCCTTGAGAAAGCAAACTATTAATTTCAGACATCAATCTTCTTCTTTCAATAACACTACCCATATTCCCTTCTAAATCATTAGAATCAAAAAAGGAATCAACAAATTCTTTTCTATCTAGCAAATTCATAAATTAATTTACTTTATTTAATATTTTTCCTTATTAATTTACGCACCATTTTTAAAATAAACTCCTTTTTTTTAGTTAGCTGGTTAGTATGACGCACAACGTTTTGCGGCTACAAGTAGTGGCTTAAACCATTACCAAGCCTTAACAAATATAAACTTATTTTAGAAAATTCGGAGAATTTTCGGAATAGTGCTGAACTAGCCATTACTTGTAACTGCTGTTGTATGCAGTAGTTAATTTTCAAAATATGACTCTATTATAATTTCATCTTTTGTGATTATTCCACGAATACTAGAATTCCATTCAATTAACCATTCAGCTGCATAACTTCCTGCTCCGTCTGAAAATTGCGCTTTTAAGATGTGATAATTTTCACCGTGATGTATAATTTTAAAGAATTTGTCATTTAAGCCATTTCCAAACCATGGATTGTACATATTGTCAATTTGCAAATCATATGTTTTTTTACCAATTTTCAATATAGCTTTTGATAATTTAAATTTAGGAAGTTCACCATCTGTCCCAAACATTGGAGAGTTATCAATTGAAATAACAAAATTGCCATTGTATTCAATTTTATGTTGTTTAGGATTAAAAATCTCTCTATGTATTTCCAAAGAACAATTTTCGTCAAGTATAATCTTTTCGGAATTTTGTTGGCTCCATGAAGTGATTGAAAAAAATAATAGTAAATATAATATTTTCATAGCTTTCGTTTTTTACTATTGCTTACAACGGTCACGGCTTACACTTCGGCGCAAACCTTATGAACCAAAGATAACAAAAAATCCTAAAGAAAAAATTCGGAAAGAATTTTTTCGGCAAAAGAGCAAAACCTTGCGCTGAGTGTAAACTGTTG
>JAIXHM010000236.1 GCA_030145825.1 Flavobacterium sp.
ATTTGATTTCTTTAATGAAAAAATGAGTGCTTTTGAGTTGTTTTTTTACGAATATGAAGACTACATTAATGATTTGGAAACGAATACTTAAAAAACAAATTTTGTAAAATAGCTAACATTTGTTTCTTGTATTTAATTGTATTTTTGGTTAAAATAAATTGCTATTATTCAACTAAATATAGAACAAATGAAAAAGTTATTATTAATTTTATGTTTAAGTCTTTTTACCTCTTGTAACTCACAAAACAAAAAAACTATGGATTTTGAAGTAAAAAAAACGGATGCAGAATGGAAAGCACAACTTTCTAATGAAGAATATAGAATATTAAGAGAAAAAGGAACTGAAAGAGCTTTTACAGGCGAATATTATGACCATTTCGAAAAAGGAACTTATGTGTGTGCAGGTTGTGGTAATAAATTATTTGATTCAAATACAAAATTTGATTCACATTGTGGTTGGCCATCATTTGATAAAGCCATAAAAGGTGCCACTATTTATAAACAAGACTTAAGTTTTGGTATGGTTCGAACTGAAGTGATGTGTGCTAAATGTGGTGGACATCTTGGTCATGTCTTTGATGATGGACCCCAAGAGACTACAGGAAAAAGATATTGTACCAATTCGGTTTCGATAAAATTTATTCCTGAAAAGTAATAAAAATGAAAGTTATTTTTTATTGGATAATTCGTATTATTCCAGCTATAATAATGCTCCAAACTTTATTCTTTAAATTTACAGCAGCACCAGAAAGTGTTGCTATTTTTTCAAAATTACACGCAGAACCTTTTGGTAGAATTGGAGCAGGAATAATTGAATTACTTGCATCAATTTTAATTTTAATTCCAAATAAATCTAGATTTGGAGCAATATTAGGTTTCGGAACCATGTTTGGAGCAATAATTTCACATATTTTCATATTAGGTATAAATGTAAACCATGACGGTGGACAACTCTTTACTTTAGCAATAATAACAATAATATGTTGTGGATTAGTTCTTTTTGAAGAACGAAAAAAAATTAGTATTTTTCAAAAAAGTTAATTGTATGCTTGTTACTTCTGTTCAAAAGAACCTGAACGAAATTTTAGAACTTCTTCATCAATTAAATGATGAACAGTTTTCATTTAAACATTTAGAATTAAGTAATGCTAGCATTGGAGAACATATCAGACATATTATAGAGTTGTACCAATGTTTAGTTTACAATTATGATATTGGTAAAATAAATTATGATATAAGAGAACGTAATTTGCTTATACAAACACAAACCATAGAAGCTATAAAATCGATTGAAGTTTTATTAAATAAAATTAATAAAGAAAATAAAACACTTCAAATTGAACAAGGAACTATAGAAAACTTTTTGTCCATTGAATCCAATTATTTTAGAGAATTACTATACAATTTAGAGCATTCAATTCACCATCAAGCATTAATTAAAGTAGCTCTTTTAAAATTTCCTACGATTCAAATTAATGAAAACTTTGGTGTAGCACGTTCAACCATAGAATACCGATTAAAATGTGCACAGTAACATTTGTACCTACAAAAAAAGGCTGTATTTTAACTTCAAATAGAGATGAAACAATTCTTAGAGGTCAAGCAATTGAACCAAATGAATATATTGGTAACAATAAAAAATTAGTCTATCCTCGGGATCCAAAAGCAAATGGCACATGGATTGTTCACGATTATTTAAATTGTGCAATTCTTTTAAATGGAGCCGAAGAAAAACATCATCATCGAAACGATTACAGGAAAAGTAGAGGACTAATTTTATTGGATATTTTCGATTCAGAAGATGTTCTTAAAGAATGGGATGCAATTGATTTAGATAATATTGAACCTTTCACTGTTGTATTGTTCTATCAACAAGAATTATTTCAATTACGATGGAATGAAACAGAAAAAACAAAAATTAAATTATCTACTGAAGAAAATAATATTTGGTCGTCGTCAACTTTGTATTCAAAAGAAATTAGAGAACATCGTCAACAAATGTTTAAAAATCATTTAGAAAACTCAAACTATACAGCTGATGAAATATTAAATTTTCACCAATTTAAAGATGAAGAAGATTCGAATAATACAATTGTAATTAAACGTGATGAACATTTAAAAACAGTAAGTATTACACAATTTAACATTGAAAATAACAAAATAAAACTCAATTATATAGATTTATACGAATGAATCTAAGATTAACTTGGCATAAGATTACACACTGGGAATATTGGCCCTATCAAGTGGTTTACACACCCGTGTATTTTCAATATTTATATTACGCGTTTAGAACACGCTCATTTTTTTATTTTAACGCTTCAAATCCTACCATTAAAAATGGTGGTTTTTTCATGGAGTCTAAAAAAGAAATCTACGATTTAATTCCACAACAATATTATCCAAAAACTATTTTAATCAATAAAGGAACTTCTCTAGATGAAATCATAAACATAATTAAAGAAAATAATATAAATTTTCCCTTTATAGCAAAGCCCGATACTGGTTTGAGAGGAACAGCTGTAAAAAAAATAGATACTAAAGAAACATTAATATCGTATACAAATAAAGCAAATTTTAACTTCCTTATTCAAGAATTTATTCCATTTACAAATGAAATAGGATTGTTTTATGTAAAACTTCCCAATCAAACTAAAGGAAAAATTACAGGAATTGTTTCAAAAGAATTCTTAATCCTAAAAGGCAACGGAAAAGAGTCAATAAAAGAATTACTTTTAAAAGATCCACGTTACGAATTCCAGCTAGAAGTTTTACAAAAAGAATATGGTGATAAATTAAACCAAATTTTATCCGAAAACGAATCTATAAACCTTGTTCCCTACGGAAACCATTGTAGAGGCACAAAATTTATTGATTTTAGTCACTTTATAACTCCAAAATTAGAAGAAACCTTTACTCACATTTGTAATCAAATAAACGGATTTCACTATGGTCGAATGGATATCATGTTTGATTCATTTGAAAAATTAGAAAATGGTAAAAACTTCCAAATTGTAGAAATCAATGGTGCAATTAGCGAACCAACACACATTTATGACCCAAATCATTCTTTATGGTACGGTTGGAAAGAATTAACCCGTCATTTTCATTATTTATACAAAATAAGCAAATACAACAAAAAACAAGGCGCAACTTATTTAAGCTTTAAAGAAGGAATTTCCGAATTTAAAAAACATATTCAGTTCTACAATACTATTTTAAAATTTTAGGAGCATAAAATCAGTTTATTAAAGAAACAACTGTCCCGCTATACGCTCTATCTTTTTGTCTGCTCAATTGGATCCGAGAACAAAAAGGATGTCGCACCTATCGGGGCTATATTTTGGGATTTGTTTTTTAAAAGATAAAACAGATACAAAAAGCAATACAAAAGTTTATAAAACAAAAAACCCCATCCGATTTGGATAGGGTTTTCAAAAGAAAGGCAGCGACCTACTCTCCCACAGTTATGCAGTACCATCGGCGCAATCGGGCTTAACTTCTCTGTTCGGAATG
>JAIXHM010000237.1 GCA_030145825.1 Flavobacterium sp.
GATGATATGATCCCTGGGGAGAATAGCGTACGGCTCATCGATCAATTTGTAAACTTGCTCGATTTATCAAAAATGGGCTTTCAGACCATAGCCACTCAGGGAAGACCGCCCTATCACCCGGCAGACCTGCTCAAGCTCTTTATCTATGGTTATATGAACCGTATGCGCTCTTCACGAAGGCTGGAGAAAGAGTGCCACCGGAATATAGAAGTGATCTGGCTGATCAAAAACCTAAAACCCGACCATAATACCATTGCCCGGTTTAGAAAAGAAAATCCCAAAGCAATCCGTAAGGTATTCCGTCAAAGTGTGGCTATTGCTCGTAACTTCAACCTGATCGGGGGAAACCTCATTGCAGGGGATTCTACAAAGCTAAGGGCGCAGAACAGTAAGAAAAACAACTATAATAAAAAGAAAATAAAGCGCCACTTAGAGTATATCGATAAAAAACTCGAAGAGCATAACCAACAACTGGCCACAGCGGATGGAGATCAGAAAAAAACTGAAGAAATCGAAGATCAAATAAAAGCACGCAAACAGCAAAAAAACAAATACAAGGCGATACAAAAACAACTTGATGAAGATACTTCTTCTGAAAACCCACAACGATCGACTTCAGATCCCGATTGCCGGCATCAAATTGTACGCGGTACCGTTACCGAGGTATGCTATACAGCTCAGACAACGGTAGACGCACAAAATAAATTCCTTATTGATTTCAAAATTACTAATCAGAATGATAAAAAAGCAATGGGGCTAATGCTCAGAAGGGCAAAAACTATTTTAAGAAACAATACCTTTACTGCCCTTTATGACAAAGGATACCATACCGGAAGCGAATTCTATATTGCAGATAGCCTAAACATCAATACCCTGGTTGCCATCCCAGCAATTGGCCGTAAAAGCCAGGCACCAGATCCTAAATACAATGCTGAAAATTTTGTTTATAATACTGATGATGATACTTATACCTGCCCACAGGGGAATACCTTATCGAGCAACGGCTCTTGGTACAGAGCCAGAAACTATTCCTTCAAACAATACAAAACCAAGGCCTGCAAGCAATGCCCGGTGCGCCAGAATTGTACCTCCTCAAAAATCAATGGAAAGGTCATTCAGCGTAGCCAATACACTCAAAATATTAAACAGAATGCTAAGCGGATTGCACAAAGCGGGGAACTTTACAAAAAAAGGCAAGCCTTGGTAGAGCATCCCTATGGTACCATCAAGCGCCAATGGGGATTTGATCATATCATAACAAAAAAAGGTATCAAAGCAGCTTCTGCCGACTTTGGACTTATTGCCCTAGCCTATAATTTAAGGAGATTGTTCAATAGTAAAATAGAGCTGATGCAACTGCTATTAAACCTCTTTTTTAACATCAGAAAGCTTATAAAAGCACATATAAGACTAAAACGAACTTTTAAGGCATTGATACAAAAGCAAACAAAAATTAATGCTAATTTTGGCTTTACCCCTAATTTCAATTATTTTTAAAAACAAATTAGGTAGTTTTGGGACAGACTGCCGTTGGTAACAATTGCTCCGAAATAAAATCAGCAGGAATAATCATTGAGTTTACTGCAACTTAACGAACGTCCGGCAAAAGCAAAACCGATAACTGGATGGATAATCTGTTCGCAGAGAAAAAGTAAAAAACACACCTTCTAAGAAGGTGGCTTTTGGCTGCCCCCAAAGGGGGCTTTATGGTTAGAAATCAAATTGCCGTTGTTGGTCCTCAACCCGACGTTCTTCTTTTTCTTGATATTTTACATATTTTTTTATGGTTTCTTCATCCAAACCAACTGTGCTTACAAAATAGCCACGAGCCCAAAAATGGTTTCCCCAGTAAGGCTTTTTCTTCAATTTCGGGTAACTCTTGAAAAGTTTTATCGCTATTTTTCCTTTCAAAGTGCCCATCAATTTTGAAATTGAAACTTTCGGCGGAACTGAGACTAGAAGGTGAACGTGGTCTTCTTGTACATTCATTTCTTGAACTTGGCAACCTTTCCATTCACAAAGCATCCGAATATCATGGGAAACAAGTTCTTTTATATCGCCTTTCAAAATCCGTAAACGGTATTTTGGAACCCAAACTATATGATAATCACATTTATAAACAACATGACTTAATTTCTTATATTTGCCCATACAACAAATATAGGCATAGCCATCAGAACATTACCACCTGCAAAGCAGGTGGATTTTCAAGGTAAATTAAAACTTAGCTAACAAAGAAAATCAGAAACGATAAAGTGGAATCGAAAATCTGAACGGAAAAGCACTTTAGACAACAACGTTTATCTTCAATCGTGGCTTTGTGTCCTGCGGACACAACCGCTTACGCGTCGAAGTCATTTCTTTTTACTATCTTCATTTCCTAAATTCCCACAACTGAAAGATAAACAAGACCGTTGTGAGCAATATTAAAAGCTACGGATTCTCAACAGTTTATTCAGGGATAAAATATGGACATTGCTTGTTGGTTTTATTTTAGCACGGATATGATAATAGCCGTGCTCAAGCTTTTCGATGAGATCGTGTGAAAGTTTACTTTCAAATACGAACGAATTCGTATAAAAGCTTGATCAAGGTAGCGGTTTTTTTTATAAAAATCAAGTGGACGACAAAAATAAAACCAAAAAAAGCAAAGCTGGACGCTATTAATTTACCTTATCCCTTCCCCTACTTCGATGACGTTGGTTATAATACCGGTCTATAACAAACATAATCTCTGCAGTAAAAACTGATGACAATTTGCTATGTATCTCTTTTAAGACTACGTAATTGTTTTTAAACTTTAGCCTGTTTTTAATTCAATGGTAAAGTTTGCAAAAAAATTACTGCACACAACAGTGTATATCTAAAATTGTGAGGTAGTTGTTTATTTGGACTATCGCTCAAATAAAAACTAGTTCGCTAATATTTGCTATATTAGTCAACTAAACCAACACAACTTTAGATATACTTAACCGTTGCCATTAATTTAAAAAAAATGACAAAAACGATAATAATTGTACTTCTGACATTTTTAACCTTAAGCTGTACAGATATAAATCAAGGCGAAAACACTATTGCAAAATTGGAAAATCTACGTGCGGAAAATGATAGTTTGCGGAAAATTGTTGCGGATATTGAAACTAAATATGTATTTGACAGTATTTCGTTTCGAGAAATTTATGGAAAAGACAATAAGTACGAACGGAATGCGGAATTTAATGTTGAATTATTAGTGGTTGGCTATAACCCAAATAAAAGTTATTTCGTAAAATTCGATAGCCTTGTTGACGGAAAAAAAGTAAATCCAGACACTCTAAAACAAAGCAACGGCGGATTTAAATATAAAACCAAATTGACCGAGAAAGAAAATATTATTCGAATTGATATGAACGTTGAGAATGAATACGGACAGAAGAAAATGGGAACGTTGCTCGAAACAATACGGACAAAAAACTAATGGCAACAATGTATAACCGCAATTACGGCGGATTCGACTGCGTACGAA
>JAIXHM010000238.1 GCA_030145825.1 Flavobacterium sp.
ACACAAGCAACAAAGACCATCAAAATTACATTTTAGCAATCATATTCAATAAACTGAAAAGCTTACTTAAGAAAATACAAGATGAACAAGAAACCTTACTTCATTTGTATGCTCAAAAACGTGAAACAGAAACAAAGTTAAGTAGTGTTGGGGAAGATGAAAAACCGAAACATCAAGAAAAGTTAGACGAAATTCTCGAAGACATAAAAGAGCAAGAGAAGATATTGAAATCATGCCATAATCAATTATTTAAAAATATTAATGAAATAATTGAATTGACATTTTTCATTTATTCCGTTCTTCCGAGGGTTACTTATTCTATAAAAGTTTGTCACATATTATATAGAATTATCGACTTTATTAAAAATCAAGAGCGGACAAAGCAAAGTTATTTAGTCAAAGTTTCTAATGCGAGTTTGGAAGAATTAAAGTATATAGCATTTGATTTTGATAAAAAACATAACATTTTCAAAAAAATATATGATGGCATTTCATTAGTATTTCAAAAAAGTCTTTCATCTGAATATGCAGAAGTGGAAACTTTGTACTTACTACCAATCATAAACGAATTAGGGGAAAATTACCGTTTTGAAGAAGAATTAATTAATAAGCATTTTAGGGTTTTTCAGATAGATAATCAAAATAACAAAACTCCAAATACCAGTTTAAATTACTTTACAATTATTTCTCTATTGAACTATATAAATGTAGATTCTAATCAAAAATATAGTGAAATAAGAAAAGATATACAGAATATAATTATTGAAAAAATTAATAACTTTGAAAAAAAAAATGCGGAAGATATTTTCCTATTAATAGATGTGCTCACTTGCCCATACATAGGAAGTTCGGATGCAGAAATAAAAAACTTTAGGCGACAAATTTTAGATAAAATAAAGTTTTTTGATGCAGGTACAAGTAATGCTGATAAAGATATTATTATTGAAACAATCGCAAGTTATACCTCTGATTGGTTTTACAGTTGGAAAGAAAACGATTTAGGAAAAGAACTAAACACTAAACGAGGCCATAGTGTTTATTAAAATATTTGGGGCAACGTATTCAAGAAATTGAGTACACTCTTAAAAGCCATAATTTGTAGTTTATTTTGGTAACTATCACACACAAGCCCCAACAAAACTTTTAGAGTTTTTAGGGGTGAAGGTAGAGTCTTCACCCTATTTTTTTTAAAATATAATAGTTTATGATAGGAAATAGTTTAGTATCAACACGTTCAAATGGTAATTTAAGAAGATTAATGGTTTTCATAGATGGCGAAAATATGGTCTTTAATTTCCAAGCAACTTTAAAAGAAAAGAGCAAAAATAGAAGTGTAATACATAAAAAGGATGTTTATGTTTGGCATCCTCATACATTCAATTTCAAAGGTTATGACGTAATCAGATTTAATTATTATACTTTTTGTGTGGGAGATGATAAAATTTTAGAAGAAAATAAAACTGAAATTAAAAGTTTATCCTTTACAAAAGACATTATTTCTGTTTTACCAACTTCTATAAGACCTTCTGTTTTTAAAAAAAACAAACAAGGCAAAAAAACAAAAGGAGTGGATATTCAAATGGCTGTTGATATTCTTTCAAATGTTTATAATGACAATTTAGATACCGTTCTTTTGGTTACTGGAGATGGAGACTTTTTACCCATAATTAATGAAATTATACGAAATGGTAAACAAGTAATATTAGCGTCTTTTAAATCTGGTTTAAACAAGGATTTGCTGAACCATATAGATGACTACTTTGAATTAGATCAAATTTATTTTGAAAGTATATGAAAACAAAAATGATTTCAAGATTAGGATATAAAGAATTTTATTCTAAAAATGAATCAATTGATTTCTTAATAAAAAATATTCATTTAGATACTGCTTTAGAATTTCTAGTACTGATTAATAAAAATGAGCATCTACTTTATGATAATGAAAATTCTGAAATTAGATTTATAATACATGAATGGATACCTTCTACTAATGATGAATTTAAAAATAAACTTATTAGTGTTTTTTTAGAACATTCTGAAAATAAAAACCTTAAAAATGTTAAAATAATAAATAAGATAACTACATTACGAACCATTGAAATTCTATTAGAGAAAAGAAGAAAAATAAGTAAAGAAAAACACAATCCTGAAAGTCTTTTTAAACTTTATTTAATTGTAAATGATGAGATAACAAACAGACAAGACATCTTTTTTAAAAGATATTTTAAAAAAAATAAATCAATTTCGGATGAAATAAGACTCCATTTATATTTAGGATTAAGTCAATACCTCATTAATACTGAACTTACCAATAAAAAACTTTGGGTTGAAGCTTTAAAATTTGTACAATTCGAAAAGTGGATTAAAACTCAACCAACATTAGAAAATGTCTTAATTCAATATTTAGAAAAATTTAAAGTTAAAACACTTTATGAACTATTTACATTAGTTTTCAGTATTGGTCAGGTTGCTATAACTCATCATAAATTTTTAATTGAAGAAGATAAGAATGGAGTTGTCTTTTTTGATTACATATCTAATCATGATATCAATTCTTCTGAGTGGAATGAATTATCTGAATTAATAAAAAATCCACTTTACAGAATGGATAATGGTGAATATTTAATTATTGATTTTTATTTTGTTTTAAATAAATTTTTCACAGGAATTTATCACGATCTTTTAAGTTTCTCAAATGTTGAAAATTCAAGATTTCATCAAATTTATAGTACCCACTTTATTGAAAAATACCTCTTAATTAATGCAATAAATTCAGTCTTTGGAAATAAATATATTCAATTCCATGAAGACAAAATTAAAGGTTATAATATAAAGAACATCAATAATCTTGCATTACCAGATTTCTATATTAGGAATGGAAATAAAATTTTAATTTTTGAATGTAAAAACTCATTAATATCATTAAATGCTAAGCTTGACCCAAAATTTGAAAAGGTAGAAACAGATTTTAAAAATAAATATTATGTAAACGATAATAAAAACAAAGCAGCTAAACAATTAATAAATTTTATTAATTTATCAAACGGTGGTAAATATTCATTTTTTGACAATTGTCCTAAAATTAATAATCTAGTATACTATCCAGTAATAATTACAACCGATGATACATTAACTTCTCTTTCATTCAATAATTTGATAAATGAATATATTAGCAATGATTTAACACAAATAGACCAAAATTTAAAAAAGAGAATTAAACCAATTACAATTATTCATATCAATGACTTATTGTATAGAACTACTTACTTAAAAAAAATGGACACTCTAATTGATTCTTATCACAAACATTTTAAAAACAACAAAAATTTTGATAGATTTATTTCATTTACAGATTATATCGAAATTTATGTTTTTAAAAGAAACAAAAACATTGATTATAAAAGCTTAAAAAAAATTATGGAAGAATCTGTTTTTAGTTAATTATAAAACATTTATTTAAAAGATTTAACTGTAAAACGCTCCACCTTTTGTACACCCCTCCCCT
>JAIXHM010000239.1 GCA_030145825.1 Flavobacterium sp.
CGAGTTGGCAAAAAATGCTGAAAAATGATGTTTCTCATGCCGATTTAATTGCTGAACGATCGAAAATAGCAACTGTTTTACCAGAAGAAGTAAAGCCTTATTTTTTAAATGAACCACATTTGTATATATTGGATTATCCAGTTGAACAATATCCAACAAAAGTAACAAGTCTTAACTTAGATAAAACGCCAAATTATTCAGGAACTTTAGCTGGAATAAAAGGACAATATTTAATTTTCAACGATGGAACCGTTTTTAATGTTCGTTCGTATGAAGGTTATGTGGTAAGAATCAGTTTGTAACTACCTTAGTTTAAAAGTTATGGGAAGACCATATCGAACTTTTACAGGTTTGCCTCTCAATAAACCAGGCCTAAATTTTGGTAATTTATCAATGATTCTATAAGCCTCTTGTCTTAAAAGTTCATGGCCGCCATTAGTTTCAATTTTTTCAACAAAACCTTCCTTATTAATTATGAAAGTTACCAAAACTTTACCTTGTATGTTCTTTTTTGCAGCTGCTTTAGGATATTTAAAGTGTTTTTGAATGTGTTCTGTCATGTATGCATTAAAACAATCCATTCTTTTGTTTTTTTCAACACTTTCACATCCGGGTGCTATAGGAATATCTTCAATTATTGTAATTAATACATTATCATCCTCATGGGGTGTTTCAGGTTCAACTTGTGAATGAATTAAGTTGAATGAAATTAAAAAAAATACAAAGAAAATATTTCTCATAATTAAACAGAAACCTGACCTTTAATATGTGGATGTGGGTCGTAACCTTCTAAAGTGAAATCGTCAAAAGTAAAATCGAAAATATTTTTTACTTCAGGATTCATTTTCATAGTTGGCAATGGGCGACATTCTCTTGAAAGTTGTAACTCTAATTGTTCAATGTGATTGTTGTAAATATGAGCATCACCAAAAGTATGTACAAAATCTCCAGGTTGTAAATCGCAAACTTGAGCAATCATCATCGTTAATAAAGCATACGAAGCAATATTAAACGGAACACCTAAGAAAATATCAGCACTACGTTGGTATAACTGACAACTTAATTTTCCATCGGCAACATAAAATTGAAAGAAGGCATGACAAGGAGGAAGCGCAGCTTTCCCGTTGGCAACATTTTCAGCAAATGAAACAGAAGTATCAGGTAAAACACTAGGGTTCCAAGCAGAAATTAGCATTCTTCTACTGTTTGGGTTTTTCTTGATAGTTTCAATCAATTCTGTAATTTGGTCAATTTCTTCGCTGTTCCAATTACGCCATTGATGTCCGTAAACTGGACCTAAATCACCATTTTCATCTGCCCAATCATCCCAAATTTTCACTCCATTTTCTTTTAAATAGGCAATGTTGGTTTCACCTTTTAAAAACCACAACAATTCATGTATAATCGATTTTAAGTGTAATTTTTTAGTGGTAACCATTGGGAAACCTTCACTTAAATCGAATCGCATTTGGTAACCAAAAACACTAATAGTTCCTGTTCCGGTTCTATCACCTTTTTGGTTTCCGTTTTCTAATACATGTTTTACTAAGTCGTGGTATTGTTTCATATTTTTAAGTCAAAAGTTAAAAGTAGAAAGTTAAAATTTTCAACTTTGTAATTATTATTTTCGAATACGATAATTATTGAAATTTCTTGCCAAACTTTGTTGATATAAAAACACTAGCATCGGTAAGGCAAATGAAACTGTAGCTATAAAACCAAAGTTCCAAAATAAAATTGTTAATATAACACTTAAAACAAATGCTGATAAGTAAATAATCTTTGAAGGCTCAGCATAAATTTTGTTAATATGTATTTTTTCTTTTTTATGACAAGAATTACATGTATAATCAATTTCTTCACCTTTTTTCATCTGTAATTGACCTCTATCGTCAGCATCAACTGAAACTTTGTTTTTTGCTTTACATGAAGGACAATCGTAAAAATGACTTATAATCATAATTCTTAATTTATAATTCCTAATTCTTAATTACCCAATAATCATTCCAGCAATAGTAGCTGATAAAAGCGAAGCTAAACTTCCTCCAATTACTGCTTTTAAACCAAATTCAGATAACGTTTTACGTTGGTTTGGTGCTAATGAACCAATTCCTCCAATTTGAATTCCAATAGAGGCAAAGTTAGCAAAACCACATAACATATAAGTCGCCATAATTACTGATTTCTCATAAGTGAAATGTATTTCATTTGCTGCATTTTTTAATTCTGCCAATTGAATATAACCTACAAATTCAGATGCTGCTAATTTAATTCCTAATAATTGTCCCATTAACATCATGTCTTCTGTTGCTACACCAATTAACCACATTAAAGGCGCAAAAACAATTCCTAAGATAGTTTCTAATGAAAATTTAGAATATGGTGTATTGTTTGCTATAACTTCGTTTAATCCGCTCCAATCGCCAATCCAACCTAAAGTGTAATTAATCATGGCAATAAAAGCAATAAAAACTAATAGCATAGCAGCAACATTAGCAGCTAATTTTAAACCTTCAGTAGTTCCTGTAGCAATAGCATCAAGAATGTTTGAACCAATTTTATCTTTTGTGACTTCAACATTAGTATTTATACTTTCGGTTTGAGGATATAAAATTTTAGAAACCACAATAGCACCAGGAGCAGCCATTACAGATGCAGCTAAAAGATGTTTCGCAAATTCTAAACGCAATACAGGGTCGTTTCCACCTAAAAATCCAATGTATGCAGCTAAAACTCCACCAGCAACAGTTGCCATTCCGCCAATCATTACTAATAGAATTTCGCTTTTATTCATTTTTTCTAAATAAGCTTTAATCATTAAAGGTGCTTCTGTTTGTCCTAAAAAGATATTACCTGCAACAGATAAGCTTTCTGCCCCCGAAATTTGTAAGATTTTAGTTAAAACTAAAGCCATTCCTTTTACTACAATTTGAATTACACCTAAATAGAATAATACCGAAGTTAAAGCAGAGAAGAAAATAATTGTAGGTAAAACTTGGAACAAAAAGATGAAGCCAAAGCTCTCTACATTCATCATTCCACCTAATAAAAATTCACTACCAGCTCTTGTGAAATCGAGTACTAATACAAAGAGATTACCAACAAATTCGAACGCAGCTTTTACAAATGGAATTTTTAAAACTCCAACAGCTAAAACTAGCTGAGCAGAAAGACCTAAACCAACTGTTTTCCAATTAATAGCTTTTCTGTTTGAGCTGAAAAGAAATGCTACAGCTAACAAACAAATCATTCCTAAAACTCCTCTTCCTAGACCAAGAGCAGTTAAACCTTGATTTGGGATTAATTCAGAAGATTTGGTTTCTTTTTTTACTTTATTCGATGAAAAGAAAGAATATGCTTTTTATCCTTTTTTTAATGTAAGAGTGGAGTCAGTTTTGGTTTCTATTCTAAAACGTTTTGTTGGAGAATCAGAACCGTTTTCAAACAAGAATAATAAATTATCTTGAAATAAATAA
>JAIXHM010000240.1 GCA_030145825.1 Flavobacterium sp.
GCACTGATGAACGCGTGAATAAAATTACGCCATCTCTTTTTGCAAAGGCTGACAATCCTTATGATATGGTAAAAATGAGTGTTGAGCAAATTGCAGATATTATTCGCCCTTGTGGATTAACTCCAATGAAATCTAAAGGGATTTTTGGCTTGTCGCAAATTTTAATTGATAAATACAATGGCGAAGTTCCTCAAGATTTTGAAGCTTTAGAAAGTTTACCGGCTGTTGGACATAAAACTGCAAGTGTTGTAATGAGTCAAGCTTTTGGTGTTCCTGCATTTCCAGTTGACACTCACATTCATAGATTAATGTACCGATGGAATTTGAGCAATGGAAAAAGTGTTCAACAAACAGAAAAAGATGCAAAAAGACTATTTCCTGAAGCATCTTGGAATAAACTACATTTACAAATAATTTATTACGGCAGAGAATATTCGCCAGCTCGTGGATGGAATTTAGATAAAGATATTATTACTAAAACTATTGGTAGAAAATCAGTAATTAATGAATACAAAAAATAAAAAAGAAAGCTTCGTAGTCTTTACGAAGCTTTCTCATTAATTAGCAATAGTTTCAAATTGAAATTTACCTACTTTTGTAATACTCAATGCTTTTGAATAATTAAGAATAAACGAAATCGTTTCTTTTTTAGGTAACATTTCTTTTTGGTTTGCTAATTTTTCCTTAGAGTAAAGTTTTGCCATAGATTATAATAAAAATATATAACTATAACGCAACAAAAAACACTTTATTGTAAACCAGTTAAAATAATTTGATTTTTATCGATAACTTTTCTCAAATTTAATAAAGCATAACGCATTCTTCCTAAGGCAGTATTAATACTAACTCCCGTTAAATCAGCGATTTCCTTAAAACTTAAGTCTTGATAAATTCTCATTACCAATACTTCTCTTTGATCATCTGGAAGCTCGTCAATAATTCTACTTAGGTCTAACTCAATTTGTTCGGTAATAATTCTACTTTCAACATTTGGGCTTGTATCTGAAATTAAAGAAAAAATGGAATATTCATCATTGTCTCGATGCATCGGCATCTTTTTAGATTTTCTAAAATAATCTATAATTAAGTTATGTGCAATTCGCATAACCCACGGCAAAAACTTACCTTCTTCGTTGTAAGATTTGGTTTTTAAAGTTTTAATCACCTTAACAAAGGTATCTTGAAAAATATCATCACAAATATCTCTGTCAGGAATTTTTGAATAAATAAAACCGTAAATTTTTGATTGATGCCTTTCAATTAATGTAGCTAAGGCAATCTCATCTCCTCCTACATAATTCTTTACCAAGATAGCATCTGATAGTTCATGTCTAGCCATAACAATACTTTTAGTTAATTTTTTGGGTTAATTAAAGTCTAAAAGTATTTTTCTGTTATAAGCAAAAGTGTTTTATGATTTATCGATTCAAATTTAAAAGAAAAAAAGTCAAATAACCAAATTTTTATCAAACTTTTTCTCTAAATACTAAAAAATTATCACATTTTCATTATATTTTCAATCATTAATATAGCTTTCCAATCAATTTTATTGCGATTTATTAGTTTTATACATCGTAAAATAAACTATTTCATTTTGATAGTATATTTTTCAGATGTTGTACTTAACTGCCAATCATCGGTTCTAAATGGAACTGCAGGAAATCCTTCTTGATTAAATAGATTGCATTCGGTAGCATCTCCCATCCAACCAAAACGTACTACGATACTATTGTTTACTTTATCACAACTCAAAACAATCGTATTTTCTATAATCTCTGCTTTTGCAAAATGAAAAACTTTATCTGCTCCGGCAACTTCAAAACCTTTTATATAACCATATTTATCAGTTGTCATTAATCCCGAACCTACATTGTCAAAAGTCAAGATTGTTTTTCCGTCTTTATTTTCAAACGATTTGAAGGTTGGTCCCGAAAAAACTAAAGTCTTTTGATTGTACGTATTGTTCAAAGCGACAGCTGCCAAACGTTTTCCAACATCTTGTTTGTTGGTTGGGTGAATATCATACGGATTGGTAACCAAATCGGTTGTAACAATCATTCCAGTATTTTTCAATTTTAAAGTATTGGTTTGCGCTTCTCTAATTTCAGCCCAAGCGCAACCTTCGTTACTATTTCCTTTGGTAACATAACTTGCCAATTGTACAAAATAAAACGGAAATTCGGAATTGAATTTTTTGCGCCAATCTTCAATCAACAATGGAAAAGCTTTTTTGTATTGATACGCTCTTGGTTCATTACTTTCACCTTGATACCAAATGACACCTTTAAACGCAAAAGGAATAAGCGGATTGATCATTGCATTGTAACACAACGACGGAAATTCGTTTTGGTTGACATTATCTAAAATAGATTCTACTTGAAAGTTCCAAGAACCACTCAAGGGTATTTCTTGTTTATCTGTTGTAATTTTCAAAGCTTTACTTTCGCCATGTATACCACCGCCAGCACCAGTATCGGTTACTCTAACTGCAATTACATTGTCGCCAATATTCAAAATTTCTGTTGGAATTATATAATTTCTTTTGGCATCCCAACCGTTTGTTTTTCCAACTTTTACACCATTTACATAGGTTTCATCATTATCATCAATTGCAGGAATTTCTAAAACTGCTGATTTCACTTTTTCCGTCAACGTAAAATGTTTTCTTAGCCAAACGACGCCATCAAAATTGCCTAAAATTTGTTCTTCCCAAGGTTGTGGTTGGTTTAACGTTAACCATTGTTTATCTTCAAAATTCAAATCTTTGTAGAAAGGAACATTATCGGTAGTAAATTTTGTTTTTTGAATGGCTTCAATTCGCTTTTTAGCAACATTCATTTTGCTTTCTAACAGCGAATCGATATTTACTTTGGGCATTTGAGCAATCATTTCTTTGAATTCGGGACTGCTTTCAAAACCTTCTCTGCTAATCCAAGTTTCGATATTGGTTCCGCCCCAAGTAGCATTAATTAAACCAATAGGAATATTTAATTTTTGAGTTAATTCTTTAGCATAAAAATAACCAACAGCTGTAAATTCTGCTACTGTATTAGGTGAACAAACTTGCCAATTAGTATTTTTAAAACTCGAACTTGGAACCGAATTAATTTCGTTAGGAATGTCAATATGACGAATCATTGGGAAATTTGCCTGCGCGATTTCATTCTTTGCATTATTTGACTGTTCAACCGTCCATTCCATATTGGATTGTCCAGAACAAAGCCAAACATCTCCCACTAAAACGTTTTTAATTTCAATTAAACTACTTCCTTGAACATTCAAAACATAAGGTCCGCCAGCAGATTCATTATCTAAATAGATTGTCCACTTACCGTCTTTTCTTGATTTTGTTTTTTTAGTTTGATTATGGAATTTAACCGTAACCGTTCTATTAGGTTTATCTACTCCCCAAACCGGAATTTTTACATTACGTTGTAACACCATATTATCAGAGAAAATGGAAGCTACTTTAGT
>JAIXHM010000241.1 GCA_030145825.1 Flavobacterium sp.
GACAGCGCCAACAAGAAACAATGGCGTTATATAGTAAAGCAGGGGTTAATCCTATGGCTGGTTGTATTCCAGCAGTATTACAAATTCCTATTTTATACTCATTAATTTATTTCTTCCCTTCAGTATTCGATTTACGTCAAAAAAGTTTCTTATGGGCCGATGATTTATCATCTTATGATAATATTTATCAGTTACCATTTAAGATTCCTTTCTACGGAGATCACGTGAGTTTGTTCCCAATTTTAGCATCTTTAGCAATTTTCTTCTATATGAAAATGACGACTGGAGATCAACAAATGGCAGCTCCACCACAAGAAGGTATGCCAGATATGACAAAAATGATGAAAATAATGTTATACATTTCACCATTAATGATGTTGTTTTTCTTTAACAATTATGCATCAGGAATGAGTTTGTATTACTTTATTTCAAATTTAATTACCATCGGAATTATGTTTGTTATCAAGAATTATATTGTTGATAATGATAAGTTACATGCCAAAATTCAAGAAAATAAAACGAAACCTAAGAAAGAAGGTAAGTTTCAGAAGAAAATGCGTGAAATGATGGAGCAGGCTGAGGCTCAACAAAAAATGAATAAAAAATAATATAAATAGTATATTAGCCCTGCAATTTGCAGGGCTATTTTTTTAAAATAATATGAAAGTACTAATCATTGGTTTTGGAAATATGGGACAAACTTATGCAAATAGCTTTGTGAGTTCTGGTTTTGTACAACCTCAAAATATTTATGTTTTAAATAGATCTGAAGTTCAGAAAAAGAAACAATTTTTGTTACCAAAAGAAAATTACTTTTTAAAACCAGGAAAAGATATTTTTGATGTAGATATTGTTATACTTGCTGTAAAACCACAAGATTTTAATAGTTTATCTCATTCTATTGCTAGTTTTATTACAAACGTACATATTGTCTTGTCAGTAATGGCTGGAATTTCTATAGAAAGTATTCAAAGCAAATTAAGTTGTACAAAAGTTGTTCGTTCTATGCCCAATATTCCAACACAAATAGGACATGGTATGACCGTTTTTAGTACATCAAATGAAGTAGATAGAAAAGAACTTTTTGTAATACAAAATTTAATAAACACAACAGGAAAGTCAATTTCTGTAGAAGATGAAAATATGCTAAATGCTGCCACTGCAATTTCAGGTAGTGGTCCTGCGTATGTTTATTTTTTCATGGAAGCTATGATAAAAGCCGCTGTAGAGTTAGGTTTTAGTAGTTCTGAAGCTGCTTTTTTGGTTAACCAAACTTTTTCTGGAGCAGTTCAGCTTCAAAATACAAGTGCACTATCGCATCAAGAATGGATTCAAAAAGTTGCCTCAAAAGGAGGAACTACTGAAGCTGCGCTAAATATTTTTAATAAAACCAACACCTTTAATAATATTAAAAACGGAATCTTTGCTGCTGAAAAAAGATCTGGAGAATTAGGTAAATAAAAAACTCTATCCAAAGATAAGGATAGAGTTTTTACAGCAATTTTTATTAAATAATATAGGTTAGGGTTTCTTTTTATTTAGTTTATAAGTGGTAATATTACTTTGTCAATTACATGAATTACACCATTTGCACATTGAACATCAGTTGCTACAATATTACTCATTCTATCATTTGCATCAGTAATTTTAGCACCTCCAGTAGTTGTAATTGTAAAATCTTGACCTTGAAAAGTTGTAACAGTCATGTTGTTACTCAAATCACTTGAAAGAACATTAGCCCCTGCAACTACATGATATTTCAAAGTATTTTCTAAAGTCGCTTGGTTAATGTCGTCTAAAGATGTTGCATTTAATTCGGTTAATAAATCACCAAATGCATTATTGGTTGGAGCAAAAACGGTAAAAGGAGAATTAGCTGATCCTGATAATATTCCCACAAAATCAGGTTGATCGTTTCTCGTCAAAGCTGCTACTAATGTTGTAAAATTTGAATTAGCAAGAGCGTGGGTTACTATTGTAGGTAATCCTATTACTGCATTTACTTCATGTATTACACCGTTGTCCGCCACAATATCTGGAGTTGTCACAGTAGCAACTCCATTAAGCATAACATTAGACGAAACATTAACGTACATACTTAAAGTATTAGTTGCTGATGCAGATCCCTTGCCTAATGTTTTTACATAACCTGTAGTTAAGTTTGAAGATAAATTTGTTCCTAAAACTACATGGTTTAAAAGAACTTCACGCAAAACAGCAACTGGAACATCGTCTAAAGAATTAAATCCGTTTGCTGTTAAAAAGTTTGAGAATGCAGTGTTTGTTGGAGCAAATACAGTAAATGAACCTTCACCATCTAAAGTGGTTACTAAATCAGCTTTTTCTAGCGCACTTACCAAAGTTGTGAATTGTGGAGCTCTTGAAGCTATAGCAGCAATGCTATTGTTTTCTGGCATGTTATTTGAATCATCATCAGAACATGACAACATTGTTAATGGAATTGCTACCCATAACATTAATTTCATTAATTTTGCAGTGTTTTTCATAGTGTTTGTTTTTTTGTTTAAGCAAATTTATGAAATCATTAAACAAAAAAAAATATTGTGTCAAATTTTAACTTTGCAACAAGTTTTGTTTAATATCATATGTTTCAAATATTTAATTTCAATAAAAATACTTTAACAAATGTTAAATAATATTAATAGACTGCTCACTTTTGTATTAGTTTTAATGGCATTTTTATTAAATGCTCAAGAAAATCAAATGGATAGTTCTGGAAAACGTCACGGACTTTGGAAAGGCTATCATGAAAAAACAAAAAAGTTACGTTACGAAGGAAATTTTGATCATGGTAAAGAATTAGGTGTTTTTAAGTATTATGCTGATAATAAAGAAAATACTTTAATGGCAACTCGCGATTTTTCTCAAGGAGATGGTAGTTGTTATACAGTTTTTTATGATACTAAGAAGTTTAAAGTAAGTGAAGGTAATTTGGTAAACAAAAAACCTGAAGGTTTGTGGAAATATTATCATTTTGAAAGTGATAAAATAATGAACTTAGAAAATTATAAAAATGGTAAACTTAACGGTGAGAAAAATGTATATTATAAGAATGGTCAAATTGCTGAAAAGTCTTATTATAAAGCAGGCTCTCTTGATGGAAAATATGTTAAGTATGCCGAAAATGGAAATCTAATTGAGGAATCTAACTATGTGAATGGAAATTTAAATGGTAAGGTAGCTTATTATGATGGAGAAGGAAATGTTTTAGTCAAAGGAGAATATAAAAACAACAAAAAATCAGGAACTTGGGAAACTTACGAGAATGGTAAGTTAGTAAAGAAAGAAAGTGCTA
>JAIXHM010000242.1 GCA_030145825.1 Flavobacterium sp.
ACATTCTGCCAAATTGAACCAATTCGGAAGCAAAACATGACTAAAGCTTTCTAAACTATTTTTATGAACGTGCGAAAGATAACGTTCCAATTGGTTTTTTACGAAGTAAAATCACGTTGTAGTTAACTAGTAAATATGTTCAAATATATATAACTTTTTTTAAATTACGAATCTATTTTTTTATTTATTTCCACAATTTTATCAAGCGGACTCATAATTTTATCTCGCGCCTCATTTCTTACATGTGTGTAAACCATTGTAGTTTTTATATCGTTGTGTCCCAGTAATAGTTGAATATATCTTATATCAGTTCCACTTTCAAGTAAATGTGTGGCAAAACTATGTCGTAAACTATGAACCGATCCTTTTTTATTCAATCCTGCTTTCTGCATCGCATTTCGCATAACAGTTTGTACCGTCGTTGTACTGTAGGGTTCGCCTGCAAATTGTCCTTCAAAAACATAAGTGCCTTTTTTGTAAAGCTTCGAATAATTAGTCAAAAACTGCGAAATAGAGTAGGGCAACATCACCATTCTATCTTTTTTACCTTTGGCATTTTTAACGTGTATTTTTTGCTCTTCAAAATATATATCTTCCCATTTTAAATTTACAATTTCACTAACTCTCAGTCCAGAACCATATCCTACAAGCAATAAAAGTTTGTGTTTTGGGTTATCGACCACTCTAAAAATTTGTAAACATTCTTCCATTGTAAAAACAACAGGTAATTTCTTTTCTTTTTTTGGTCTTGGCAATACAAATTGTACATCGTGTCGCTTCAAAATGTATTTGTAATAAAAATGTAATGCATTTACTAGCGAATGCCCACTTGTTGCCGATAATCCTTGTAACATTAAGTCGCCCAAATGCTTAACAATTTGTTTTTGTTCCAAATTTTCGGGTCTTTCAAAATCAAAATGTCTTAGGAACTGGATAAACGCTTGCGTATAGGTTTTTAAAGTCGATTCGCTGTAATTCATAGCTAATAACATATCGACATACTCCGAAATTAAAGCTTCTGCCTTAAAAGGAACAACTTCTAATAATTGGGTTTTCGCTTTTTCTAGGAAATAGCGTTTTCTGTTGGGTAAATGCTGCTTTTTTAAATAATTTTTTGGTAACTGATTGTCTATTGAAATACCATAAACCTCGAAATGAATTTCAAGCGTCTCTAATATTTGCGGCGCAGCGGGTAACAAAAAACACTCAAAAGGTTTGCTGTATCTTACCATAGAAAAACGCTTAATTTGTTCTCTCAATGCAAAATGTTGTGGTACATAAACCTGCATCCATTGAAAATCTTCAGGATGAATTTTTAGTACCAATGTTCCTTCAAGATTATGCTGTTCTTTAAAATAAAAATTATCAGGCAACAAACCTTCTTGTTCAAATAAAGCTTCAATTTTTTCTTTAACAAGCGGAACTCTCTTTGCAAAGAAAACTTTTTGTGTTTTATTCCAAAAAACTCCTTTTATTTTTAAAATTTCAGGAGTAAATACATCGTGATAATGCATTTTAAAAACCCAATATTTCCCAACTGGTTCTAATACTTTAAATCGAAGTTTTTCAGCCCAATTTAATTTAGGCTTATGTTCAGGTTTAATCGCACGCGATTCTAACTGAAATTTGTTTTGAGAAACTATGGGTGGAAGCTCACGAACGTTACTGTCGGCCACCGTTTCATTTGAAGTACTTATTTCTAAAGTTATATGCTGAAAGGCTTTCTTGAATTTTTGGTACCAAATTTTATCATAAGGAAAATACCAACAATTTAACGATTTACTGTAAGTTGCACCAAATGCTTTTACAGCTTGAACCAAATCAGATTCATAACTAAAGAACAAACCAATATGATAGGCATTGCGATGCCATATCTTTTCTAGGCGAATAATCATAATAAAAAGGCGTATAAATAATACATCAAATATAAATAATTATTCGTAATTAAACAATTTATTTATCCATAAAACTAATGTTGGAACAACGATTAAAAACCCGTTTTCTAATAGTGACACTTCGACTGAATCGGGGCAATCTCTAATGCTAATGACAAAATGTATACATAGTCAGGCTGAGCTTGTCGAAGCCTTTATAATTATAAAGTGATAAATGAATTAAATAATTAATAATGAGCAATAAAGAAAAAAAGAGTTACAAGTTTACAAAAACTCATAACTCTTAATTTTTATAATTGGTAATTCTAATTTTTACTTATCGATACTAACCCAAACTGCCTCTGGAACTAATTTTTTAATTTCGCCACCATTTCTTAAAACATCTCGCACAATACTAGATGAAATAAATGAAGTTCTAGCAGCTGTTAATAGGAAAACGGTTTCAATTTGAGACAAACTTCTGTTGGTATGTGCAATTGCTTTTTCAAATTCAAAATCAGCAGGATTTCGTAAACCTCTTAATATAAAATCAGCTTTTTCTTTTTTACATAAATCAATAGTTAATCCTGTATAAGTAATTACACGCACTTTAGGTTCGTCTTTAAAAGCTTCTTCAATAAAACGCCTTCTTTCTTCTAAAGAAAACATATATTTTTTCTCAGCATTTACACCAATGGCTACAATAACTTCATCAAACAAAGAAGCGCCTCTTTTTATAATGTCATAATGTCCATTAGTAATGGGGTCAAACGAACCTGGAAATATTGCTTTTCTTGTCATTATTTGCTTAAATTTTCAATCATTTTAGTAATAGTAAAAGTACTATATTCTTCATTAGCAAGCAAATATTCGCCTTTTTGGTTAATAACCATTACTCCAGTACAAGTAGTTAAATCGTTGAAATAATGCTTTAAAAAATAATGTCCCACATCTTCATAATGTGTTTTTTTATCTAAAATTGGTTTTGCATATTGTGCATCGGCATATAAAAAAACATTTCGGCAATTACTCAAATCCATTTTAGCAAATGCAGGTTTTTCATATTGGTTGTATGCGTTTACTAAATCGTCATAAATATCATAATTACAAGCATGGCGCATACCTTTAAAATTCACAATCAAGAATTTTTCGTTTTTCCAATTATAAGTTTCTTTAATTGTTGCCAATTGATCTTGCGGAATTTCTAATTTTACTTGTTCTTTTTTAATAGAATTTGTTTCGTTTGCTTTTCCTTTTTCTAAAATTTTAACTTGAGCTATTGCAAATTGAGTCACAAAACTTAAAACAAATGCGAAATAGTAAATTGATTTTTTCATGTAGATTTTTTATTTTTTTAGTGATAATTATATTGCGTTTCAAATAAGTTCAGTTAATGTTATACCGGCTGCTATTTCTGTTTGTGGTATAAT
>JAIXHM010000243.1 GCA_030145825.1 Flavobacterium sp.
ACTATTTTTAAAGGCTTACCCTAACCTAGAAATTCTGGTTGGCAAAAAGCAAAATACAATTATATTTTATTTTTAGATTATGATATTCTGTGTAATGAAAATTTATTAAAAGAACATTTTTCAATCTTAAAAGATGAATCTATTGGTGTAGTTGCAGGAGGAATTGTTGAAATATATAAGCAAAATCAAGAATGTAAAGTAGGCGACTTTAATTATTGGACTGCAACACCTTTACGCGGTTTTCATAAACTTGGTACTTTTGAGGTAATTCATGCTGGAGGCGGAAATTTTGCGACAACAAAACAAGTACTTTTAAAAGTGAACGGTATTGATGAGAATCTTACAAAAGGTGCCGCCTTGTATGAAGAAACCGATTTTTGTTTGCGAGTTAAACAAGCAGGTTACAAAGTAATGTTTCATTCAAAAGCATCAGTAAATCATTTAGCTGCCGAAACTGGCGGTTGCCGTGTTTTAGATATAAAAAAATATATAGCTTCATTAGTTCGAAACCGTTCGTTAATTATAAGCCGACATGTAAGAGGAGTTTACAGAATTACTTCTATAATATATCTATTAAGATTAGTGAGTGCCTATGCTTTTTCATACAAAGATTTAGGTTTGTTTCGTCAATTTATTACTTCTTTTAACGAAGGATTTTCAGTAGGTAAAAAAGAAGTAGCTTGCACAAAATATGATTAATAAATTACTATTATTTTCTTACGATTTTCCACCTTCAAACGGAGGAATTGCTCGTTTATGTCAAGAAATTGCTGTAGGACAACAAAAGTATTTTGAAGAAGTAATTGTTTTAACTAGAAAAAAAGTGGGCGAAAGTAATCCCTATAATTTCAATAAAGTTAAAATAATTGAACTTCCCGAAAAAAGAATTCAGTGCGAAAAAGTAGCTTTTAACTACTTACGTAGCATTAAAAATAAGGAGAATTATACTATTCTTTGTGGAGTTTGGCATCCTGAAGCTACTATAGCCATTTTATCAGGTTTTAAAAATGTTTTTATTTTAGGTCATGGAACCGAGTTTTTAAGTGGAACTTCAAAGTTTAGAAAATATATTTGGTTGCCCCTCTACGCAAAATGGATTTTAGGAAAAGCCAAAATAAATATTGCAAATAGTAATTATACCAAAAATTTAATTCAAAAAGTGAATGCAAAAGCCAATGTTGTTGCATTACCGCTTGGTGTAAATGAAGATTTCTTTAAGCCGAATAATTTTAAAGTAAATACTAAAGGAGTTTTAAAAATAGCATCAGTTTCCAGGATTTTACAATTTAAAGGGTACGATTTTATAGCCAAAACCATTTCAAATTTACCAATCGAATTTAGAAGTAAAATACATTGGAATATTGGCGGTACTGGTTCTTATTTAGAGGATTTAAAAACATTAGTTAAAGAATTAGGAATTGAGAAAAATGTAACTTTTCATGGTTTTGTGCCAGATGAAGTATTGCCTTCATTTTACAATTCAAATGATATTTTTGTACTTTGCACAAGAGAGGAAAAACACTCAACCTCAGTTGAAGGTTTTGGCTTGGTGTTTTTAGAGGCACAATCATGCGGAATTCCAGTTATTGGAGTTCGTTCTGGTGGAATTCCAGATGCTATTGAGGAAAGAAATGGTGGTTGGTTAATTGAACAAGATAACGAACAAATGTTAGCCAATTTATTAATCGATCTAATCAAAAATCAAGAATTGGTTTTAGAAGAAGGATTAAAAGCAAGAAAAAGAGTGCTGGAAAATGCAAACTGGAAAGTTTATAACGAAAAATTATTTAAAATAATTACGAATTGATCCCTGTAGAAATTTATACAACAGTTTATTACACGGCACTGAGTATTATTATTTTACTCGGAATTTTTCCATTGTTTTTTAAACCAAATTTAGAATCGTTTCCAACAATAAATTTAACGGTCACAAATTTACTTTTATTAACGTTCACAATTTTATTTATTGGTTTAAGAGATCCATTTGGAAATTGGAGGTACTTAGGAGACACGAGTCATTATACCGATATTTTTTTCAATTATATGGATGATCCAGTTTACGGTATCAAAAGTGATTATGGCTTTTATTTACTAATGCTGTTCTCAAAAGAATATCTTAATATTTATATTTTTTATATTTTATGTTCAGTATTGTATGTAGGACCTATTTATTTAGTATGTAAGAAATATTTTAAAGAATATGCATTGTTTGCCTTTATTCTATTTGTTTCCTCTATGTCATTTTGGTCATTTGGAATAAATGGCGTCAGAAACGGTTTAGCAACATCAGTTTTTTTATTAGGCATATATTTTTATGAAAAAAAGTGGTTGATGTATGTTTTAATTTTAATATCGCTTTCGTTTCACAAATCATTAGTACTTTCGATAATTGCTTTTTTATTAGCAATGAAATTTACTAATACATTAATATTAATTAGAATTTGGTTAGCCTTAGTTTTTATAAGTTATGCTTTTGGTAGTCAAGTAGAAACTCTTGTGAGCAATTTATTATTAAACTCAGGTATTATAGAAGATAAAAGAGTAGATACTTATTTTTCAGATGAAATTGATGGAGCGTTCATGGAAAGAAGTTATCGACTAGATTTTATCATTTACAGTGGTATTGCTATTTTATTAGCTTATTATTACAAATATAAAAAGGGTTTCCAAGATATCTTTTATGACAGAATTGTAAATACTTACATTATTGCAAACACAATTTGGGTCTTTTTAATTTATGCAGCCTATACTAATAGAATTGCTTATTTATCTTGGTTTATAATGCCATTTGTGATGATCTATCCACTTTTAAAACAAAAAGATTTAGTTAGAAACCAAAGTTTGTTTTTAGCCTTATTAATTTTAGGATCACTTACTTTTACATTATTAATTTACTTTAAATCATAGTATGCCAAGTATTGCAGTTGTTATACCTGTTTTTAATGGAGAGTTGTCACTTTTAAACTCAATTAAATCATTAGAAAATCAAACTTTTAAAGAGTGGATAGCTATCATTGTAAACGATGGCTCAACAGATAATTCTAAAGATATTATAGATGGTCTTGATGATGAAAAATTTATTAAAATTCATCTAGAAAATAATGCAGGTAGAGGTTTTGCTCGACAACAAGCTTTAGAAAAAATTAGAGCTTTAGAAATAAAATATATGTGTATGTTAGATGCTGACGATTGGTATTATTATGATAAATTAGAAATTCAATTTAATTTTATGGAGAAAAACCCAGATGTTACTTTAATGGCTACTTCTATGGCTGTTATTAATAAGGATATGAATATCTATAA
>JAIXHM010000244.1 GCA_030145825.1 Flavobacterium sp.
TTAATGATAAAAGATAAAAGCTCATGTTTGATATATTTTTCTTTTAAATATTCTAAAGACATCATTCGATTACTACGTAACATTCTATCGAATCGCTCTTTTTGTGAAGAAGTTGTTTGATCTATTTGTTTTTGAATTGCTTTTAACTTCTTAAGTTTGGTAGCATATTTGTCTTTAACTAATTGAGGTACTGTTTTTTGTTCGCTTCCATCTGGTTTATACCATTTAATTAGCGATTTACCAATACCAGTTAAAAATAAAGTAGCTCTGTAATCATCAAATGCATAGTTTAATTGATACTCTTTTAATTTAAAATCATCTACTGCCAAGTCTTCAATTTCAATTGATGATACGCCTAATTTTTGTGCAGCTTCTTGAATATATTTTTCTATTAAAGTAAGTGTATTATTTTGCTTAATCTTTAGTCTTAATCTTGATAATTGTGCTATACCATCTAAACCTTTTGAAGCATAAAGTGTATATAAACAGGCATTGCCTATTCCTGCCGCTGCCGGACCTTTTTCTGGTATTTTTTTAAAACAACGTTCACATAATTTACTTATAGTTTGAATTGTATTGCCATCATAAAACCATGAGTTCATCCAAACAAATCCTTTTATTGCATCAGAATTTAAAGCATCTAAAAACTCAATAGTATTATATACATATTCTCTATTATCATAAACCTGCGTTTGACTAGTAATAGATTCTTTCATCTCTATAATGAAAGTAAACCAGTCTTGAGTTACTTTCTTGAATTTATCTGATCCTAATTGGTCTATTCCTTTTTTAGCTTCGTTAAGATATTTCTGGGAAGGTTTACTACCATTCGCTTTTTGTGCTAAAGATACAAGCGTGAACCATAGTTTTTTATCCTCTTCTTTTTGATTATCTATCAACTCATTTGCATATTTTTGAAAGCCATCTTCTCCTACAAAATAGGTTGGCTTTATACCTCCGTCGTTTGAAGTACCTGAATGTAAATATGTCTTTATTTTTTCTTGAAGTTTTATTTGTTCTTTGAAGTTGTAAGAATTAGAATCACCTTTTACTTCTAAAATTTCATTTAATATATTTACAATTGCGTTCGGGATCTCATTAGGCGAAAAACTACTTTCAATTTGTTTGAAAAAGCCAACTAGCGGCCACCAATACAAGCCTAAATATTTTTTTTCAGGATTATAACTTTTAAAAATGTCAAAAAGAATAATGATATTCTCTTCTGAAAATTTCATTTTGCTTCTAAACATATTTTGAAGCATTTGAGATGCCATTTGATACTCGTTTACACCATCCTTCTCTCCTCTTTTATAAGGCATGTGCTTTTTTTTAACTGTTTCAGCTAAAAAAATTGCAAACTCACATTTTTTATCATTATCCCATTTCTTAATAACATCATTATAAACGGGAACATTAGAAAAAGTTACTGTATAAAAATATCTTGAATCTTTTAAATATTCAGTAATTGATTGTTTTAAAACATTAGTAAACTCATCCGAATCTACACTTTGATATTCGGAAGATATACCAATAGCAGTTTTAATTTTATTAAATAATCCCATATTAAAGATTTAACCTCCAATTAATGGAGTAAGTTTTACAAAAGATATTTTTGAAGTATTTTGAAGATTGACTACTTGATCTAATTCTTCAAGCTGTTGATTATCAACTAATACAAAAAAACCATTTTTTTGAAAAGCGTCTAGAGCAATGTAAACTTGTTTTTCAACATCAATTAGCTGCTTAGGTTTCAATTTATAACCATTTAAAGTTCTTTCAGCTTCTTTTGGTTCTACTAAACCATTGAAATATTCAGGTAATTTTTTATTATAATTATCAATTTCAACCGAAACTCTTTTCGAAATCAAATCTCTTACTGTAATTGCATTTGTTTCTAAAGAAATCTCGAATTGATTGGTTACTTTACCATTTAACAACTCATCACTAATTACTACGTTCATTTTATATTTTATTAATCTATCTTTTGTTTATTATAAATTAATTGTCAACAAAGACTTTAACTTGTTCTTGAATACTTTTTTGCCAAAATTTTATATCATTCTCCACATCAATCAAAACAACACTACACTGCTTTTTAGAATCATGATTTCCTTCTTTATCAAAGTAGTTTCCTTTTTTTCCAAACTGACTATTACCTGGATACACTAAAGCTACTTTTTCAGCATCAAAATACTCGTGATACACATACATTTGTCTCAAATCATCGGGTGATGGATTGTAACCGTTTAAATTTTTCCACTTGGTATCTAAAACAATTGTTTTAGAACCTGTTTCAATATATATGTCTGGTTTCATTGAAGTTCTTCTACCGTTTTCAGGTTTCCAGAAATATTTGGTAGTTTGTGCTTTAACTTTTGGAAAATATTCTTTATTTTTCTTTAAGCTAACATAAATAAATTGCTCCCAAAGCAAATTCATATCAAACATTAAAGCTAAAACATGATTTTTACCTTTACTAATATCAGGATGGTATTGTAAGAGTAATAGTTTAGCTATTTCTAATGCTTTTTTGTAATGTTGGTTTTTTCTATTAAAAATTAATTTCCCAAAAGTGGACTCATTAACTTTAATATCAGGCATATCAGGAAAATTTAAAAGTAAAGCACCTATTCTTCCATTTAATGCCATATTAGTATTTATTTGCTTTAACATTTTTAAAGCTTTGTACAATATAAAATGTAATGTATGTTCAACATCATAGGTAGTATGACGAACATAAAATCGTTCCTGATGGGTGAGATTATATTGAATGTGTTTATTAAACTGTAGACTTCCTTTTAAAGCCGTTACATTTCCTTCTTTTTTTCTGTATTTTTTAATCAATCCAGTATGCAATAAATACTCTAATTCCTTGACATACATTTCAAAATATAAATCTAAAATGGTATTGGGTTTAATTTTAAGATTACTGGAACTGGTTGACTTAATTTCAAAACTTCCTACGACTTGTAGCATACCAATTAATAGATCTCGCCATTTTTTATCTTCATCTTCTGAATGGGGATTTTTATCAGCTTTGGGCAAAACTTCAATTAACGTATTACCAACTTGAAGTACTCCAACATGTTCGTTAAACAGAACACCATTATAAACCAATTTGTAAAAAGGAATACCATTACCATAATAACGTTCTAAGGCTTCAAATTGATCTTTGGTAATTTTCTTTTCACCTCTATCAAAACGAAGTATCTCGTGTTCAAATACGACTATGTTTTCTTTTGCTTTACTCAAACTTCTTATTCATTAAAACTTGAATAGCC
>JAIXHM010000245.1 GCA_030145825.1 Flavobacterium sp.
GACAGCTTTTCCATAATGTCCAGTATTTTCTTTTACCGATAAATAGATAGGATTTTTTTGTGTCGCTCTATTTTGAAGCTTAGCTGCAAACTTATAAGAATGAATTGGAGGTACTCTATCATCATTTTCACCTGTAACAATTAAAGTAGTAGGATAATTAACATCATCTTTAATATTATGCAATGGCGAATATTCCATAATTTTAGCAAAATCTTCTTCTTTATTTACACTTCCAAATTCGTCTACATGAAAACGACCAACTGTATAATCTTCAAATTTAAACATGTCAAAAACACCTACTTCGGGAATAGCAAGTTTGAATAAATCAGGGCGTTGAGTCATCGCTACACCAACAAGTAGACCGCCGTGTGAAGCTCCTGTAATAGCTAATTTATTTGGAGAAGTATATCCTTCTGAAATTAGAAACTCAGCAGCATCTATAAAATCATTAAAAGAATTTATTTTATTGTGTCCCATTCCATTTTTATGCCAACTGGTTCCTTTATCTCCTCCACCTCTAACTTCAGCAAAAGCATAAACGCCACCTTTATCAAGAAAATGTAACAAACCAACATCATATCGAGGATAGTTAATACTTCCAAAACCCCCATATGCTTTTAACAAAGTTGGATTAGATCCATTCAATTCTAAACCTTTTTTATGCACGATAGTTATAGGCACATCTTTATTGTCTCTAGATTTATATGTAATAGTTTTATAATCGAAATAATCAAAGGGAAAAATTGTTGGTTTAGGTCTAATGAAATCATTATAATAAACCCTGCTTTCACCCGTAGTGATATTTAATCTATAATTCAAAAAAGAAATGGTATGCGAATAAAAAACCACAAATAAATCATCGGTTTTTTCATCATAAAACTCCACGTTAAAGTTCATACCATAAGGCGCTTCAAACTTTCTTATAAAAGCCCCATTTAAATCGAAAACGTTAATATGATATTTACCTAAAACCTTATATTTTGCAATAATGTAGTTTCCTAAAAAATCACAATCTAAAAGTAGTTGATTATAGTACTGAGGAATTACTGATATAATTTCTGACGGATTATTGAAATTGAATTTACTTAATGAACCCCAGGGATATTTGTCTGTCTTACAATAAACAAAACCATTCCTATACTTAACGAATTGAAAGTTTAGACTATCATTAGTAATAAAAGGCACTAAAGAAAATTCGTTATCTGAAGTTTGGTTCACATAATAGTATGTTTTTGCTGTCTCTTCTTTATTCGTTTCGATTAAAAAAAACTTATCTTCTTGACTAAAAAAAGAGAAAGAACTTTCTAAACTTGTTGCATCAAAAACTAATTTATCATTAATTTGTTGATCGCCTACAACATGGTAAAATAACTGAAAAGTGGAATCTTTAGCCGTAAAATTCTTATTCGCATTTTTCTTATAAAAGACTCCTTCATCGCCTTTCCAAACTAAATTTGAAAACTTTACATCTTTAATAACATCTTCTAAATATTCTTGATTTGGTATATCAACAAAACGAATTTCATGACGATCACTTCCATTTAGACTCATCTCATATGCTAACTTTCTAGAGTATTTAGATGGTCTGTAATTTAACATAAGAACATTTTTGTCTTTATAAACACGATATGGGTTTACTAACTCTTTTGGAACATCATTTAGCTTTTCTGTATAGTGAAGTACTGATGGTTTGTCTTTATCAAGACGATAACGTGTGTAAAAATATCTTCCTTTTTTTGTAGGTAAACTATTTGTAGACAAATGCGTATAATCTTTAATCTTAAATAAAAAATTATTCTTTTTAACAGCTTCATCTAAAACAGGCTGAGAAAGAGCATTTTGTTGAGAAATCCAAGAATTTACATCAGGATCATTTAAGTTTTCTAACCAAGCATAATCGTCTACATATTTAAAATCAAACTTGTTAAGAACTACAGGGTCTTTCTTAGCTTGTTGACTAAAAACAGAACTAAAACTAAAAATTGTAAGCAATAAAATAGTACGCATATAAATATAACAGTCTTAAAACATAATAATTTTCAAATATAAAATATTGGCGTAGTATTTGAGATTTAATTCTTAAATTTATTTTCAATAAAAAAAATCATGGTAAAATTTATAAGTATAGTATCGATATTAGTAATGCTATCTTGTAGTTGCAGACAGCATATAACAAATGAAAAAGCTGCTGCATTACAAGAAATTATTGTAGAAAGTGTAACCTATCAAAGTTGGATTGCAGGGGTGCAAGGTGGCGGAAGCGGTATAAATGTTACTGTAAATTTGAAAAATGCTCTTCCTAAAGATGTTGTACTAAAATCTGTAAAATTATTGCAATACACAACTTATAACATAACTGCTCAAGATGAAAAAACCTATTTAGGTTACATAAAGACCGAAGCAAATCAAAGACATTTTAACGAACAAATAACTGATGAAATTCCTACAAAAATAGACACTATTGAAAAAGGAAAAGCTATATTAGTATTTGATAAAAACGGAAAAATTTTTGAAAAAGAAATACAAAATGTAAAAGAAATGGAAATGTTAGCATATCCATCAGCAAGACCGAGAAATTAATTACATTTGTGTTGTAAAAAAATCGATTTTGAGCCTTTACAAAAAATTATTCCAACAAACTGCAATATATGGCTTGGCTACAGTAGTGCCGAGACTTATGAGTTTTTTGTTAAACCCATTATATGTATATTATCTTTCTGATAAAAGCAAAATGGGAGAAGTTTCTGTCATCTTTTCTTACTTAGTTTTTTTTAATGTAGTACTATCCTACGGAATGGAAACCGCTTTTTTTCGTTTTTACAATACCGAAGATGATAAGAAAAAAGTGATTTCAACTTCGATGATATCTTTATTAAGTACTACTACTCTATTTTTAATTATAAGTTACTTATTTAAAGAAAACATAGCACAAATCATTGGAATCAATGTAGAATTCATTAAGTATACTATATTCATTTTAGTATTAGATGCATTAGTAATTATACCTTTTTCAAAATTAAGAGCCGAAAGTAGACCAATAAAATATGCTGTTATAAAAATTGCTAATGTTGGCATTAATTTATTTTTAAACATCTTTTTCCTAGTTTTTTTGCCAAAATGGGCTCCCAATAACAATGTTCTCGCAACAATCTATCATGAAGATGTTCAAATTGGCTATATTTTCATTTCAAATGTAATTGCTAGTTTATTTACATTAATAATATTACTACCAGATTATATAAAACTTAAATGGAGTTTTAATACAGAACTTTGGAAAAA
>JAIXHM010000246.1 GCA_030145825.1 Flavobacterium sp.
AATTCCAAAAGAATTAAAGCAATTGTATAGAAATAAAAACTATCCAATAGTTGTATTAACAGATGGAAACCAAACTTTAGGTGAAGATTATATTTTTGATTTTCAGGAAAATAATCCAGTATTTCCAGTTGTGTTAGGCGATACAGTAAAAGTTTTCGACTCTAAGATTTCAGCTATAAATGTTAATCAGTATGCATTTTTAAAAAACCAATTTCCTGTAGAGATTTTTATTGAAAATAACAGTAAAGAATCATTTTCAAGCGTGCTTTCGATTTCAAACGGAAATTCAATTGTTGCCAAACAAAATGTTCAATTTTCTAAAAATCAATTATCACAAAAAATTTCTTTTTTATTAGAAGCAACATCAATTGGTTTGAAAAAGTTTAATGTTTTCTTACAACCAAAAGAAAATGAGAAAAATAAAATTAATAATGCAAAACCTTTCGTAATTGATGTTATCGATCAAAGAACTGAAATTGCTTTAGTATCTTCAATAAATCATCCCGATTTAGGAGTTTTAAAAAGAAGTATTGAATCTAACGAGCAAAGAAAAGTTTCAATAGTTAAACCTAATGAAATTGATTTAAAAAAATATTCAGCTTTAGTTTTGTACCAACCTAATCAAAACTTTAAAAATATTTTAGAACAAAATAAAAGTTTAAAAATCAACACTTTATTAATAACTGGAAAATCAACTGATTATAATTTATTAAATAATTATTTTAACGATTTTTCATTCAAGATGAGTAATCAAAATGAAGATTATTCAGGTTTATTTAATTCAAATTTTTCAAATTTTTCAACAGAAAATATCGGCTTTGAAAGATTTGCTCCTTTAGAAAATAAATTTGGAAGTATCACTACAAAAGGAGATGTTTCCGTTTTATTAAAAGCAAAAGTTAAAAATGTAGAGATTAATTCACCTTTAGTTTCTTTTTCAGAAAACGATTCTAAAAGAAGTGCTTATATCTTTGGTGAAGGAATTTGGAAATGGAGAATGGAGTCTTATTTAAAAGATAAATCATTTGACGATTTTGATAATTTTACAGATAAAATAGTTCAGTATTTAAGTGTAAATCCAAATAAAAAAGCACTATTAGTAGAAGCTGAAAAAATTTATAATACTGGTTTACCAATTGAAATTAAAGCGCAATATTTTGATAAAAATTTCGAGTTTGATCCTAATGCTGAGTTATCGATAACCCTAACAAATCAAGTTAATAAGAAATCAAAATCCTATAATTTTTATAATAGTTCAAACGAATATTTAGTAAATTTTGATAATCTTGAAGCCGGATTTTACACTTACTCAGTTTCAGAAAAAAAATCTAAAGAACGTGTTACAGGAACATTTGAAGTTATAGCGTTTGATATTGAAAACCAATTTGTAAACCCCGATTTGAACAGATTAGAACAATTGGCTCAAAATACATCAGGTAAAGTTTATTATCCAAATAATGTAAACCAATTGATAAATAGTCTTTTAAAAGATGAAACTTTAAATCCAACTCAAAAAGAAGTTGTTAGAAAATCGCCATTAATCGATTGGAAATGGTTGTTATTGTTTATCGTTTCTTTGTTGAGTTTAGAATGGTTTATAAGAAAATATAACGGTCTTACTTAAGGGAATCTTAAGTTTCAATTAAGTTGTTCTTAAGTCTTCTTAAGATTTGAATATAGATTTTTGTTTAGTAAAAATCTGTAAATTATGTTACCAAATTTCGATCGTTATCAACTTCTTAAAAAGTATGCAATAGGCTTTATTTTGCTTTCATTTATTTTGAGAATAGGTTTATTATTCTGGCAAATTTCCGATGTTGAATTAACCTTTATAAGTTTCTTTAGAATTATAGCAACAGGACTTTTCTATGATTTAGGTGTTTTATCATTTCTATTTGTTATCGTAAACTTTTATTTATTGATAATGCCAAGAAAATTTATAGGTTCAAAACTTGATAAAGCTATAGTTTATTCAGGTTTCTTTTTAACTACACTAATTTTCATTTTTACATTTTTTGCTGAAATAACTTTTTGGGAAGAGTTTCACTGCCGATTCAATTTCGTTGCTGTAGATTATTTAATTTATACTTACGAAGTGGTTAAAAACATTAACGAATCTTATCCATTAGTCATTTTAGTGCCATCAATTTTATTAATTGTATTCGGAATATATTTCACATTCAAAAAGTTAGATGTTTTTCAACAAGTTTTTACTTCTAAAGTTCCTTTTTTAACTAGAGCTATTGTGTTTACAACTAGTTTGTTGCTTTGCTTGTTTTATGTATTCTTTATTAAGAATAATCAGGCAGAATGGTCAACAAACCGATATAATAACGAAATTTCGAAAGCAGGGATTTATGCATTCTTTTCAGAGCTTAGAAATAACAAGTTAGATTATAAAACTTTTTATCAAACTTTAGACGATAGAGAAGTTTTTGCTTTAATAAAAAATAAATTAAAAGATGATAACACTCAATTTCTTCATCCCGATTCATTAGAAATAAAAAGAACAATACATGATTCTTTAGAAGAAAATAAACCAAATGTTGTTTTTGTTTTAATGGAAAGTATGAGTGCCGATTTTATGACTTCTTTTGGTAACGAAAAAAAGCTAACTCCTTTTCTTGACAGTATTGCAAATAAAGGTATTTTCTTCAAAAATTTATATGCGACAGGAAATAGAACAGTTAGAGGTATGGAAGCTGTTACATTATCAATTCCTCCAACTCCAGGGCAAAGTATAGTGAAAAGACAAAATAATACCGATTTATTTACAGTTGCTTCGGTTTTTAAGGAAAAAAATTACACTTGTAATTTCTTTTATGGTGGCGATGGTTATTTCGATAATATGAATGCTTTTTATGGAGGAAACGGATTTAATATTTTCGATAGAGGTAGAGGAAGTATTTTAGCAGATAATATAAATACAACAAGAACAAATATTAACGACGATGAAGTAACGCATGAAAATGCTTGGGGAATTTGCGACGAAGATATTTACAATAAAATGATTAAAGAAGCTGATAGATGTTATACTAATAAAGAACGCTTTTTTAATTTTGTAATGACAACTTCAAATCACAGACCTTATACTTATCCTGAAGGAAAAATTGATATTCCATCAGGAAAAAGTAGAGATGGCGCTGTAAAATATAGCGATTATGCGCTTTCTCAACTATTTAAAAAAATTAAAAATAAACCTTGGTTCGAAAATACAGTTTTTGTTTTTATAGCAGATCATTGTGCTAGTAGTGCTGGAAAAGAC
>JAIXHM010000247.1 GCA_030145825.1 Flavobacterium sp.
GGTCGTGCATTCTAAAGGTGTAGTTTATAGAGTTTCCTCTTCCTTTTATTTCATTATCCATCTCTTGCCCTTGGAACCCATACCTGTAATCCTGTGATGGGTCGTGGTGAGAGCGTTCTTGAATAAGCATTCCAAAAGGATAGTAGTCAAAAATTACAAACTAATAATAAATACAATAGCTAACAAATTTTTAAAAGTTGTAAAAATTGCATAATTTTGCGGTTTTCGTCACTTTTTGATGCAAAAAATCGTCATTTTTTCGGCTATTTTTAAGAACGTTTTTACATCATAAATTTAGTAAAAAAATACCAACTAATTTGAAAGAATTTTTTCAATTTTAAATATGAAAAAAACACAGCCTTTAGTTCCGTTATTTAAACAAATGATTCGAGAATCGGAAAACGGAAAACGTTTAAAGAAAAACGGAGAAAAAATTACAACAGGAACAATTGAGAATTATAAATATGTTTTACACAACTTGATTCAGTTTTCAACCGAAACTAATTTTGAGTTACGCGTGTGTAGTATTCTGCGCTTAACCAAACGCGAATTACAATCGGAAAAAACCTATTGGAAAAAATTTTACAAAAACTTTACCGAGTTTATGTATAAAAAAGGTTGTTTCGATAATTATGTTGGTGCTAATATTAAAGTAATACGTGTTTTTTTTAATTACTTAAAATTAGAAAAGGATATTTATACGGGTGATTTTCACAAGCAGTTTTATGTTAGAAAAGAGGAAATCGATATTTTGGTTTTATCGCCAGAGCAATTGAAATTTTTAATTCACGATAAAGAGTTTGAAAGTCAGTTGGTTTCTACCCAACGAAAAGTGAAAGATATTTTTGTGTTTGGTTGTACTACAGGTTTACGTTTTTCGGATATCTTTTTACTAACCAATAAAAATTTTGAAAAAACTAATGACGAATGGTATTTAAAGCTGAAATCTAAAAAAACGAAAACTTATAGTTTTATAAAATTACCAAGTTATGCAATTGATATTTATAAAAAGTATAAACCTATTAGCGATAGAAAGACTATTTTCGGAGACAAAAATTTATCCAACTTCAATCGTTCTATAAAACGAATAGGTGAAATGGCTGGTTTTACAGATTCAGTTCATATATCAAGGGAAAAACAAGGGAAAACTAAGAAAATAGGAAATGCTTCTAACGATCGTTTTTGTGATAAAATGAGTTCGCACATGATGCGTAGAACTGCAATTACTACGTTATTAATTTTAGGAATGCCCGAGCACCTTGTCCGTAAAATTAGCGGACATAGTCATGCGAGTAGTTCTTTTAATCGATATGTACATTATGCTCAGGCTTATATTGATAAAGAGATTGATAAGGTACATAATAAGTTAGAGGTTTATTGAGTGTTGTTATTGGGTTCAAAAGTGCTTTAAAATAATAAAATATAAATTTTCTAATATATTTTTGGGGTTAAGAATTTAAAAATAGTACCTTACATTAAAATAGTCATTTATAGATTTAAAATTAAAATTTTATGAATTATAAACTTTTTGGACTAATTTATTTCAAATTAAAAACTTTTACATAAATTAGAGGATAGTTTAAAATATTAATATTAGTTTTTAATTAATATGTTCTAATCTTGAACATAAAATTGAACACGATTTTTTTAAAAAGATAGCATTTTGATGTTCGCAAGCTCAATAAATACGTTTGTATTTTTCTAATTGCGAAATTCATAACCCTGAGGTCACGGGTTCAACTCCCGTCTTCGCTACAAGAACTTTCTTATTAAAAATCAACGGTTTAGTTTTCGCTAAACCGTTTTTTTATGTCTAAATATTTTTTAGCTTTACAAAAAGTACACGATTTCGTACACGATTTTCAATTATTTGAAGCCAAAATTACTACAATGAAAAAGAAATTTTCTGAGCCTAAAATTTATACTGGAGGAGTAAATATTAAAGATTGGAATAAGTTAAAAAGGAAAGAACAAGAAGAAGCTCTATCCAAAGAATGGTATGTTTATTATAGTTTTAGGCAAGAGGATGGAAATTTGAAAAGAATGCCAAATGTAAAAGCAGGTGCAAATTCATTCAAAACCAAAAAAGAAAGATATAATTATCTTAAAGTAATACAATCTCAATTGTTACAATTATTAGAACTTGGATTAAATCCTTATGAAGATAATGACCTTACAGTACTTCAAAAGAAAAATGAACCTAGAATAATACATAAAGAAGAAGTCTTAAAACAATCAAATTCTAAAGAACAAGTAATTCTTGAGTCAAATAAAGTAGAGCAAACCAATGTAATGACAATAAAAGAAGCACTTGAATTTGGTTTGAAACTGAAAGAAAATGTAATTAATATAAATAGTTATAAAAACTTAAAAAATAGAATTAAAAAATTCTCTAAGTTTTTTAATGATTCGTTACCAATTACTTCTATTGATAAAAAATCAGTTATGGAATATTTGAATCATGTACTAATGGAAAATAGTGCAAGAACTCGAAACAACCATAGAACAGATTTAAGTAGTATGTTTCAAGTTTTGGAGGATAATGATATTATTGCGAATAACTTTATCAAGAAAATTTCTGTTTTAAAAACTAAAGCTGAAAAGAATAAAACATATACTTCAACTCAGGAAAAAGATATATTTGAGTATTTAGAAAGTAATGACCCGTTATTACTTTTATATATTAAATTTATTAGTTATAATTTTCTTCGACCTGTAGAGGTAAATCGACTTCGTATTAAAGATATTGATTTAGTTGATAGAAAAATTTATGTTAAGACTAAAACAAAAGCTTTAAAGGTTAAAATTATACCTGATATTTTAGTTCAAGAATTACCTAATTTAAGTGAATTAAATCAAGAACATTATTTGTTTACACCAAATGGTCTAGGTTTAGAATGGAATGCCGATGAAATAAATCGTAGAGATAATTTTTCTAAACGATTTAAAACAGTTGTAAAAGACCATTTTAAATTAGGTAGCGAATACGGTTTATATAGTTTTAGACACACTTTTATTACTAAGCTATATAGAAAATTAAGAGAAGAGAAAACGCCATTTGAAGTTAAAAGTTATTTAATGAATATTACTGGACATACAACTATGGATGCTTTGGAAAAATATTTACGCGATATTGATGCAGAATTACCTGAAGATTATTCAAATTTGTTTTAAAAATGACTAAAATCCCTTTAAGAATCCTACCATAATCCTACCATAATCCTACCATAATCCTACCAAAATC
>JAIXHM010000248.1 GCA_030145825.1 Flavobacterium sp.
CCTTTATAATATTCAATATAAAGACTGTACTTATCATTTTTTAATTTCTTCCTTTTTAGTGATATTTGCATAGGTGTACATTTTTACATCTTTTTAATCAAAAGGTGTACATGAGATGAAACAAATGTATCAATAAAGGAACAAATAAACAAGTATAAATTTTTGTAACTGCCTATAAATCAACCAAAAGAAATAAAAGAAAAGCAAAGGAAACTAAAATTATTTCCCGATACAATATTTGAAGTTAGTAGTATTTATAATGCTTTACAAGGTTTGGGCAACAAATAAGCATCAAATTCTTATAAATAAAGGCTTAAAAACAAGTAAATAAAGGAAAGTTGATTTATTTGTCAGCATGTAAATATATAAAAAAAGTCGCTACAATGAGCGACTTAATTTTAAGTAATTTAAACTTATCCTGCGATTTGAGAGCCTAAATACATGCTGTTTGATAGTTGTGTTCCATCAGCCGACATAAACGCTATAAAAAGCTCTAAAGTGTCTCCTGCATAGGTAGTTGGAATAGCTACGTTGTAAGAACCATCAACACGAGTGTTTCCATCTCCAACAATTGAAACAGATTCTTTTTTAGCTGGGTTGTAAACTAACAACATTACTTTATCAGTAGCATTTGCATTACTCTCAGCCGAGTTGTCTCCCCAAGAGAATGTAACCTCTCCAGAAGTTGAAGCATCAGCTGAAGGGTTTAAAGGCATTGATAAACCACCTCTACTCAAAAGTGCTAATGTGTAATCTACCATGTAATCAGGATCTACTCCTGTAATTGCATTGTTTAAGATGTAAGACATTGCAGCATTAAACTCAGTCTTTTTGTTTGCAAGGTTTCTGTAACCTGCTTTAACAAAAGGCTTAATCGCTTGTAAAAACTCTAAAGTCACAGTAAATTTTGTTCTTTGCATTACTTGACCTGCTGTTCTCGGATTTGCAACATTTGAAGGTTTAACTCTGATGTAGTCAATCCCTTTCCAGTTACCACCAATAACATTACCTACTTTACCTGATACTCCTCCTAGAATACCTTGATTAATTTTTCCCATTTGGATTAAAAATTTAAGAATTAAAAATTTGTTTGGACTTGATACGGCTTTGTCCAAGAGCTGTACCATTTGTGTAAATATAGGGCAATAATTGTGCTAAACTCTTGTAAAATAAGGCTTTGCAGTCGTTTGCGTTCTGTTGCTTTGCTTGGGTTATGACAAGTTATTTATGTCAAAGTGCAAAATAATGCAGGGACATTTTTTTAGTGTCATATATGACAAATTTTCAATGTGAATTTTAAAGAAATAGCCCGAAAAAATCGGGCTAGGATTAGAGGTAATAATGAAGTATTGCAGCTTTTAATCTTTCTATGGTGTCTAAATTTTTGGTGTAGATGGTTGATAGACTTTCAAGTTTTTTGAGTTTTTCCACGTTTTCAGTGTGTTTTTTGTGTTCCTTGTAGATTTGTAACACTTTATCTCTGAAATTGTTTTTAAACTCATGTAATCGAAGAAACGGAATAACTGAACCGACTAAGTGTTGGTACCAGAATTTTGATTTCCATAAGCTTAATGCTATCCAATAGAGGTTTTCGGCTTCTTCTTCGGTTTTTACCATTATTACGAAGCAGTTCGGGCAAGGTTCTTTTAGAGGTTTTCCGCTATTGTTTCCTTTGCTTAAAACAAAAAAGTGGGGTTGGCTGTAAATTCTGTCTTTTTGGTGTGTAAATACGTTGTGATAAGTCATAATATCGGATTTAAAGTTATGCTCGCATTTCATGCTTCGCCATAAAATTTTTCAAAAGAAAAAAGGAAAAAAAAGAAAGCCATCTGTTCTAGTGAAGGGTTTCAAAAAAGCAAGTTTTTTTAAAAAAATACTACCCATATGGTTGAACTGGAATAGGGTTATCGTTGTTTAAACGGGAAGTGGATTGGAAATGTTTGGGTGGAGATTTTTTTAAAAACCGTAGGCTTGAACTTGCTTTTTTGTAAACCCGAAACTTACCTTTGCATTCTTTTTTTTATTTTTTTTGTTTTGTTTCCTTGACTTAATCGGGAGTTGTTTTTTGGTGGTATTTTCTTTTTAAATCGGGTAGTTCTGAAAGGGTAACAAATTTTATGGGATGGATATAAAAACCATTGAAAAATCAAATAAAACTGCTTTATATCCAGCACAAAAATTTGTTACTCTTTCTTGGTTTTGATTTTTGAGGGTGCAAGAGTGTTGATTGAAATTAGGGTTTTCAATGCTTGCTGAAGTGTTGTTATGGAATTGTATTGCACCTTCAAAAAACAATGAAAATACTGTTCCTATTTCGGGTGGGAGCGTTGGAGTGCGGCTATTTTACATAATGAAATTATAGTTCAAAAAAATAACGATTTTTCAATATTATCTCTTTTTTTTGAACTATAATGTTGCCATCATTATGTAAATATAGCTTGGGAGTGGTTTTAGCGTTGGGTTTCAGCTCTTGTTTTTGGGTTGGGAGTGCAGTGCTTTTATCTGGCTGTTTTATGTGCGATGGGGTTGGGAGAATAAAACAGACAAGGAAAAGTACTGCACATAGGGAAAAACAAGTGCTGAGTGCGGTGGGAGAAACCACTTAAGGGGTGGGGAGCGTTGGGCTGGGTGGGACGCAAATACGACAGCGATAGCGTTCCTATTAATGTATATATAATTAATTGTAATAAATTAATAGTTAGTGTTGTTGAATTAAAAATAAAAGACAATTTACTTAATACTATTGTAATTATGAATTACTCATATTTGAAAATCTCATGATGGGAATATTATAGTTCTTTTAGTGCATTAATTATATCTACAGTTGAGTGAATTGAAGTGTTGAGTGCCATTTTATCAGCTAAACTTGGACTAAATTCAAGTACTTCATCTTTTGATATTTTATGCCAAATTGGTAAAATTACTTTATGACCATTCATTTCTCTTGCTACCATGCCATTTAATTCATACTCAGTCCAGTTTTTTTTAACAAAATATGGTGAAATGATAACTATACCAAATCTTGAATTTCTCAAACCAGCATCAATTTTTTTTCTTAAACTATCACCAATTTTTAATTCAAACTCGTCATACCAAACTTCAAAACCATTATTTTTTAGTGAATCAGCAAGATCTCTTACTATATCGTCTTTATCTTCAGATGCATGTGAAATAAAAAAATCATATTTTTTATTTTTATCATTATCTATATTTTGAGTCGTT
>JAIXHM010000249.1 GCA_030145825.1 Flavobacterium sp.
GACTTGGATTTTTGTATGAGATATTTGATAATTATTATGCTGGCATAAATTATAACGGACAATCTGACATTAGCAAATTTGAGACAAATAATAATGTTGGAATAAATGACGAACAGAAAATGAAAAATCTGAATTCCGTTGGAGTAATATTAATAATCGAATTATAAAAACGTTGCACAACAATGGCTATAAACAATTGCTATTACAGGCTTATCCTGAAAATTCCTGCGGAATTTTCAGCTTGTCGTGTACTTTCAAAAGTCCGTGCCAACCCACGCAACTGTTCATAGCCGAGACCGTTACAAGCAATTATAAGCAAAAAAAAAAAAAACTGCAAAATAGAAAATCATTATGAAGAAGATAATCGTTTACTCATTACTAATTCTCACATTTACTTCATTCAAATCTGTTGGCTCTGCGACTGCATATTTGACTTGCAAATCTGAATCTGGACGAACTACATTCACAGCAGAAATACAAGATATAGATGGCGGAATTGAAAAAGCGGAATTGACAATTGACGGAGTAAAACTCAACTTTACAGAAGAAGATAACTCAAATATAGTTTTTGATTCCAAGAATGGCGTTTACACAATTACAATAGAAAGCAAAAGCCAACTAAAGAAAGATTTCTCAAAATTTAAGTTCTTAAAGTTTTGGGCAATTCCAAAGACATTCAAAACTATTTTAGAAAATAATGAAGAAGCAAAATACGAATTTAAAGCTAGGTTGTTCTCAACTGAACCGAGAAAAGGGAAAGATTTACAAACTCCTGAGATAGAATTAAAATGTAAATTGGAGTACGAAATATAATAACTGCTTGTAACAGCGGTTTGCTTCAATGGCTACTTCCGGATTTTCCTACGGAAAATCCGCTGCTGAATGGGATGTTTTGTTATATTTGTAATGGCTTGGTGTTGGTTCAACGCCACTGAGATCAATCCGCAAAACGTTGGCACCAATTTGAGAAATGGCAGAAGAAATAATAAATACATATCCAAACCCTTGGGATTTCTACAACGGTAATAAGGAATTAATTTCACCTAATGGACTGAATAAAATTGAATATTCCGATTTGGGCGAAATAGCAATGGGAGCACCTTTGGGAGGTTATTGTGAATGGACAAATCAAACTGGTGAGAAAATAAAATTGAGCGGTTGGTTTGGCGGACCTGCAATTTGGAATACAAACGGAACAAAAATCGCAATACCGACTTGGACGAGAAAGTTTCTAAAAGGAACGGTTCAACAAATCTCAATTTTGGATATTGAAAAACGAGAAATAATCCGTTTCAAAAAAATCTTTAATGTACTTGACTTAAGGACTTTTGACCAAAATGAAATTTGCGGATATGACAGTCCAATTTACAGAACAAAAACCGTGAAGTTTGACTTGACAAAAGAACGTATAATTGAACGGAAAAAAATATAAAAAAACTGGCGCCAACAATGTATAACCGCAATTACGGCGGATTCGACTACGTCCGAATCCACTCGGAATTGCTAACGTAAGTGCCAAACCGAAAATTAACACATATTAACCCGTAACTGACGGTTATACGAGACCGTTGTACACAATGTTATCTAAAATTTGCGCAGAAATTCATACTTTTTAAGCAACCTTTCTTTTACATTTGTATCTTATTACTAAAATCAAAAAATATGAAAAATAATTTAAAAGCTCTTGGATTATCAATTATAACACTAATCATGTTTAGTTGTAATGATTCTGATGATGTAGCTAAAAACCCAGAAAGTTGTTTACCAGCAAATTTACAAAATGGTGTAATTGCATTCTATCCTTTCAGTAATGGCTCTTTAAATGATTTTTCAGGAAATAATTACAACTTGTCAAATACCACTTCCGCTTCATCTGGGAGTGACAGAGCTGGAAATACAAATTGCGCATTTCACTTCAATGCTGCTAATGGTGATTTTTTAAAATATACAAATCCCACTTTTGTTAATGATTTTCAAACTTTACCTTTTTCAATTTCTTTGTGGTATAAAAATGAAACATCTACTCCTGGAAATTATGAACTATTAATAGGAAGAGACGACAATCCTCACTGTCCTGACACTTATGGTCAATGGTCTGTTGGATTATATGACAATAGAAAACCTGTATTTGGCATAAACGAATATAGTTTGTGGTGGAATATTAGTTCAAGCGTTGAAACATCTGAATGGAGACATTTAGTAATAACTTGCACTGGAACAGATTTAAAACTTTATTTAAATGGTGTATTAACATCAGAAACAGCATCAACTGGTTGTTCAACAAATAATCCAACGATAAATTCTGGTGATTTATTTTTAGGCAAAGAATTTACCGGATTGCTTGACGATGTGATTATTTATAATAGAGTTTTAGCTCAAAGTGAAATTACGGAACTTAACAGCCTAACTCCTTGTTGTCAATAAAAACACTGTGTACAACAGCGGTTTTAAGAAATTGGGGCTATAAGGCAAAATTTAAAGGCAATTTTATATATTTGACTTCAGTCCTGATGGAATGGTTTGGGCACAAAAACCCCCAACTTCTTAAAGCCGGCGGGACGTTATATGCTATGTTAGAAAGACGACCGTGCAAAATAATAACGACACATTTTGACGGACTGACATTTTAACTTTGCAGAAAACGGGGATGCTGAAAACCGAAAAGAGTAAGCGGAAAAAAATTAATATAAAATGACAGTAAAAGCAGAAATCACCTTTATGGTTTATGGACAGAATGGTTCAGGAAAAATCGAAAAAAGAACAATGGACTTGAGTCACCAAGACTTTATTGCTTGCACAAGCTCCAATCGAGACAAAAATGAGAGTTTAAAGAGTTGGGCAAAAATGATGTTCCCTACGGCAAAGGATGTGAAAATTCAGACTGCAAGAAGATTGTAATTATTTTATTAACAGTGGTGGCGAAGCCACCACTGTTAAGTATTTCAACTATTGGATATGAATACAATTAAGTTAAATGACATATTAAGGATTGAGCGTTTAGACAATGTTAAAATTAGACTTAACCTTTCAAATGCTTCGTGGAACGCATTAGAACATTATCACAACAATCCGACACAAATGTGAAGTGGGCATTTTCATAATAGCACTAAAAGAAAATGGTTTTGAGAAAATCTAATAGTAATTGGCTTAGCTCAATTAAAAAATAACGATTGGTTGGTTA
>JAIXHM010000250.1 GCA_030145825.1 Flavobacterium sp.
ATCAGTTGAGGTAGATGGAAAATAGAAAATGCAACCTGTTCATAGATACGGAGTTGAAATTTTATCTATCTGATTCTTTACAAAACCATATAAAGCTGTAATTTGGAGAGGACCAATGGCTGCAAAAGCATTAAACCAAATGATTTTTGATGCCAATTGGGGTGAAATCGACTTTATGTTAATCGACTTACCACCAGGAACAGGAGATATTCACTTATCTATTATGCAGTCGTTGCCTATAACAGGAGCTGTTATAGTAAGTACACCACAAGCCGTTGCCTTAGCCGATGCTAAAAAAGGAGTAGCAATGTTCAATAATGAAAGTATTAATGTTCCAGTTTTAGGTATTATCGAGAATATGGCATACTTTACACCAGAAGAATTGCCAAATAATAAATATTATATTTTCGGTCAAGAAGGAGCAAAAAACTTAGCACAAGATTTACAAGTTCCATTCTTAGGAGAAGTTCCATTGGTACAAAGTATTCGCGAAGCAGGAGATTATGGTCGCCCAGCGGCATTACAAACAGCGACTCCATTAGAAAAAGCATTCGAAGAACTAGCTCGTAATGTAGTAGAAGAAACGGTAAAAAGAAATGAAAACTTGCCACCTTCCGAAGCTATTAAAATAACTACTATGGCTGGTTGTTCAGCAGTAAAAGGAAAATAAAATGACTACACTAGAAATAAAAGATAATGTCGAAAAAGCGCTAAGTGAAATTCGTCCATTCCTAAATTCAGATGGAGGCGATATTACACTTGTTGAAATTATCGACGACAAACATGTAAAAGTTCGTTTAGAAGGTGCATGTACAAGCTGCAGTTTAAGTATTAGCACAATGAAAGCTGGTGTAGAAACTACTATAAAAAAATATGCACCACAAATAGAAACAGTCGAAAACATAAGTTAACGATGTCTTTAGTTTCATACTGAGCTTGTCGAAGTATGGGCGTTACCACTACGTGGTCGGGCGGTCCGTTTTATCTTTTTTGTAAGTTCAAGATTAATTGAAAACAAAAAAGGATACCGCTACCATCCCTAACGCAAAACAAAAGGTGATAAAAGTCACAAAACAAAAGTTTCAAAATGCAGAACTTTGTACTGTAAAAATTGAAAGAATAATAGAATGATTGAAACAGATATACTAATAATTGGAGCTGGTCCTACAGGACTTTTCGCTGTTTTTGAAGCGGGTTTATTGCAAATGAAGTGTCATATTATTGACGCATTACCACAACCTGGAGGGCAATTAGCCGAATTATATCCTAAAAAACCTATTTTTGATATTCCAGGTTATCCTGAAGTTTTAGCTGGAGATTTGGTAAACAATTTAATGGAACAAATTAAACAGTTTCAGCCAGGTTTTACATTAGGAGAAACAGCCGAAACTATTGAAAAACTTGAAGACGGTACTTTTATTGTAACTACAAATGAAGGAACACAACATAAAGCAAAAGCCATTGCAATTGCAGGTGGTTTAGGAACTTTTGAACCTCGTAAACCAGTTCTAAAAGACATTGAGTTCTATGAGAAAGAAGATCGTGGAGTAGATTATTTTGTAAAAGACCCAGAAAAATACCGTGGTAAAAACATTGTAATTGCTGGTGGTGGAGACTCGGCTTTAGATTGGTCAATTTTCTTATCAAATGTTGCAAATTCAGTGACTTTAGTCCATAGAAGAAACGAATTCCGTGGGGCTTTAGATTCAGTTGAAAAAGTAAAAGAATTAAAAGATGCAGGAAAAATTAAATTAGTTACTCCTGCAGAGGTCGTTGGTTTTAATGGTAGCGAAAGAATAATTGCAGTTGATATTGAAATTAACGGAGCTCGCCAAAAAGTAGATTGCGATTATTTCATCCCTTTATTTGGATTAACACCAAAATTAGGACCTATTGCAAACTGGGGATTAGAAATCGAAAAAAATGCTATTAAAGTAAATAATGCATTAGATTATCAAACAAATATTGACGGTATTTATGCCATTGGTGATGTAAATACTTATCCAGGTAAATTGAAGTTGATTCTTTGTGGATTTCACGAAGCTACGTTAATGTGCCAAAGTGTTTATAATAGAATTAATCCTGGAAAACGTTATGTATTAAAATATACAACAGTTTCTGGTGTAGATGGATTTGATGGTACACGAAAAGAAGCTGAAAAAGCAGTTGTTAAATCGATAGACTAATGGCTCAAGACGTAAACATAAAAATTACAGATAGAAACGGAGTAACTCATGAAGTTTTAGCTCCAACAGATATGAATATGAACCTTATGGAGTTAATTCGTTCTTATGAATTAGCAGAAGAGGGAACTTTAGGAATTTGCGGCGGAATGGCTATGTGCGCTTCATGCCAAGTTTATGTTTTAAATGATGTGGTCCCTATTGATAGAAATCCAGATGAAGAAGCGATGTTAGATGAAGCTTACCATGTTCAAGAAAATAGTAGGCTAGGTTGCCAAATTCATATTTCTGAAGCATTAGAAGGTTTAGAAGTACAAATAGCACCAGAACAATAAATAAAAAAAGCGAAGATTTTTCTTCGCTTTTTTTTGTTAATATTGTAACATTACAAAAAAATTAAACGTATAAGAATTATGTTTACTTTAAAAAATGGATAAGCAAAAAAATATTTTAGGAATTCATCAATTATTAACACTCGAGGTTTTAAATAGTAATAAATTAATAGATTTGTATGGTTTTGTTGCTTATACCGACAATCTTCTCCTTGAAAACCAATTAGAAAAAGTTGGGAATACGTCATTTGTTTTTGAAAACGGAAGTTTCACGATTGCTTATTGTTTAAAAGAATCACATATTTGTATCCATACCTGGCCAGAAATTAGTACATTAACGATGGATGTTTATTTGTGTAATTATTCCCAAGATAATTCTAGTAAAGTAAGAAGTATTGCCAAAGATTTTATAGCTTACTTTGAAGCAAGTATTGTTAAACAAATAGAAGTTGAAAGATAATATGGAGCTGACTTGTCCAAAATGTAAGCATGAATCAATTATTAATTCTAGTTTTGAATTAAAAAGTTTTGGTTGTTTAAATTGTAATAGTCTATTTACATATAGTGATTCAAAATTAACATTTGTAAAAAAATACAACTATACTCCTAAAGATATTGTTTTAGAAATAGTAGCAA
>JAIXHM010000251.1 GCA_030145825.1 Flavobacterium sp.
CATTATCTTCTATTACTACTCTACCTCCAGATAGCAATTGATCATAACCTTCAGGTCTCTTTTTGTAATAAAAAGCATCACCTCCTAAAATACTTCCTGCATGAATAATTACATTGTCGCCAATAATTGTATTATCATAAATAGAAACATTTGAGTGGATAAGACAATTATCGCCAATTTTTACATTATTACCAATAAAACAATTGGGTTGAATAATTGTATTTTTTCCAATTTCAGCTGTTGGAGAAATAGCCACAGAAGAATCAACAAATGGTCTAAAGTGTTTGCTTAATTTATTGAAATCTCGAAATGGATCATCCGAGATTAACAAAGCTTTACCTTCAGGACAATCTACTTCTTTGTTAATTAAAACAATCGTAGCAGCTGATTGAAGTGCTTTGTCATAATATTTAGGATGATCGACAAAAACAATATCTCCAGGTTCTACAACATGTATTTCATTCATTCCTGAAACAGGAAAATTTGCTTCTCCAATAAAATTACACTCAATTATTGAGGCAATTTCGCTAAGGTTATAGGTTTTATTAAATTTCATAAATTTTAGTAATTAGTGATACGAAAAAAAAGTGATTAGTTTATTCTAATCACTTTTCACTATTACTTATAATTATACACGCTCCATGTATTTTCCTGTTGCTGTATCAATTTTAATTTTATCACCTTCATTAATAAACAAAGGAACGTTTACTGTAGCTCCAGTTTCAACTGTTGCCGGTTTAGTTGCATTGGTCGCTGTATTTCCTTTAACACCAGGCTCTGTGTAAGTAACCTCTAAAATTACAGAAGCTGCCATATCTACTGATAAAGGTAAATCAGTTTCTGTATTGATTTGAACCATTACATTTTCTCCTTCTTTTAATAAATCTGGAGCGTCTAAAATATCTCTATTTAAAGTAATTTGTTCAAACGTTTCAGTGTTCATGAAGTGAAAATCATTTCCTTCAGCATATAAATATTGAAAAGTATGTGTTTCAACACGAACCGTTTCAATTTTATGACCTGCAGAAAAAGTATTATCTAAAACTTTTCCATTTGTTAATGATTTTAATTTTGTTCTAACGAAAGCAGGACCTTTACCTGGTTTAACGTGCAAAAACTCAACGATTTTGTAAATATCGTGATTAAACTTAATACATAATCCGTTTTTAATATCTGCTGTTGTAGCCATTATAATTTGTTTGTTATAGTTTGATAAATATTAATAAATTCCTGAATATCCTTTCATAATTCCTCTCGAAGAGTTTCTAATGAATTGGATAATTTCATCTCGTTCTGGAGTAGCCTCCATTTCGCCTTCAATGATACTCAATGCTTGAGAAGTGTTGTAATTTTTTTGGTATAAAATTCTGTAAATTTCTTGTATTTCTCTAATCTTTTCAGTAGAAAAACCTCTTCTTCTTAATCCAACAGAGTTAATACCTACATAAGAAAGTGGTTCTTTTGCTGCTTTTGTAAAAGGGGGAACATCTTTTCTAACTAGAGATCCACCAGAAATCATTGCATGATCGCCAATATGAATAAATTGATGAACTGCTGCTAAACCACCAATAATTGCGTGATTGCCAACTTCTACATGTCCTGCAAGTGCAACACCATTTACAATAATAACATTATCTCCCAAATGACAATCATGAGCAATATGTGCGGTTGCCATGATAAGACAATTTTTTCCTACTACAGTTTTACCAGATGCTACTGTTCCTCTATTAACCGTAACAAATTCTCTAATAGTAGTATTATCACCTATTATGGCTAATGAATCTTCACCACCAAATTTTAAATCTTGTGGCATTGCAGAAATTACTGCACCCGGAAAAATATTACAATTTTTCCCAATGCGAGCCCCTTCCATAATTGTTACATTAGAGCCAATCCAAGTACCTTCACCAATTTCAACATTATTGTGAATCGTAGTAAAAGGATCAATTACCACATTACGAGCAATTTTTGCTCCAGGATGTACATATGCTAGTGGTTGATTCATATTTTTTAGTTATTAGTAATTAGTAAGTAGTAGTACGCCTTTTACTTATTTTAAAAATATTTGACTTTTACTAAATACTAATTATTCTATTTTATTATTTAATTTCAATTAAAAGTAACCATTTACTTATTTACTTTTAACTAATTACTATTTTACTTTAACAATTTGTGCCATTAATTCCGCTTCAGAAACTAATTTTCCGTTGGCGTATGCATATGCTTGCATGTGACAAATTCCTCTTCTTATTGGAGAAATTAAATCACATTTGAAAAATAATGTATCGCCTGGTAACACTTTATTTTTAAACTTAACATTGTCTATTTTCATAAAATAGGTTAAGTAATTTTCAGGATCTGGAACTGTACTTAAAATTAAAATTCCACCTGTTTGAGCCATTGCTTCAATTTGTAAAACTCCAGGCATTACAGGTGCTCCAGGAAAATGTCCAACAAAGAAATCTTCATTCATTGTAACATTTTTCAAACCAACAACATGAGTATCTGAAAGTTCTAATATTTTATCTACTAACAAGAATGGTGGTCTGTGAGGTAATAAATTCATGATGCCATGAATATCCAAAACAGGTTCTTTGTTGATATCATATGAAGGAACATTATTACGTTCTTCTAACTTTATAATCTTAGACATTTTCTTTGCAAACTGAGTGTTCACAAAATGACCTGGTTTATTTGCAATAATTTTTCCTTGAATTCTTGTTCCAATTAAAGACAAATCGCCTATTACATCTAACAATTTATGACGTGCCGCTTCATTTGGATAATGTAACGTTAAGTTATCTAAAATTCCGTTTGGTTTAACAGAAATAGAGTCTTTATTAAATGCTTTTTTAAGATTTTCCATAGTTTCAGGAGAAATCTCTTTATCTACATATACAATTGCATTATTTAAATCGCCGCCTTTAATTAAACCATGATTTAATAAAGCTTCTAATTCATGTAAAAAGCTAAATGTTCTACAACTAGAAATTTCCGATTTAAATTCTGAGACGCTTTTCATTGTTGCATTTTGAGTCCCCAAAACTTTTGTACCAAAATCAACCATAGCAGTAATACAATATTGGTCACTTGGAGTTACAGTAAGTTGACTGGCAGTTGAGTCATCTGTAT
>JAIXHM010000252.1 GCA_030145825.1 Flavobacterium sp.
ATAGAGTAGAGGTGATTCAGAATTTTTGGTCCAAGCAATAAATATATCTGGAGGTAATAATCCTAAGAAACTCTCTGAGATAAAAAATACAGTAAAAATTAGAGTATCGCTTAAATTATTAGTTATATATAGTAACATATCATTAATACTCATTACTCTGTAATTTATAAATAATAATACTGCTATAAAAAGTAAAATTGGAAGTAAAGCTTTTTTAGTATTCTCCCAAATAAACCTATAAAAACCAGTGTATTTATAATACTGATGTAATAAACGTAATTTAGATTTTTTCTGTTTTTGCATTTCTAATTTTTATTGTGAGCGTAAAATTAATTACTTATAATGGAGTATTACGTTAAATTATAGATAAAAAAATCGGTACTAGACCGATTTTTTAAAATATTATGTAAAATAGAAAATTTTAGAAAGCTAAAAAAGCTTCGTTATATGCTTTTATATCTAAAATATTATTTTTCTTACCTAAATCTGTTAATAAAGACAAATAATATTCTAAACTTTCAATATCATTAGAGTCAGAAAATTTTGAAATATCTTCGATAGAATCTGTTTCATTTTCTTCAATATCAGCCGGAATTGAAATTAAAAATGCTTTATTTTTTTCTAAATGCTCGTAAGCTAATCTTAAAGATTTTGTAACGGTAGGAATATTTTCTTGCATAGAAATTTCTCTAACTTTTTTTAAATCTTCAACGATTTCAGAAACATCAAATTTATCTTGTAATAAATTCTTTTGAATTTTCTCAATTAATTTAATTGCATTTTTATTTTCCATTGGTGTTATTTTAATTGGGTTCGCAAAAATAGTTATTTTTATAATTGGTTCAAACTTAATTATGTCTTAATTACAGTAATATTTATATTTGAATTATAATATACATTATGTAAAATAAAATATTTTATTATATCCATTTTTCTTGTATCTTTACTTAAAGCTATTTATATATGAAAAACCCTATTGCTGAACGCATTGCCGATTTTTTAAAACAATTTCATCCTTTTAAAGAATTGAAATACGAAGATATTCTTACTGTTTCTAAAAATTGTTCAGTTTTATATTTAGAAAAAAATCAAATATTATTTAATGTAAATGACAAAACACACAGTGACTTCTATGTAGTTGCAAATGGCGCAATCGGTTTATCGGTTACTTCAGATACAGATGATATTTTAATCGATAAATGTGATGAAGGTGATATTTTAGGATTACGACCGTTTTTTGCAAAAGATAATTATTTAATGACTGCAAAAGCTCGTGAAGAAAGTATTGTATATGCAATTCCAATAGAAACATTTAAACCAATTGCAATGCAAAATACTGATGTATTAGACTTTTTATTACAGAGTTTTGCATCAAATACTAGAAATCCTCTTGATAAGAACAACAAAGGAAAATTAATTTCTGAGAATGTAATTTATGATGATGCTTCTAACGAAATTCAATTTTTTCAACCTATAAATTATACTAAAAATCCAGTTACGGCTTCACCACACGACATTGTTAAATTTGTTGCCCAAACTATGTCTTCTAGAAAAATTGGTAGTATTATTATTCAAGAAAAAAAACTTCCTGTAGGAATTGTAACCGATAAAGATTTACGTTCAAAAATTGCAACTGGATTATTTTCTATCGATACACCAATTAATAAAATTATGTCTTCACCAGTTATAACAGTTCCTGAGAATCTTTCTATTGCTGAAGCACAAATAAGTATGTTAAAGAATAATGTTGGTCATTTATGTGTCACCAAAGACGGAAGTAATCAATCGGAAATAACAGGAATTATTTCTGAGCATGATGTGGTTGTTGCTCAAGCTAACAACCCAGGTGTTTTAATTAAAGAAACAAAAAGAGCCGAAAAAACAGATGATTTAGTTATTGTAAGACGAAAATTAACCGATTTGATTCAGAATTCTATTGATAAAAACATTCCAATAAATCACATTTGTTCATTAACTGGAGAAATTAATAATGCAATCATAAAGAGATGTATTGATTTGTCTATTCAAAAAATAGGAACTCCTCCTCCAGCCCAATTTGCTTGGTTTAATATTGGAAGTCAAGGCAGAAAAGAACAATTATTGTTAACAGATCAAGATAATGCTATCGTATTTGAAGATGTTGAAGATGAACGATATGATGAAGTCAAAAAGTATTTTTTAGATTTAGCTAAAAAAGTAACCAAAAAATTAAATAAAATAGGTTATGATTATTGTCCAGCAGAAATGATGGCAAGTAATCCTCTATGGTGTAAATCATTAAGTGATTGGAAAAATCAATTTAAAGGATGGATTCACACTCCAGGAGAAAAAGGAATTTTAATGTGTACTATTTTTTTTGACTATGATTTTGTTTATGGCGATGAATCGTTAATTAATGAAATTTCAAATGTTGTTTTTGGAGAAACAGCAAACAATGATTTATTCTTTGCTTATTTAGGAGCTGATGCTTTAAAAAATCCAGCACCACTAGGATTCTTTAGACAATTTTTAGTAGAAAATGATGGCGAACACAAAGACACTTTTGATATTAAAGCTAGAGGTTTGGTTCCATTAATTGATGCGGCACGATTGTTAGCTATTCAATGTGGAATTAGACATAATGACAATACTGCTTATCGCTTTATGAAATTAGCCGAAAAAGAACCTCAAAATGCGGCAATATTTGAAGCTTGTGCAGAAGCTTTTTTAGAACTTTTAAAGTTTAGAACCGAAGAAGGATTACGAAATAGTTCAAATGGTAGGTATTTGAATTTAAGTGAGTTATCAAAATTAGATAAAGTAAAACTTAAAAATGCTTTTCAACCCATTTCTGAGATTCAAGAGATTATCAAAAATCGTTTTCAATTAACTTATTTTACGTAAAATATGAGTTGGAATTGGTTTAAAAAAATAGCAAAAGAACATCCTAAATTTTGGGAAAATTATTTAGCTTCTTTTGAGAAATCTGAAGGTTCAAATAGATATGTTGTTTTTGATTGTGAAACTACCGGATTAGATTTTAAAACGGATAGAATACTTTCAGTAGGGGCCGTTGCTATTGAAAATAATAAGATTATAGTAAGTTCTACATTCTCACTTTTTGTTAAAC
>JAIXHM010000253.1 GCA_030145825.1 Flavobacterium sp.
TTCTTGTAATAGGCTGCCTTTACAAAATTATTTACATAAATAACATCTAAAGGATTTATTCCATCCAATGACCTATTAGAATGAAATTCAAGACAAAACCCTTTATGGTTTGATGCATAATGAGCCCACATTAAAATAGAATTTACATTACGACTAAAACAACAAACACCTAAATTCTTAAAGTTTTCTTTTAATAGTTCTTCTTTTCTTTTATGTCTAGTTCTTTTTCTCGCTTTATCAAAAGTAATTAGCTCGATATTACAATCAAATGGATCATTAAAATTTGAGTAATTAGAATAATAAAGATAACTTTTTTTAAAGCCTTCAATATTATAATCTTGAACACCAAAGTATTTAAAAACCGATGTTGCTGAACCTAATTTATCTCTATTTTTAGTTAATTTTATTTGGTCATTAATGGTGATATTTTCCTTAACATCAGGTAAAGGATTGCTCAATCTATATTTTAAATACTCATATTCAGGCTCATTAATTTTTGCATTTGGAGAACATTCAATTTCGAAATTTCCAGTTTTTAAAATAGTAATAGCCCTATCTAAACTAATATTTAGTTCTCTTAAAACTTTATTTATTCTAATTGTTCTTTCGAAATTCATAAACTAACCCTGCAACGCCTCTCTCAACACCTGTTGCAACAATTTTTCATTATACCCTTGACTTTTCTTTATACTTTGCTCTAAACCAACACAAAACGCCATTAACTCATCTAACTTAGCGGCAATTTGCTCTTGCTTGTATAGTTAGTATAAAATAAAATTCAATTAATATTTCCTATTCTTACTTTCAATTAAAAATCCAGTAATATAATCAGCTGTTTCTTCAATACTCCATTCCACTAAACTATTAGGTATTCTTAACGTTAAATAACCTTTTTGAAAACTAAAGTAAGTACGCTTTAAATCGCTGAGTGCTTGTTGATGATTATAATTGTGATGTTTTCCATCTACTTCGATATTTACTTTAGCATCAGTGACTGCAATGTCAATTGTTTTATATCCATCCCATTTTTCTAATTCAGCTGGTACTCCTCTTCTTTTTAAAGCAAAATACAATTCAATTGCATGAGGTGTTGTTGAACTATTATAAAAAATAGCATTTAACCATTTTTGATGATTTATACATAAAGGATGTCCCATATTACTCGTGGAATAATCAAAAACGCTTTGACTAATACTACAACCACATTCTATACAAAGATTCATTTTATATTTATTTAAACAACTTCATTTTCCTTCAGCTACATCTTTCTCAAAACCTATTACAACAACTTTCTAAATATTACTATTATTAATAACCATTTTGTATTTCATTCATTAGATATACAAGTATAAGTCCTAAAACAAAAATACCCGTAATAATTGCATAATAAACCCATTTTTTCTTTTCTAACTTATCATACCAATTAAAGAATAATGCCACGACCATCAATATGACAATTCCAAATGTTAAATTTTCACTTGAACTACCTTCTAAGTCTGTACTTTTGTAAAAATTAATAAGGATAAAAGATAATGCTGATACTAATAATAAATCCAAAAAAACATTCAACTTCTTATTCATATTTGATAATTTAAAAGGTTAACTTATTTTAATTATTTACTGTTAATGATTCCCCCTGCAACGCCTCTCTCAACACCTGTTGCAACAACTTTTCATTATACCCCTGACTTTCGGTAATACTCTCCTCTAAACCATCACAAAACGCTAGTAACTCCTCCAACTTAGCCACAATTTGCACTTGCTCGTTGAATGGTGGGAGTGGAATTAATGAACTTGAGAACCTATTTAAAGCCATTTTTTGTACACCAACTTGTTTAGTTTTATCAATAAATTGGCTTTGACAAAATGGACTATCTAAACATTTCCATAAGAATTTTTTATCAACTAAAATCGGAGTGATTTTTGCTGCGTTCTCAGTTAAATTCATATTATCAAATTTTTCAGGAACTAAACCACATTTTCCGATTGTTCCTCCAACAATTGTCATATAAATATCATCTTTACCAATAGTATATTGTTTTATACTTTGGTATACATATTCATCAATATAATGTAAATCATTATCACTAATTGTTCCATTTTTCATATCACTTACTCGAATATAAATATATGGAGTTGGATCTTTTAATAACTTATAACCATTTGGAACTCTTTTACCTCCTTTTATACTACAAATCTCCCCCAACCTACACCAAGCCCAATGCTCAGGAATTTCAAAAGGAATTTCATCTTCAGTTATTGGTGGTAACTCTTTTTCTTTTTTCAGTTTTTTCTCTACTATTAATTGGGCTTTCTCGGCTTTTATTTTTTCAAGAAGTTGTTGTCCTGTTTCTTGAGATGCTGAAACGAGTTCAGCATGACAAAGTTTGCCTTGCATCGCTTCACGCAAAAAAGCCTGACGCAGTTGTTTGATTAGGTCGAGTTGGTGAGTGAGTTCGGATGAAACATCTTCAATTATTGAATTATTTTCATTTAACTTCTTAACAACCTTTCTTTGTTCTTTAACATCAGTTGGTATTTCAACTTCTAAAGGAAGAATATGTTTTGGTTTAATTTCCGTTTTTATACCACCTGGAACTTGTTCTTTTAAAGCTTTTTTAAACTCTAAACTTTTTAAAAAATGGGTTAAAAAATCAATATCAATTTGCTTTTCATCAAATTCATATGAAGAATAATGAATTGTAGCAACTACATCTTCATCACCTTGATAAATATTCATTGCTCCTTTTTCAACATTGATACCAGAAATTACCAAATCTCCTTTTTTAACTAATATCATATCTGTATTCGATACTTTATCAGATAAATAAATTGTTCCTGAAAAATCAATTTTTTCAATTCGCTTTAAACCTTGAATAGCAGGATCTTTTGGCTTATAACGTCCTTCACGATTTTTGAGAAATTGCCCTAATTTTACTTTTTGCCAACTCATTATTTCACCGCTTCTTTTAATTGGTTTAACAAGGCATTACTTTTCTCAAAAGAAGTATGCAACAGTTCCATTAATTCCACACTGTTGTATTC
>JAIXHM010000254.1 GCA_030145825.1 Flavobacterium sp.
ATTTAAAGGCACATTATCCTGCAGAATATATGGCGGCAGTTCTATCCAATAACATGAATGACATCAAACAAGTTTCGTTCTTTATGGAAGAATGTAAACGAATGGGATTGAAAGTTTTGGGTCCAGATGTGAACGAATCGTATTACAAATTTACTGTAAATGAGGATTACGCGGTTCGCTTTGGAATGGGAGCTATTAAAGGAGTTGGACAAGGAGCGGTTGATACTATAGTAGAGAATAGAAAAGATGGAAAATATAAATCTATTTTTGATTTAGCAAAGCGAATCGATTTGCGTGCTGCAAATAAAAAAGCTTTTGAAAACTTAGCATTGGCAGGAGGTTTTGATGGTTTCGGCGATACGCATCGGGCACAATATTTTCACGATGAAGGCGACGGAATTACTTTCTTAGAAAAAGCCATGCGCTACGGTTCTAAATTTCAAGAAAATGAAAATTCAGCGCAAGTAAGTTTGTTTGGCGATGCTTCTGAAGTGCAAATTCCTGAACCTGTTGTTCCGCCTTGTGAGGAATGGAGCACGATGGAAAAATTAGCCAAAGAGAAAGAAGTAGTTGGAATTTACATTTCGGGTCATCCTTTAGATGATTACAAATACGAAATGAAGTATTTCTGCAATACGAAATTGGAACACTTAAACGATCTAAACCCTTTTATTGGAAAGAATGTTTCAGTTGGTGGAATTATTACTAAAGTTGAGCATCGAACAGCCAAAAATGGAAAAGGCTGGGGAATGTTTACCTTAGAAGGTTATGATGAAAGTTATGAGTTTAGAATTTTTGGTGAAGAATATTTAAAGTTCCGTCATTTTTTAATTCAGAATAATTTTACGTTTTTAAAATTTGTGGTAAAAGAAGGTTGGGTAAATGCAGAAGGAAAACGAAGCGATCCTAAAATTCAGTTTTTAGATGTAAAAATGCTACAAGATGTTTTACCTTCTTTTGCAAAAAAACTAGTGTTACAATTTAATATTACCGAATTGAGTGAAAATTTGATTCAATCGTTATTCGATTTGTTCCAAAAAGAAAAAGGTGATCATCAAGTTACGATTGAAGTTTTGGAACTTGAAAAAGTAATGAAACAAGTTGTTTCGGAAGCTACGGTTGAAACTTTAGAAACAGAAGGTTATGAGGAAAATATTGAAGTTGAGGTGGAACCAATGGTTACTGAAGTGGAACAAGTTCAAGTGGTAACAAAATTAAGTATGCCAAGTCGTAAAATGAAAATTAAAATTTCAAACGAGTTGTTGCAAGAGTTAGAAAATAGACAAATTAACTTTAAATTGAATTAATTGCATCAATTAAAACTATTGTTATATAGCAAAAAGTAATTTAGCTAACATTTTCTATTCAAAATAAATAATTAAATTTGTATTGTAATAAATAAACAAGATTAAACGAAAAGATATGGCATTAGCAATAACAGATGCTACTTTTGAGGAAGTAGTATTAAAGTCAGATAAACCAGTAGTAGTAGATTTTTGGGCAGCTTGGTGTGGTCCATGTAGAATGGTTGGTCCAGTTATCGACGAAATTTCTTCAGAATATGAAGGGAAAGCAGTAGTTGGTAAAGTTGACGTTGATGCGAACCAAGAATTTGCTGCAAAATACGGAGTTCGTAACATTCCTACAGTATTAGTTTTTCAAAATGGAGAAGTAGTAGGAAGACAGGTTGGTGTTGCTCCTAAAAAGACTTATACAGATGCAATTGATGCATTGTTGTAATATGATTTTTTGAAAAAGAAATGAAAAGGATAAACGAAAGTTTGTCCTTTTTTTATGGTTTTAACTTAAACAAAGAATTGGTTTTTCATTATCTTTACGATATGAAATTAGATTCTCAAATTGAAAAAATATCGAGTTTTCAGCATTTAGAACTTTTAGCAAACCAAATTGTTGAGGGTTTTATTTCGGGAATGCACAAGTCGCCATTTCATGGTTTTTCTGCAGAGTTTGCCGAGCATAAAATTTACAATCCAGGAGAAAGTACTAAGCATATCGATTGGAAACTTTTTGCTAAAACCGATAGATTATATACTAAACGCTATGAAGAAGAAACTAATTTGCGTTGTCATTTAATAATCGACAACTCTTCTTCGATGCATTATCCTGAATTAGGTTCAAACCAAGAGTTTTATGAGAATAAAATTGGATTTTCGGTCTTAGCCTCGGCTTGTTTAATGAACTTACTTAAAAAGCAGCGAGATGCAGTTGGTTTAAGTGTGTATTCCGACGAATATGAATACTATTCGCCCGAAAAAGGTAGCGATCGTCATCACCGCATGATTTTAAATAAACTAGAAGCGCTTTTAAAAACCGAGAAACCTTTAAAAAAGACTGATACAGTTGCTTTCTTACATCAAATTGCAGAGAATATTCATCGACGCTCAATGGTAATTTTATTTACCGATATGTTTCAAAGTGAAAGCGAAGATAAAATTTTTAAGGCTTTACAACATTTAAAACACAACAAACATAAAGTAGTAGTTTTTCATGTATATGATCAAAAAACCGAATTTTCTTTCGATTTCGATAATGCGCCAAAGAAATTTATTGATCTAGAAACAGGAGAATCAATTAATGTTTTTTCCGATAATTTAAAAAATGACTATGAAAAATCGATTCAAGACTATTTTAGAAAAATAAAAGAATCGTGTTTGCAATATAAAATTCAATATGTACCAGTAGAAATTGGAAAAAATTTTGAAAAAATTTTAACCACCTATTTAGTTGAAAAACAGAAGTTTGGTTAAAATAGTAAAAAAAAGTTTAATTTTTTTTGTAAAAATATTTGGAAGATTGAAAAAGCGTTGTATATTTGCACTCGCAATTAAGCACTGGTTTGGTAGTTCAGTTGGTTAGAATACATGCCTGTCACGCATGGGGTCGCGGGTTCGAGTCCCGTCCAGACCGCTAAAATTGGGAAATTTTATAAGGAGCGTTTCTTTTTAGAAACGCTTTTTTGCCCAAATAAGGTATTGATTTTTGCTCTATTTATATTCAAGAGCTTGATCTAAAA
>JAIXHM010000255.1 GCA_030145825.1 Flavobacterium sp.
ATTCAGCTCCATTAGCAGGTGATTTGAATTATGTTTTAGCGGATAAAAAAGAAGCTTTACAAGCTGGTTTTGAGGCGTTAAAAAAATTGACTGCAGGAAAAGTTCATGTAACTGTTGATGCAAAATCAAGCTTTCTTCCTTCTATAGATGGAGTAGAGGTTCACAAAGGTGCAGGAAAACATCCAGTTGGATTGGTTTCGACTCAAATTGCTGCTATAGATCCTTTGAATAAAGGAGAGCGTGTTTGGGTTGTGCAAATTGAAGACGTTGCTACTATTGGAGAATTATTCTTAAATGGTAAAGTTAATTTTGAAAAAACAGTTGCTCTTACAGGTACAGGTTTCGAAAAACCATCTTATGTGAAAGTAATTTCAGGAGCTCAAATGAGTGATGTTGTTGCTGGAAATTTAAAAGATGGAAATTATAGACTTATCAGTGGAAATGTTTTAACAGGAGATAAAAAGTCTGGCGCAGATTTCTTAGGTTTTTATCATCATCAAGTTACAGCAATTCCTGAAGGAAATGATTATGATTTCTTTGGTTGGAATTTACCACGTCCAAACAAGTTTAGTGTTTACAGAGCAGGAATGTTTTCGTTTTTAACACCAAACAAGAAATACGATTTGAATACAAATACAAATGGAGAACATAGAGGATTTGTATTAACTGGTGAATATGAAAAAGTTTGTCCTTTAGATATTTATCCAATGCAGCTATTAAAAGCAATTTTAGTTAAAGATCTTGACTTAATGGAAGCTTTAGGAATTTACGAAGTAGCTCCTGAAGATTTTGCTTTAACTGAATTTGTTGATGTTTCTAAACAAGATCATCAAAGAATAGTGAGACAAGGTTTAGATTTAATGATTAAAGAAGTAGGTTAATCTCTAAAGAAATTTAATATCACTAAAAATGAGTTTAAAACAAAATTTACATAATTTAAAAGAAAAGTATAAGGGTACTAAATTTGAACAATCGTTCAATGCATTACACACTTTTCTTTATATGCCTAACATAACTACGCATTCAGGTGCACATGTTAGAGATGCTGCCGATTTAAAACGTGTAATGAACACGGTTATTATGGCTATGATTCCAGTATTACTTTTTGGTATGTTCAATGCTGGTTATCAAATGAACGGACAAATCAATGGTTTTGAAAATACAGCTTTCTTAAGTTTAGATAATTTCATCGTTGGTTTACAAAAAATTCTTCCTTTATTAATTGTTTCTTACGGTGTTGGTTTAGGTATCGAATTTATTTTCGCTACTGTTAAAAAACATGAAGTAGAAGAAGGATACTTAGTAACAGGTATGTTAGTGCCATTAATTGTGCCAATTGATTTGCCTTTATGGATGTTAGCTGTTGCAGTTGCCTTTGGTGTAATCATTGGTAAAGAGTTATTTGGTGGTACTGGTATGAATGTACTTAATCCTGCTTTAACAATTCGTGCATTCTTATTCTTTAACTGGGCAGCATGGATGTCTGGAGATAAAGTTTGGGTTCATGGAGCTGTTGATGGAGTAATGAAAGCCAATGGAGTTGACGCTATTTCAGGTGAAACTATTTTAGGTCAATTAGCTCAAAATAAAGAATTACATCATTCGGCTTACGATATGTTTATGGGATTCATTCCAGGTTCAGTTGGCGAAACGTCTACAGCATTAATTTTGGTAGGTGCTTTATTGTTAATCTTATCAGGAATTGGAAGTGCTCGTATTATGATTTCGGCTGTTGTAGGTGCTGCAGTAATGGGATTAATCTTTAACGGATTAGTTGATTCTGGAGTAATCTTAGAAGGTACTAAATTTTATAGCTTAATGCATTTCCCATGGTACCAACATTTATTAGTTGGTGGTATTGCTTTTGGTATAGTATATATGGCTACAGACCCAGTTACTGCTTCTCAAACTAATATCGGTAAGATTGTATATGGATTCTTAATTGGATTGTTTTCAATTTTAATTAGAGTTTTCAACCCAGCATATCCTGAAGGAGTAATGATGGCAATCTTATTAATGAACGTATTTGCTCCAACTATCGATCATTATGTAGTTCAAGCAAATGTTAAGAGAAGAATGAAACGTTTAAAACTTAAAACTGCTTAATTTATGTCAACAAAACGTACAGATTCAAACGTATATACTCTAGTATTCGCAGTAATATTAGTAGTTGTAGTAGGTTCGTTGTTGGCATTCTTTGCAAATGCAACGAAAGAAATGCGTGATAATAACGATAAAGTTAAAACGCAATTAGATATTTTAAGTTCAATTGGAGTAGATGCAACTCGTGCAAATGCTACAGAGATGTTTACTCAATACATCAAAAAACAATATGTGATTGAAGGTACAACAGCTACCGAAAATCCTGAAGCTTATTTAATTGATGTTAAAAAAGAACAAGACGCTGCAAAAGCTGGTAAAACGCAACGTTTACCAATGTTTGTTAGTGAGAAAGATGGTAAAACTATTTACATTATTCCAGTAAGAGGAAATGGTTTATGGGATGCTATTTGGGGATATGTTGCACTTAACGATGATTTGAAATCTATCAACGGGGTATTCTTTGATCACAAAGGAGAAACTCCAGGTTTAGGTGCTAATATTACTGAAAATTTCTTCAAAGATGATTTCAAAGGTGAAATGATTTATGATAAAGAAGGTAATTACAAAGCGGTAACTACATCTAAATCTAATGCAGATCCTAACAATGAAGATAAGACAGATAATGAAGTTGATGCAATTTCTGGTGCTACTATTACGAGTAATGGTGTAAGTGCTATGTTGAAAAAAGGAATTAGCCTGTACTTACCTTATTTTGAAACTTTAAAAAAATAAACTATGGCAGATACTAAAAAAACAGAAACAGAGCCATTGTTCTCAAAAAAGAATTTAGGGCTTGTAAAGGATCCTTTGTTTGACAATAACCCAATTACTGTTCAAGTATTAGGTATTTGTTCTGCATTAGCAATTACAGCAGAATTAAAGGCTTCTATTATCATGGCTTTATCGGTAATTTTCGTTACAGCTATGGGT
>JAIXHM010000256.1 GCA_030145825.1 Flavobacterium sp.
ATTTAAAACTTTGAATGTCTTTTTTCAATGAAAATAAAAAAGTGATTCCGTATACAATTACAAAAACATTTCTTGTAGATAAAAGTAGTCCAAATATAATTCCATTTAAAACAATACTTTTATTTTTATTGAAAAAGTAAAATAAAGAAATAAGAATTAAGGTTGAGTTAAAAAATATATTACTTCTAGCAATAATCTCATAATAAATATAAACTGATGATATAACAAGTATTGTAAATAACTCTCTTTCTTTAGATTTTCTAATTTTACTATAAAGTAAAAAAATAGCAATAACTGTGATGTAGCTGTATTCTTTTAAAAAATAAAAAGGTAGCATTATAATAAAATAAAAAGGCATTGGACCTGGATTATTTCCATCAAAAGATTTTGCATTGTAAACATATAAATCTTTAAAATAATTGTCCCAAAAGCTACTAGTAACACTCCATCTATCTATTTTTAAATTTTCAAGTGGAATTTTATTAGCAACAATTAAAGAAATAATTGAAATTGTTATCAATATTAATAATGGAGAAATTTTTATTTTTTTTAGAAATGAAAAAACTTTTTCGAAGTATTGAATTAAAAAAAGTTGAAAAAATATAATTACACTTGAGATTAATATATAATATTGACTTGCTCTTTTTGAATACTTCAACAGAAAAAGAAAATTGATAAAAACAATTATGAATAAACTTATATTTTTTTTATTTAAGATTCTAGGCATTGAAAATATTTATTTTAAAGATTTTATTACGATGTAAGAAATATTTAATTGATACAGTTAAAACACCTAAACCATATTTTAAACTTCTTTTAAAATTAATCGATGAGGCTTCTTCAAAATATTTTGTTGGACAAGTAATTTCAGCTATTTCATAATCTTTCATAAAAATTTGAGCTATCATTTCATTATCAAAAATGAAGTCATTTGAATTGCTTTTGTAGTTTATATTTCTTAAAACTTCACTGCTAAAAGCTCTATAACCAGTATGATACTCGGATAGCTTTTGATTCATAAGTAAATTTTGAAAAAAAGTCAAAAATCTATTAGCAATATATTTATAAATTGGCATTCCGCCTTTTAGAGCACCTTTTCCTAAAATTCTTGAACCAATAACAACTTTGTAGACATCATTTGCGATTAAAAAGGACATTGAATGAATTAATTTAGGAGTGTATTGATAATCAGGGTGTAACATGATTACAATATCCGCATTTAATTCAAGAGCTTTATCATAACAAGTTTTTTGGTTTCCACCGTAACCTAAATTTTTTTCATGTTTTATAATATGTTGTATTCCTAATTGTTTAGCCAAAAAAATAGTATTATCAGAACTGGAATCATCTACAAGAATTACATCATCTACTATATCAAATGGAATTTCATTATAGGTTTTTTCTAATGTTTTTTCAGCATTATAAGCAGGAAGAACAACTATTGTTTTGTGTTTTTTTAGCATTTAGGTAAAAGTAATTAACCGTTTATCTGTTTAGTTTGGATTTAATCGATTTGTTTTTTTAAACTTTCTTTTTTTTAATAACTTATATAAAACTAACAAAAAATATTTTTAATTATGAAAAAAACACTTTTAATTTTTGGGCTTTTAATTTATTCAATCAGTTTTTCTCAGTTTTTACCTTCTGGAACATCTACAACTGATAATAAATCTCGTATTGGCGGAATTGCATTAGGGTATAATGTATTCGATTTACCTCCATTTAACGCTAATAAATTAATGATTAATGGAAATCAATTTATTGAAGGTAGATTAGAAATTGGTACAACAATTAATGTTGATGACTCATCATTTAATTGGGGTTTGAAATCAAAATCACCATTTGTAGTAGTAACAGATGAATGGCCATTGATTACTTTAAGGACAGAAACGACTTCTCCTGTTTGGGGTATGTTTCAGGCAGCAGTTGCTACAGGAGATTACTATTTTAATAATGTCGCAAATGCTGGTGATGTAGTTTTAAAAGGACATACAAGTGGTAGCTATATAATAGGAAACACACGAGCAGGTGATATCAAATTTACAACAAGAACAGATTTCTATTCTGGAAGCGATATAGTAAGGATGATTATTGATAAAGAAGGTAAAATTGGTATTGGAACTGAAACACCTGACGCTGAATTATCTGTAAATGGTCTTATACATACCAAAGAGGTTAAGGTTGACTTACAAGGTTGGCCAGATTATGTATTTGAAGAAAATTATAAACTTCCAAGTTTAGATGAAGTAGAAGAATATATTAAAGAAGAAGGTCACTTACCAAATATTCCTAGTGCAGAAGAAGTAGAAGAAAATGGAGTTCAATTAGGAGAGATGAATAAAAAACTTTTAGAAAAAGTTGAAGAACTAACTTTGTATATTATTGAATTAAGAAAAGAATTAAATGATTTAAAATTAAAATCAGAAGATCATGAAGAATAATTTTATCAAAGTTTTATTTTTATTAATCTCATTTTTTTCATTTAGTCAAAATGTTAAAATATTTATGGTTGAATTAGCAGACAGAAATTTTGCTCCAAAATTTAAACTCGTAAATAATTATTATGTTTATGATGGTAAAGATAAATCAAAAATAGCTTTTTTTAATAATCATCAAATACTTGATTTTTATCAATCTTTTCCTGATTCTCAAAGAAATAGAACTTTAAATGTGTTTACATTTGTAACATATACTAGTGATTTTGGAACTCAATTACTTCAAAGTTTTCCTAATGAATTTTTAAGTTATAATGATGTCTCAGACTTTGTAGTAGAGTTGGCAAATACATATCCTAATGATTATGGTAGTACAAGTCCTGTTACAAATTTAGGAACATCACAAGAAATAAGTAGTTTAGATTATATTAATGTGCCTAAAGCTTGGGATTATGGTTATGGCGATAGTGATATATTAATTGGTATGTCAGACTCTATAATTTTAGAGACTGATAATGATTTTGTAAACAAGATAACTTTTTTACCTAGTTATACATATCAAAGTATGACTTTTTCAGCGTCTAACGGAATAA
>JAIXHM010000257.1 GCA_030145825.1 Flavobacterium sp.
GTACAGAACAACAATTCAAAAGTTTGACCCTTATATTAATGTAGACCCAGGAACATTAAATCCTTATGAACATGGAGAATGTTATGTTACTGATGATGGTGCTGAAACGGATCTTGATCTTGGACATTATGAGCGTTTTTTAAATGTTCCAACTTCACAAGCTAATAATGTAACAACTGGTAGAGTATACTTATCTGTAATTGAGAAAGAACGTCGTGGAGAGTTTTTAGGAAAAACGGTTCAAGTTGTTCCTCATATTACAAATGAAATTAAACAAAGGATGCAATTGCTTGGTAAATCAGGCGATTTTGATATTGTTATTACAGAAATTGGAGGTACTGTTGGTGATATTGAATCATTACCTTATATCGAATCTGTTCGTCAATTGTTATGGGAATTAGGTGAGGAAAATGGAATAGTAATTCATTTAACATTAGTACCATATTTAGCTGCTGCGGGTGAGTTAAAAACAAAACCTACACAACATTCTGTAAAAACATTAATGGAGAGTGGAATAAAAGCTGATATTTTAGTGTGTAGAACAGAACATGAATTGTCAGATGATTTACGTCAAAAATTAGCTTTATTCTGTAATGTTAAGAAAGAAGCCGTAATTCAATCAATTGATGCTTCTACTATTTATGATGTTCCAAATTTAATGTTGGAAGAAGGTTTAGATAAAGTAGCATTAAAGAAATTAGGTTTACCAGAACAACAAAATCCTGATCTAAATCAATGGAATGAGTTCTTACACAGATTGAAAAATCCTAAGCACGAAGTAAAAATTGGGTTAGTTGGTAAATATGTAGAATTACAAGATTCTTATAAATCAATTTTAGAGGCGTTTATTCATGCTGGAGCTGCAAATGAGACAAAAGTAAATGTTGTGTCTGTACATTCAGAATTTTTAGATGCCAAAACGGCAGAAGAACAGTTAAAAGGATTAGACGGCATACTTGTTGCTCCAGGATTTGGAAGTAGAGGTATTGAAGGTAAAATTCAAACTGTAAGATATGCAAGAGAAAATAATATACCGTTTTTAGGTATTTGTTTAGGAATGCAAATGGCAGTTATTGAGTTTGCAAGAAATGTTTTAGGATATGAAGATGCAAATTCAACTGAAATGAACGAAGTGACTGCTCATCCGGTTATTAATTTAATGGAAGAGCAAAAGAATATTGAAAATATGGGGGGAACTATGCGTTTAGGTGCATGGAAATGTAGTTTGAAAGAAAATACGTTGGCAAACAAAATTTATGGGAAATCAGAAATTATGGAGCGCCACCGTCATAGATATGAATTTAATGGGGAATATTTAAACGAATTAGAAAAAGCTGGTTTAAAAGCTTCTGGTGTAAATCCTGATACAGGTTTAGTAGAAGTTGTAGAAATTGAAAACCATCCGTTCTTTATTGGTGTACAATATCACCCAGAATATAAAAGTACAGTAGCAAATCCACACCCATTATTTGTAAGTTTGGTTGAAGCCGCTGTAAAACATAAAAATAAATAATTGGTTTAAAGTTTTTAGTTTAAGTCATTTTAAACTTTTAAACCTTAAACTTTTGAACTCGAATTAAATGGAAGAAAAAAAGTTAGACATTAAGTCTATTGTTGGATTTGTTTTAATTTCAGGTCTTTTGGTATGGATGATGTATACAAATACTCCTACACCTGAAGAAATAAAAGCTCAAGAAGAAAAAGCTAAAACAGAAAAAATTGAAGCGGAAGTAAATAAAACAGCTACAGTTGTAACTGCAAACTCTACCGATTCATTAAGTGTAGCAAATGCTCAAAAAGAATTAGGCTCTTTTGCATATTCTGCTACTTTACCTTCAGCGAAAGATGAATTTACTGAAGTAAAGAATGATGTTTTAGCACTTAAAATTTCTAATAAAGGTGGTTTTATTACTGAAGCTACAATTTTAGGTTTCGAAAAATTTAATAAAGATTCAAAACAATTAGTTCAACTAATTAAAGACAACAATGCTAATTTTGATCTTACTTTAAATACAAAAGATAACAGAGTTTTACATACAAACGATTTGTTTTTTGAACCTAAAGTTTCTAAAGAAGGCGAAAATCAGGTTGTAACAATGCAACTAAAAGCGGGTCCAAATCAGTTTTTAGAATATCGTTATGTTTTAAAACCAGGCGAATACATGTTAGATTTTGCAATTCGTTCTCAAGGATTAGAAGATGTGGTAAACACATCAAAGCCTTTAGATTTAGAATGGCAAATGAAAACGTATAGAAATGAAAAAAGTATTTCTTACGAAAATCGTTATACAGAAGTTAGTTTTGAGTATGAAAATGGTAAAGATGACTATTTAAATGCTCAGAAAAAATTATCAGATGCAACTGCTGAAGATGTAACTTGGATTGCTTACAAACAACATTTGTTTACAACTATTTTATTAACAAACGAGGCGTTTAAAACAGCTAGTTTTACTTCTGAAAATTTAGTTGCAAACGAAGATATCGATACAGTTTATACTAAAAATTTTGTAACTAAATTACCGTTAGAATTTAAAAACGGAAAGTTAGATTACCAAATGAACTGGTATTATGGTCCAGCGAAATATCAAATTTTAAACAAATATGATCGCAATTTAGATGAAGTAATGTCATTGGGTTGGGGGATATTTGGTTGGATAAATAAATTTGTCTTTATTCCTGTTTTTGGTTTCATTTCAGGTTTTATGCCTTACGGTATTGCAATTGTTTTCTTTACTATATTGGTACGTTTAATCATGTCGCCAATTACTTATAAGTCGTATTTGTCGCAGGCTAAAATGAAAATTATTCGTCCTGAAATACAAGAAATTAACGAAAAATATAAAGATAATGCAATGAAACGCCAACAAGAAACAATGGCGTTATATAGTAAAGCAGGGGTTAATCCTATGGCTGGTTGTATTCCAGCAGTATTACAAATTCCTATTTTATACTCATTAATTTATTTCTTCCCTTCAGTATTCGAT
>JAIXHM010000258.1 GCA_030145825.1 Flavobacterium sp.
ACACTTTTAATTCCTGTTGCCTTTGTGAATTTTTCTATACTATCGCCTAAGCCTCTTGATTTCATTTTGTTTTTTATTTTATGATTCTCCTATAGCACCCATACCTTCACTAAGTGAAGATCCTATAAACTTTTTGTTTATAATCTTCATTTCAGCAGGGGTTCTTTTAACTTTTTTATATTTGCATTTCTGTTTACCTTTTTTATTGGTTTTACATACTTTGACTCTTTTATATTTATTATCAGCCATAATTTATTTTTTACAAACACACTGTGCTACAGGGCATTCTTTAACATTAAATATTAATTTAGATATCATCCAGTTCCATTTACATTGAAACTTACACCAGATATTTTGAATCCATAATCCTATTTTTACAAATAATTTTCCCATTTTAATCTTTTTTTGGTGGAGGCACTGTATCAATTCTTCTTGGTACATGTGGAACATATTGATGTGTTATATCAATTGTTGGTTTTTCCACCTTTGTTTTTATTACTTTTCCTTTAACTTCTTTTTTAGCAACTGGCTTTTTAACCTTAGCTTTCTTTGAAGTTGGTTTTTTTGCTTTTGGCATAGTATTTAATTTAAATTTATTTTCTTTTGCATCCAAAGTTGTTAGCATAATTGGCCATTGCAACTACTTTACCAGAGTATTTTTTTTTACTCTTCATAACTGCAGACGCCGCACTACATGCATCTTTGAATCCATTTTTTTTAGCCCAAGATGTAAAAGCACCTTGCCTTGATTTTTTTATTTTTGGAAAAGCCTTCATAGTTTATCTTTTAAAACTGTGAGGTTTCCAAGATGACTTGTGTCTGTAAGACATTGACTTGTCAGCACCATATGCATGTCCATACATTTTTTTAGACATTGCTTTTGATTCATTTCTACGATCTTTCATAGATTGCTTGTGCTTTCCTTTATGTCTTGATCCTAATGATTCATCAAGTCTTGAGTTATAACCTTGTGCCATAATTTCTAATTTTTAATGTTTATACAAATATAATTAATTTATTCTTTTCCTCTTGAGGCTTGTCCACTGAGAGTGTAATTCACACCACTCATATCAGCCAAACTTGTTTTTTTACCTTTTATCTTCCTCATTAATCTAATATATTTTTTTTGAGAGATAACTTTGTTGTTATACTGACAAGTAACTAATTCTTTTGTTCCTTTTTTTTTGCCTTTACAGGGATTTTCTTTTTTTGCCATAATTTTAAATTTATAAAGCTATCTTCTGTAGCTTAGGAAAGGTGGTGACGGTCTTCTGTCAGTGTCCTTAATTAACATAGTTAAAGGTCTGTCTTTAGGGCTCATATCTTTAGCCATTTTTCTTTTTATTTTTCTACGAGCTGCATTTTTAGAGATTTTCTTTACTCTTGTTTTTCTGTATTTACTGGTTTTAACCAATGTAACAGTTTTTTGTCTATCAGCTTTTTTTTGAGCTTTTGTTCTTTTAACTTTTTTAGCCATTATTTTAATTTTTATCTTCCTTGACCACGATATAATTTGCCACTGTAATACTTTCCACCGACTTGTTTTGTAAATCGGTTTTTACTGTGAACACCTGGTCGTTTTTTATGTTGTTTAAAACTATAGTTGTTAACTATTTTTCTTGCCATTAGTATTTACGGGGGTTAAATCCTCTGTTACTTCTTTTTACTCTTTTACAAGTCTTTCTGCCTCTTGCATTTATTTTACAAGCTACCCCTCTTGCTTTAGCAGCTACTTTAGAAGACTTTCTTCTAAGTCTATCTGCTTTTCTGCTTTTGCCTTTACTTGCCGCTTTATATGCACGATTACCGATTCTATCGGATCTACGCATTATACGAGTGAATCTATCTGCCATGTTAATATATTTAGTTAGTTATTTTTTTCTTTTAATTTTTCTTACAATTCTTTTGACTTTTTATTTTTTTCTTTTTGGATAACTTCTTTTTGCTTTTACAGCACTTACTAATGCTTTTCCAGAATCAACTGCTCCTTTAACTTTACCCTTCTTTACATTTTGATAAACCTTAACTGCTGCAGAAGCTATTTTACCAGCTTTACTACCTTTAATTCTGTTAGCAACTTTTTTAACTTTAGCTACTGCTCTTCCAGTTCCTCTTTTTCCAGTCTTGATTATTTTACCTGCTCTTTTAGATAAGCGGGCTGCTCTTTTAACTTTTCCCTTAACAGTAGTTTTAGAAACTTTTTTTCTTAGTTTGCTAAGTCTACGCTTGGCACTATTTGTCATTTTAGGCATCTTGAATATTGTTTGTATCTTTACAAAGATAAATAATTTAATTGAATGAAGTTTAAAGGGCTACACATCAGAAAAGCTCGTGCTCGAGTTACTCCAGATCACGATTATCTTAAATACTGGAGGGTTGTAAGGTTTTGGGTTAAAGCAACTTATGGTATAGGAACACCTGAATTAGACATGTTACTATTCTTATATAGCGAACAAGTATTTAATAAATCTAAGTTTGAGGAGTTTAATGAACTTATGTCTTGGGATGAAAAAAGATTTCGTATGCTTTTAAGAGATGATTGGATTCATGTGTGGAGGAAAAGAAAAGGTAACGAAACTACACTATATGAATTAACATATAAATCTAAAAGAATGATTAATAGTGTATATAAAAAATTAAATGGTGAAGAAATACCTGAGTCAACTAATCCTTTATTTAAGCATGATGCTTCCTATATGGAAAAGGTATTTAGAAATTTTATAAAAGGTTTAAACAAAATTATAAAACAACAACGACATCTCTCTCAGAAATAATTGTAAATGTTTCATCATTGATAAACATACTGTGACCAGCTGATTTATCAAAGAATATAATGTCTCCATCTTTTATTACAGAAACTTCAGTACCAGGTTTTATTACTTTTGCTTTTTGATATCGAAATGATTCAACATCTTCTTGAGAAAGTAACAGTCCTGATTTGGTTTTCTTTTCTTCTTTAATCTTGTTTAT
>JAIXHM010000259.1 GCA_030145825.1 Flavobacterium sp.
TACACTATAAGGCATTTTTCTCATTCTTCTTTATTGTCTACGATTTGTTACGGATAATATTGATTTTCCAATTAAGTAATCCATTTTTTGATGTATTTTAAGTCTTTATCAAACTTCTTTATTTGTTCCGTTGGATTGAAAATTCGGAAATAAGGTGCGGCATCTACTCCAGAACCAGCAGCCCATTGCCAATTCCCAACGTTACTCGCCATTTCGTAATCTAAAAGGTTTTGAGCAAAATAAGCTTCGCCCCAACGCCAATCGATTAAGAGATGTTTGCAGAGAAAACTAGCTACAATCATACGCACGCGATTGTGCATGTGACCGGTTTTATTTAGTTCACGCATTCCGGCATCAACAAAAGGATATCCGGTTTTTCCTTGACACCATTTTTTGAATTTCTCTTCGTTATTTTCCCATTGTATGGCATCATATTTTTCTTTGAAACTTTTGTTAGATGTATACGGAAAATGCCATAAAATTTGCATGAAAAATTCGCGCCAAATCAATTCGTTCCAAAAGGTTTCGTTCTTTTCAGCAATAGCTTTTCCAATCATTTTTCGAATGGAAACTGCTCCAAATCTGAGATAAATTCCCAAATAAGAAGTTTTATTCATAGCTGGAAAATTTCGAGTAGCTTCGTAATTCTGAATTAAACTTTCCGAAACATCATAAGGCGTGACTTTAATTTCAGATTTTTCAAAACCAATGTCAGTCAACGATAAAAAAGGGTAGGAGTGTTTCATAATCTTATCCAATTTTTCTTCGGATGGATAATGAACTAATTTTATTTTCTTAAAATTTTCTTTCCATTTTTTCGAATATGGTGTATAGACAACATACGGACTTCCATCGTCTTTTACCACTTCACTTTTTTCAAAAATTACTTGATCTTTGGAAGTTAAAAACGAAATTCCATTTGAAACAAATAACTGATTCATTTCCTTATCACGCTTGCGAGCGTAAGGTTCGTAATCGTGATTGGTAAAAACCGATGAAATTGAATTTTCAGTAATTAACTTTTCGAAAATTTCTATTGGTTTGCCATGAAAAACCGCTAATGATTTTCCGTTTTTCTTCAATTCCGATTGAATTTTCTCTAGTTGTTCGTGGATAAAGGTTACTCGAGCATCATTTTTTGGTAATTGCGATAGAATATTTTCATCAAAAATGAAAATAGGTAGCACTTCTTCATTGCTATTCAAAGCATGAAAAAATCCAACGTTGTCATCTACTCTTAAATCGCGTCTAAACCAAAAGATGTTCATGTTATTTAAATTCTCCAAATAATTCAATTAATTTTTTTCTTCTGTACTCAAATATTTCATTCAATTTAGGTTTTACTAAGAAAGGATGAACTAATTCACCTAAAATTCCCATTGGTACTTTATAATCTACAATATCTTCCATTTCTATGCCACCAGGAATTTCTTTAATAAAATGCTTGTGATGCCATAAAGAATAGGGGCCAAAACGCTGTTCATCTACAAAATATTGTTTGTCTACTACGTGAGTGATTTCGGTAACCCATTTCGTTGGAATTCCTAAAACTGGCGTAACTATATATTGAATAATTTGCCCCGGATACATCGGTCTATCAGCTCCAGAAAGAATTTTGAATCCCATGTAATCGGGAGTGATGAGTTGTAGATTCTTTGGATCCGATAAAAGTTCCCAAGCTTTGTCAATTGATATTGGTAAATTTTGTCTGGTATGTAGAGTATAGATTTTCATTTTAAAAGAGGTTTGTTTTGTTTAACAAAATTAATAAAATATTAAACAAAATAAAAATAATTTTAGGATTAGGTTAACAAAAAAAAAAGTAAAAAACTGTAATTTAGTTGCGAAGTAAAAACTAAAAAAATATGAAAAAATTAATTGCAGTAGCTTTTGTAGTATTAAGTACACTATTTGTTGAAGCTCAAGTTAAAACGCCTCAGGCGAGTCCGTTATCAAAAGTAGAACAGACAGTTGGTTTAACGAATGTTCAAGTAGAATATAGTAGACCAAGTGCAAAAGGAAGAACAGTTTATGGTGATTTAGTGCCTTTTGGTAAAAATTGGAGAACAGGAGCAAATGCTAACACAACAATCTATTTTAGCGATGATGTGACTTTTAACGGTAAAACTTTACCAAAAGGTAAATATGCTTTATATTCAACTCCAAAAGCAGATAGCTGGGATGTAATTTTTTATACAGATACAAACAATTGGGGATTACCAGAAAAATGGGATGAATCAAAAGTTGCTCTAAAAACTAATGTAAAACCAGAAACTTTATCAAAATCTGTTGAGTCTTTTACAATTGAAATTAACAACTTAACAAATGATGGGGCTAGTTTAGATTTAGCTTGGGAAAGAACAAAAGTATCTGTTCCTTTTACTGTGCCAACAAAAGAAATGGCAATGGCAAGCATTGAAAAAGTTTTAGCTGGACCTACAATGAATGATTTTTATTCTGCAGCAACTTATTATTATCAATCAAATCAAGATTTAACTAAAGCGTTATCTTGGGTAAATAGTGCAATTTCAATGACGCCAGCTGGGCAAGATGCTCCGTTTTGGTATTTGAGATTAAAATCTTTAATTCAAGCTAAATTAGGAGATAAAAAAGGAGCTATTGAAACTGCAAAATATTCTCTTGAAGGTGCTCAAAAAGCAGGTAATGCTGATTATGAAAAAATGAATAGAGAAAGTATTGCTGAGTGGTCTAAATAAGATTGTGATATTATAATATAAAAAAACCAACTTTTAAAGTTGGTTTTTTTGTTTTTATGAATTTTATAAAATACTTTCTGGTGGATTGTTCTTATTTATAAAGTATTGAAATGCTAATGAGAGTAGGATAGTAAGTAATGCACCAATAAAGTTGAGCCATAAGAAACTAACTACATCAATTTAATATATATAGAAGATTATTAATTGCGATTTACTTGCACCAACAAAGATTGCTCTAGCTTTAATGTATTT
>JAIXHM010000260.1 GCA_030145825.1 Flavobacterium sp.
GTAAAGGTGTTGCAGTCCAATAATTAAAGTCGCCTACTTTACATTCTTGATTTTGCTTATATATTTCAACAATTCCTCCTGCAACTACACCAATAGATTCATCTTTTAAGATTGAAAAATGTTCTTGTAATAAATTTTCATTACACTGAATATCATCATCTAAAAATAAAATATAATTGTATTTTGCTTTTTGCCAACCATAATTTCGAGCTTCGGGTAAGCCTTTAAAAAAAGTGATGTGATGATACTTGCAAAACGAATATTCTTTACAAAAATTTAAAGCTTCCTTATCCATTTCATTTGACTGATCTACAATAACAATTTCGAACGGAAAATTGCACACTTGTTTTACTAAATCTTTAAGTGTATTTATTAAAAATTCGGTTCTGTGTAAAGTGGGTATTATGACCGATATTCCATTCATTTTAGTATTTTTAATAGATATTTTTTAAGGCGGTTCAAATATACGGCTTCAAATTTGAAAACGATAACAGTTGCCAATAGAATTGAAATTGAAATAGGAATTAATAAAACCAATTGATTTGTAAAATGTAATGTATGTATGAAATAAAATAATATAATATAACCTATATTTTGATGAACTAAATATAGAGGATATGAAATTTTCCCTAGAAAAAGTAAAATTTTACTCTTTCCTAAAAAATTCAATTTATCATAAGCAACACCATAAAAAACAACAAAAAATAAGGTCGTTGCAATACATTCAATTATATTAGATTTCGTTTGTTCTTCTACTTTTGTTAGTGTTAAAATGTAATAACATACTAATGACAAAGCAATTAATACATGTGTATTCCATTTTTTCTTTTCTTCATCATTTTTCCAAAGTTTATAAAATAAAATTCCTGCAAAAAAGAGTGGACTCCACTTTAAATTAAACAAAATACCCAACATGAAAATACTAATATCATTTGGAATACAAATAATTGAAATAAGCAACCAAAAGAGACCAATAAGCTTAATATGCCTTAACCATTTTAACTGAAATAGCATTAAGATAAAGCCATAAAATAAAAGTTCTGCGGCTAATGACCAATACACGCCATCGATATGTTTTGTATGTAAAATAGGATTTACTACATCTTGAATCATGGTTAGATTTAGGAAAAAATCTTTAATTGTAAATTGCATCTTGGGAAGACCAAAAAGCAAAATAAAAATTGTAGAAATTGATAATGCTAGCCAATATGTAGGGTATAATCGAACAAAACGTTTAATGATAAATTCTTTACTTGTATTTACTTGTTCGATAGTCATAAAAATTACAAAACCACTAATAAGAAAAAACAATTCTACACCCAAATAACCGTATTTAAATTCAAAATTAAAGTTGTTTGGAACATCGTAATCAACAGAAAAAATAGTAGTATAGTGACGTAACATAACCGCTAAAGCGGCTAAACCTCGCAATGCGTCTAAACTTTCTATGCGTTTGCTTTTTATCATAGTTTTGAAATAATTTTAATAAAACTATTTACTTGATTAGATGCCAAATAACGTGCACAAAATTCGCTATTTGGTTTTATTTCAGTTTGTTGGAAAAAATTTTTTAAAATGTTCAAGTCTTGCTCTAAATCATTAGTTAAAAACACACCTAAATTAGCTTTAGATAATTGTGTTTTAGCCTCGCTAATTTCTGGAACTAACGCAATAACTGGCATGTGTAATGCAATATAATCTACCATTTTTGCAAAAGAACACCACCATCTTCCTTCCGAAATTAGCAAACAAGCCTTTGCTTTTACAATTTCTTTATACAATTGATTTTGGGGCAAGTGATCTAAAAACTCAACGTTTTCTAACAATTGTTCTTCATGAATATTTTCCATTATAATTTTATAATTGATTTCTTTATTACCAATTATTTTCAATTGAATTTTATTACTTGAATTTGAATTATATTGCGCTATTAAATCGAAAATATAAAATCCGTTTTCGATTAAATACTCACCCGAATACAAAATCGTATTTTCTTTATTTTCTATATTTGGAACCCACAAATCGTCGTCTAAACCTGTAGGAATAAAATGAATTTTATTGAAATATTTACCTTTAAAAATATCGTGTAAAATATTTTTATGCGCTAATGATGCAGTGATTACCACATCGGCATTGGCAACAACTTTATGTTTTATTTTTCTTTGCTTTAAATAAACATGCTCAATCTCAGAATGATTTCGTAACACTGTAGTAAGCGGATCTCTAAAATCGGCAATCCATTTAATAGAAGGGTTTTGTTTTTTTAATTGTAATCCAATTTTACCTGTTGTAAAAGGAGGCATAGTAGTATATAAAAATTGGATATTTTGCTCTTTTATGAGTTGGTTCGCTTTCTTTAAAGCACTCTTCTCCCATGTCCAAAATCGATCAGGAGAATTTAACCAATTTTCTAATAGATAATGATACACTTTTTGCTTTAAAGAAACTTTAGATTTGCGAAAGTTTGTTTCACTCGCTAGTTCTTTAGAAAAAGCACCTTGTTTTTTTAAAGTTTTAAAAGTTCTGTCCTTACCTGTAATCCACATATACAATCCACGTAAAGAAGGTTCCACATATTTTGTACGATGTATTTCGACTTCTTTTAAATCTTCAAGTAATTTACTGTCTTCGTTATAGTTATAATTGATATCAACTGTTAAGGTAATTGGATTCCAACCTTCACGTTTTAAATATTTCACCAATTTATGAGCTCTAAAAACTGCTGCATGCGTTTCTGGTGCAAAAAAAGGTGTTATAATTAATATGTTTTTATTTTGTTTTAACATCGAACTAAACTATTATAAAACTCTAAATTATTAATAATCAAATTTTTATTATCAAAAAAACACAAGACTCTCTCTCTAGCTGCTATTTCAAATTTTGCTCTCAATTCTTTTTGAGTAAGCAAAGTATTTATTTTTAGAGCAAATTCATTATGCGCTTGAG
>JAIXHM010000261.1 GCA_030145825.1 Flavobacterium sp.
ACCCTTTAACAACAAAGCCTTTTTTATCTCCAGTAGTAGTTTTCATTTTAGGCATTTTCTTCCTTTTTATTAACTTATCTTACTTATTATCTTCTTGTCATTCTGAATTTATTTCAGAATCTCAATTATTTTCCTTTCTTTTTAGGAGCAATGTACATAATCATTCTTTTTCCTTCAAGAACAGGCATGTTTTCTACTTTACCATATTCTTCTAAGTCTTGAGCTAAACGTAATAATAAAATTTGTCCTTGCTCTTTATAAATGATTGAACGCCCTTTAAAAAATACGAATGCTTTTAATTTAGCGCCATCGCTTAAAAATTTAATAGCATTTTTCTTTTTGAATTCATAATCGTGCTCGTCTGTTTGAGGACCAAAACGAATTTCTTTTATAACTATTTGGGTAGATTTTGCTTTTAGCTCTTTATCGCGCTTTTTTTGTTGATACAAAAACTTCCCATAGTCCATAATCTTACAAACAGGCGGAGCAGCATTAGGAGAAATTTCTACTAAATCTAATTCTTGCTCTTCAGCCATTTTTAAAGCCTCGTTTGTACGGTATACACCTGGTTCAATATTATCACCTACTAAACGAACTTCTGGCACACGAATTTTTTCATTTATTCTATGTGCATCTTTTTTCTCTTCTCTTGGGTTAAATCCCCTGTTGTTTCTAATTGCTATGGCTATAAATTTTTAGTTAAACTTAAAATTGTTTTAATGTTTTATCAATTTCTTCTTGAATCAATTGAGAAAATTCTTCAATCGTCATGCTTTGATTTGACTTACCAGCATCACCATGACGTCTCACTGAAATGGTTCCATTTTTTTCTTCTTCTTCACCTACAATCAGCATGAATGGGAATTTTTGAACTTCAGCATCACGAATTTTTTTTCCAATAGTCTCGTTTCTATTGTCAATTTGGGCGCGAATTTCGTGATTTTCTAGCAAATTTAAAACTTTTTGAGCATAATTTTCATATTTCTCACTCAAAGACAAGATAATAGCTTGCTCTGGCATCAGCCAAATTGGGAAATTACCTGCTGTATGTTCTAGTAAAATTGCTACAAATCGTTCCATACTTCCAAATGGTGCACGGTGAATCATTACAGGACGATGTAACTCATTATCACTTCCTTTATAAGTTAAATCAAAACGTTCTGGTAAGTTATAATCTACTTGAATGGTTCCTAATTGCCAACTTCTTCCTAAAGCATCTTTAACCATAAAGTCTAGCTTCGGTCCATAAAAAGCAGCTTCACCAGATTCAATTACATAATTTAATCCTTTATCTTTTGCAGCACTAATAATTGCGTTTTCTGCTTTTCCCCAGTTTTCAACACTTCCGATATATTTATCAGGGTTATCTAAATCTCTAACTGAAACTTGAGCCGTAAAGTTTTCGAATCCTAAAGATCCAAAAACATATAATACTAAATCAATTACATTTTTAAATTCTGCATCTAATTGATCAGGTGTACAAAAAATATGTGCATCATCTTGAGTAAAGCCTCTTACACGAGTTAAACCATGCAATTCTCCAGATTGTTCATATCTATATACTGTACCAAATTCTGCATAACGTTTTGGTAAATCTTTATAAGACCAAGGTTTTGCATTGTAAATCTCACAGTGATGAGGACAGTTCATTGGTTTTAATAAAAATTCTTCTCCTTCAGCTGGCGTATGAATAGGTTGGAAACTATCGGCACCATATTTTGCATAGTGACCAGAAGTTACATACAATTCTTTCTGTCCAATATGTGGCGTTACTACTTGCTCGTATCCAGCTTTCTTCTGGGCTTTTTTCAAAAATTGTTCTAAACGATCACGTAAAGCAGCTCCTTTTGGTAACCATAATGGTAAACCTTGACCTACTTTTTGAGAAAAATGGAATAATTCTAATTCTTTTCCTAATTTTCTGTGATCGCGTTTTTTGGCTTCTTCTAACAAATGTAGGTATTCTGTCAAATCTTTTTGTTTAGGGAATGAAATACCGTAAACACGAGTTAACTGTTTGTTTTTTTCATCTCCTCTCCAATATGCACCTGCAACTGAAAGAATTTTCATGGCTTTAATAATTCCTGTATTCGGAATATGTCCACCACGACATAAATCAAAGAAGTTAGAATGATCACAAAAAGTAATTGTTCCATCTTCTAAGTTAGAGATTAATTCTGTTTTGTATTCGTTACCTTTATATATATCTAACGCTTCCGCTTTAGTAACCGAACGCATTCTAAAATCATGCTTCTCTCTTGAAATTTCTAATACTCTATCTTCAATAGCTTTAAAATCAGCATCTGTAAATTTTTCATCTCCAAAATCAACATCATAGTAAAATCCATTTGCAATAGCCGGACCTAAAGTTAATTTTGCATTTGGATATTTTTCTTCAATAGCCTGAGCCATTACGTGAGAGGTTGAATGCCAAAAAGCTTTTTTACCTTCATCGTCATTCCATGTATATAATATAAGTGTACCATCTGTGGTCAATGGAGTAGAGGTTTCAATGGTTGTACCATTAAACGAAGCCGAAATTACATTTCTTGCTAAACCTTCGCTTATACTCAAAGCTACATCCATCGGTGTTGCACCTTGTGCAAACTCCTTAACCGAACCATCTGGTAATGTTATCTTAATCATCATATTTAAATTAGGTTGCAAATATATAACATTACAAAATCACATACAATAATATATATAGGTATATATACAGGTATATTTTTATTACTTATATATAATAGTATTAAACATAGGTACTATATTAATATGTTTATTAGTTTTGATAATTCCTTCATATATTATTACGAAGATATCACTAGTAAAAGTTATCCGATTCGATTAATTTTCATTTTTAAGCAGCACATTTATATTTTTTCATAGTGAAATTGTACCCGCTGTTCATTATATCTTTTTTTATTTG
>JAIXHM010000262.1 GCA_030145825.1 Flavobacterium sp.
CAGTAGTTACAAAATTAATTGCACCACCAATAGCATCAGCACCAAAGTGAGCCCCAGCACTTCCTTTATAAACTTCAACTTGCGTTACATTAGACATAAAGTTTTGTCCAAAGTCAAATGCTCCTGTGGGAGTAGAAAAATCATTGATAGGTATACCATTTAGTAAAACTAATGTATGATTTGAATTCGTGCCTCTCATAAACACAGATGTTTGCTGTCCAGTCGAGCCTGACTGTGTTATGTTAACGCCATTTATAAATTTTAAAACTTTAGGTAAATCAATTAAGTTATTTTCTTCAATTTGTTTTTTAGTGATTATAATTGTGGGAGAAACTTTATCAGATATTGCATTTGAATTTGGTATTGTTTTTTTAATTGTGACACAAGGAACACCTTTTTGGTTTTCCCATTCACATTTTATAATGTCGTCTGCAATACCACGTTTTTCTATGTTTACAATTTCTGCTTGAACCGTAGTAATCCATATAAAGAATAATATTAGAATTATTCTAATCATTGAGTCTCCTTGCTCTACTTTGTGCTAGGTGGCATTCGGACTATAACCGTATCAAGTAATGTGGACGAATTACACGTCACTTTCCCACCATGCTTTTAGCACATTATTATTATATGTTATTTTTCTTTTTTATACAAGTGAAATGGATTAGGTATTCCATTAAATGTTGGTAAATTTGGATTCATTGCTTTATAATGATTTGGATAAAATTTCAAATATTCGATAATTTCATTAGTATTTTTATAAAATGTATTAGTTAAAGGCATTGTAGTAAAATTATATGTTTTTTCTAGTTCAGCATAAATGTATGCTTCATTTATAACATTCAAATCTATTATGTTATAGTTTTCTTTATTTTTTATAGCTTCTAATATTTTTTGTACTTCAATAATTTGTATTAGTGCTTCATCTAAGGTTAACCCAAGTTGATATTCTTTTTTTAATTCAATTTCTCTATTCCAATCTAATTGTAAATTAAAATGGGTTGATAATTCTTTTAGATTGGATTTTAATAATTCATACGAAAAAAAGGATTCCATTGGAAACAAATAAACATTTTGATTATTCCAAAATTTATGATTTTTTATTGTTTGATATATTTTATAATTGTATGTTTGTTCGATTGAAGTTAAAAAGTCTTTTTTATACCAATCTCTTACAATAAACTTTGGAATTTTTTTTATATCTTTTAAATTGTAAACATTTAAAACATTATGTACAAGATTAGCTAATCGCAAAGCAGGTATAGGATTTCTGTTTAGATAATTTTCAATCTCGATTAATTCTTTTTGCCATAAAAAGTCAGTATCAACTATTTCAGCTGATTTAAGATAAAGATAACCAATAGGTTGTGTAGGTAGTACTAGACATATAGGTAAACTCTTTTTTTCTTTATTATCTTTAATAAAATCTGTAAAATAGGAATTGATTTTTCCCGAGTATTTTAACTCTTTATTAATCTCTGAAATGTTATTTTCAATATTTGGAGTAAGTGAACTAAATTTATCAACAAAATATTTTAATAAACGTGCAATATCTTTGTTACGATGAACTATATTACATAATTCGCCAGGAATATATTCATCAGAAAATTTATTAAGTGGTACATCTTTATTGAAATACCATTGACTTTGGAATTTATTTTCTAGATTATATATACCTAAACGTTGAGTTTCAAAATCTAGGAACCAACGATTAACTATTTCTTCGTCAGTTTGTCCTTGATAACCATGTTGTGTTAGCATATGGATGAATTTGTCATTCCAATCTAGTTCAAAAAATCCACTTCCGGGTCTAACATTTACATTAAGAAGTTCAATCCATGGTTCAGATTTAGTATTTTTGTTTCTTATTTTTGTTATTTTTTTTATTTTCATGTTACCATTGGGTCACGTGTTCGTGATTCCACTTATTTGTATTGCATTTTACACTACATTCTGATGGGCATGAACCATCTAACATACTTGACCATAATAATTGCCAATTTTCATCATCAAGAATTTCGTCTAATGTTCTATTATTTTGATAAACGTAATTAAGCAAATTCCTAGTATGAGCATATCGTAATCCTACACAACAACATGGAAAAAATTTTCCTTGTGAGTTTAGATAAAGACCTTTATTACATACGTGACATAAAGGCTGTACATTTCCAATTGGTTTGACTGTATTCAAACGAGAGTCAAAAATATTTTTACATGAGTCTTTCCATTCTTTTTTTGATAAATGTTCAATTGTTCTTGTGAATCGACCTTCTGACACATATTTTTTACTAGGTTCTAAAGGGTCATCTTTTGGATATGCTGAATAGTTTGAACCGAATTTTGAACTATGTGTTAGTTGAAAATAATCAAATTTTAATTTTTTTGCTAAACCTTTTAGGTGTGTAATCTTATGTTCGTTAAACTTAAAGGCAATGGCCGCCCAGGTTGTGGCTGGCTCGCTATTAAGCTCTTTAAAAGATTTAATACCATCCATAATACTATTCCAATTGCAATTTACTCTGTAAATATTATTACTATCTTGGTCCCAACCGTCAATAGAAAAATGTACATGATCTTTTTCATTTAATATAGTAGCAAGTTTTCGCCACCAAGTTTTGGTTTTATAAGAACCATTTGTTACTATTACGAATTGTGTTAGTTTATTATGTTCTCGTATATACGAAAGTACTTGTAAAAAATCTTTAGCATATATAGGATCACCATCATCACCACAAAATGTTATTTTTTTAGTATAAGGAAGAATATTTGTAAAATTTTTCTCAAACCACGGTAAAGTTAATTGGGTGTTTATAAGTCCTTCAGGAACTTCTTGTCGAGTACATCGTGGGCATCGTAAGGAGCATTTTGATGATATTTCAATATGCCAATGTTCTAATGGCCATTTATTAATATTT
>JAIXHM010000263.1 GCA_030145825.1 Flavobacterium sp.
ATTTGGTATAGAAAAACTGTAACAAATGTTAAAGTTATGAGCTGTTATGCAAAAACTGCATAAAAATACCCGTTATTTGCATAAGACTTTTTTTAAAACCCTATTAGTTTTACACTATTGTTTAACTAATAAATTTTATTCTTATGAAAAAAATGTTTTTAACGCTAGCTTTAGTGCTAGTAGGAAGTTTTGCTTTTGCTTCTAATGAAGTAGTGAAAGATTCTGATTTAACTATTGAATATGATGAAAAAGCAAAAGAATGTACTGTTACTTACACAAATTCTTCTGGTGTAACTTTTACATCAACGGCTGAAACGTGTACCGAGGCATATGAAAACCTTATGATGCACATAGAAGCAAATTAATTTTTTAAACAGACTATCTCATTTAAGAATGGGATAGTTTTTTTTACAATTTTTACGATTATGAAAAATAAAATATTAATAATCTTTATTCTATCATCTTTATTTTCAATATCTCAAAATGTAAGTATTAAATCAAAATATGATTTTATTTATTACTGTAAAATAAATACACATATAATAGAGGAATATGATTGTACTTTATCATTTGATAATATAAATTCTCTTTTTTTATGGAATAAAATTGGGAATAGTGATTTGCAAATAAATGAAGAAGGACATTATACAAAAGCTGAACATTTAAAAAGTGGAGAATTTAATTACTGTAATCAAAGTAAGAATTTGATTGTTTCTAAAAGTTTTGTAAGTAAAAAGGAATATCATTATGTGAGCCAAGACTCTATTGAAATAAAATGGAACATAACTAATGAACAAAAAAGAATTAGTGGTTACAATTGTTTTAAAGCAACGGGTGTTTATGGTGATAGAAATTATATAGCATGGTATACACCAGAAATACCAACTAATTTTGGGCCATGGAAATTACATGGTTTAAATGGGTTAATAATTAGTGTAGAAGATGAAAGCAAGGAAATACTGTTTACCCTAAAAAGGGTTGTTAAAAACAATGAAGAAAAAGAAATTGATATATTGGACAAAAAATTAGTGTCTCTTAAAAAATATTATCAAAGAGTTGTAGATTATCCTTTCGAGACTTTAAGTATGATGCAATCAAAAGCTAGTAAAAATAGTAAGATTAAGATAGCAAAAATTAGATATAATTTTTTAGAAAAGCAATTTGAAACCTTGGGAAGAGAAGAATTTAAAAATGAAGATTAGGTTAATAATTTTATTTTTTTTAATACATAGTAATTTATTCTCTCAGAAAATTATTTCTGGTTATGTAAAAAACAACGAAAATTCTACTTTAGAAAACATAAATGTCATTTTAAAGAACAATGAGAAAATCTTTAATTATACATTTACTGATAGTAAGGGGTTTTATAAACTCGAGACTAATGAAGAGGGTGTTTTTATAGTTTCGTTTTCATCAATTTCTTATAAAACCTTAGATAAAATAATCACAATAAAAAGTGAAGATTCTATAATTGAGATTAATCCAAAATTAGAAGAGGGGGTTTATGAATTAAATGAAGTTGAAATTGAAATTGAAACAGAAATAAGAAAAAAAAGTGATACTATAATTTTCAATGCTGACTCTTTTAAACAAGGCAACGAACAAGTTGTTGAGGATTTGTTAAAAAAGCTTCCAGGATTATCAATAAACGATGATGGAACTATTTTTTATGGTAATCAATCAATTGAAAAAGTAATGGTTGATGGAGATGACATGTTTGATAAAGGATATAAAATTCTTACTAAGAATATGCCAGTTAATCCAATTGATAAAATACAATTATTACAAAATTACTCAAACAATAAACACTTAAAAGGAATTGAGAATAGTGAAAAAGTAGCATTAAATCTAACACTAAAAGAAGATTATAAACGTATTTGGTTTGGAGATATAGGTTTAGGATATGGTTTGGCTTCAGAAAATAGATATGAGGTTAGAAATAACCTGATGAATTTTGGCAAAAAAAACAAATATTATTTTTTAACTAATTTAAATAATATAGGTGAAGATGCTGTAGGTGATTTAAATGATTTAATTCGTCCTTATCGTTTTAATGAACCTGCCAGTATAGGGGATAACCAATCAGCCAATTCATTATTAAGTTTAGGTTTTAATAATCCAAATTTAAAGAAAAAAAGAGTTAATTTTAATAACGCAGAACTACTTTCGTTAAATAGTATTTTTACACTTTCAGAGAAAATAAAACTTAAAATTTTATATTTTTTAAATACTGATGAAAACGATTTTTTTAGGAACAGTTTTCAATCTTTTACTGTAGGAACTGCAACGTTTTCTAATATTGAAGATTTTGTAGGTAGAAAAAAATCAAACACAAGTTTTGGGAAAATAGATTTAATCTATGATATTTCAAAAACCAAAACGTTTGAATATTCAGGAAAGTTTAATAAAACAAACATAAAAAGTAGAAGTAATTTACTTTTTAATTCAAATTTATTAAACGAACAATTAGATTCAAATAATCAACTTTTTAATCAAAAAATAGTTTTTACAAATAAATTTAGAGAAAACAAAGTTTTCTTGTTATCAGGTTGTTATATTAACGAAAAAACACCTCAAAATTATTCCGTTAATCAATTTATTTTTGAAGATATATTTTTAGAAAATGCAAATAATACTAAGCAATTCAGTGAAAACCGAATGCAGTATGCTGGAATTGAAGCACATTTGTTAGATAAAAAGGAAAATGATGATTTGCTAGAAGTAAAAATGGGAAATCTATTAAGAATTGATGATTTAGACACTAGTTTTGATTTGTTAGATAATGAAAATAGTGTTGACTTGCCAGTAGGTTATCAAAATCAATTAAACTATTTAACTAACGATTTGTATTTATCAATTAAATATTGTTTTAACTTTGATAAGTTCACTTTAACAACCCAATCTGATG
>JAIXHM010000264.1 GCA_030145825.1 Flavobacterium sp.
ATGTTGTTACTTTGGACAAAATTTGCTCAAAAATTAAGTGATCAAGGTAAAAAACTAATGGCGACTTATATGCAAATGAATGATCCAAAATTAAAAGGAACTGTCATTGAATTAGAATTACCAAACGAAAGTACAAAAGAAGAATTTTTATCGGGTGCGAATGAATTATTAGGTTATTTAAGAGGGAAATTACACAACCACGATATCACTATTGAAGTAGTTGTAAACGAAGTTTCAGAAAACCGATATGCGTTTACGCCACAAGAAAAATATGATAAGCTTAAATCTATAAACCCAAATCTTGATCTTTTGAAGAAAATGTTTGATTTAGACTTATAATACCAATCTTTTTAACTACATTAGATTCATATATAATTAGTATGAGTCTTTTCCAACTTACTTATCAATCGAAAGCAGTTTCGCATTTAAATCTACAAGATTTAGAAAATATTTTGAATACTGCTAAAAACATAAATTCTGAACATAACATTACAGGATGTTTGGTTTTTTACAATGGAAATTTTGTACAAATACTAGAAGGAAACGAAGTAAGTGTAAAAAAAATCTATAGCAATATAGTTTCCGATAAAAGACATCATTCTATTAATTTATTGTGGGAATGTGAAACTAATGAGCGTTTTTTCAACGATTGGAATATGGGCTATTATACACCAACAGAAGATGAAAGTCTTTTTGTATCGAACTATAAACTACTTTCCTCATTATCAGATAAATCGCAAGGAATATTATTAAGCTTTTGGTCGGCAGTAGATCGTGCTTTGATTGTTTAATTTTAAAAAGATTGGTATTTTGAAAAATAACTTTTTCAATTTTTTAAGTGCATTTTCAATTGCTTACGGAATAACAGCACTTGATTTAGACAATTTAAAAATAGCTGATAATTATAAAGCCTATATTTTAATTTTATTAGGAATACTAATTTTAATAATTTCTTATAGAAATTCTAAACAAAAATAAAACATTAGATTATAATTTTCCGTAATACATGGCTTTCACAATTCCATCAGAAAGTCCAATTTTTGGAACATAAATTTGTCTTGCTCCACTCCATTTCATGGCATTTAAATAAATTCGAGTTGCAGGAATAATTACATCGGCACGATCTGGATTTAATCCTAATTCCGAAATGCGTTGTTCATATGACATACTGTTTAATTTTTGAAATTGCGAATTCATATAAACATAAGACAGAGGTTTTGACTGGTGTTTTTCTGAAAGTTTGAATAATTTATTAATGTTACCACCAGAACCAATTAACGTAATTTCATCATAAGGAGCCGTGATTGTTTTAATCCATTTTTCTATTTCTGTCCAAACAATATCCGAAACCATATTATTTAATAAACGAACGGTACCATTTTTAAATGATTTTGAAACTACAATTTTTCCTTCCGAAAAAAGAGAAAACTCAGTACTACCTCCACCAACATCTACATATAAATATGTTTTATCAGTATTAATAAATTGTTTTAGATCGGAAGCCGCAATAATCGCAGCTTCTTTTTTGCCGTCGATGATATCAATTTTAATATCTGCTTTTTTCTTGATAAGATTTACAACATCGACACCATTATTTGCTTCTCGCATTGCTGAAGTTGCACAAGCTCTATATTTTTCGACTTTATGAACTTTCATTAATAGGTTAAATGCTTTCATAGCATCTACCATTCTATTAATATTTTCTTCAGAAATATCGCCAACGGTAAAAGCATCTTGACCTAAACGAATTGGTACACGTACTAATGAACTTTTATTAAATTGAGTGGGTTGTCCAGGTTGCTCTACAATATTGGTTACCAATAATCTCATAGCATTGGAACCTATATCTATTGCAGCATATTTTTTTATTGTAATCATCTTAAACTCTTTCGGCAATAACTTCTAACTTATTTTGATAATATCGATATAATTCAGCTTGAGCTCTAAAAGGTTTTTCTCCTTCTGGTTTACGATATCTATTTTTTAAATCATCGGAATGGATACGTGCTTTTACATTTGCTTTCCAACCAATCTCGAAAGTATCTATTAGTTCTTGTTTGATATTTTCGTCATAAATAGGACAAGTAACTTCAACACGAGCATCTAAATTTCTTGTCATGAAATCAGCCGAAGAAATAAAAACATCAGGATTCCCTTCGTTACCAAAAATATAAATACGTGAATGTTCTAAATACTTATCTACGATGCTAATAGCTTCAATATTTTCACTCATTCCTTGAACTCCAGGAATTAAACAACAAATTCCTCTAATAATTAATTGAATCTTTACACCAGCTCTACTGGCATCGTATAGTTTATCGATCATTTTAAAATCGGTTAAACTATTCATTTTTAACTTTATGTAAGCTTCTTTACCATCAATTGCATTTAAAATTTCCCTATCAATTAACTTATTAAATTTTAATCGTGTATAATGAGGCGAAACAAATAAATGTTTGTAACGATGCACTTTATAATTCACTTCAAAAAATTCAAACACTTTTGAAGCATCTTTTAAAATTGCGGAATCAGCAGTAAATAAAGTATTATCAGTATAAATTTTTGCAGTATTCTCATTAAAATTTCCTGTAGAAATAAATCCGTAACATTTTACTTTACCCTCTTCAATTCTATCTATAACACAAACTTTACTATGAACTTTTAATCCTTTTACACCAAAAATTAATTCTATTCCTTCGGTTTGCATTTGTTCGGCATAAGAAATATGACTGGCTTCGTCGAAACGAGCTTGCAATTCGATTTGAACTACTACACGCTTTCCGTTTTTTGCAGCATTTATCAACGAACTTACAATTTGCGAATTCTTTGATAAACGATATAAAGTAATTTTAATTGATGCTAATATTGGATCAAGAGAGGATT
>JAIXHM010000265.1 GCA_030145825.1 Flavobacterium sp.
AAGACTAGAAACGCAATAGAACTGCAAAAAAAGCACTAACACCTAATAAAGCAGCAGATAGATTTCCTACTAAAACATATTTAATAAGATAGTGCGAATAAAACCACAGTAAGAATATATAAGCTGAGAAAAACAAAACTGCTTTCCAAGAAATTAAACTTGCTAGAACAACCACAAAAAAATTAATAGCGAAATATACTTTTAGTTTTGTTGACTGACTCACCAAACGATCAATCATAGCTTTTTTAGGTCGATTGATTAAATCTTTCTTAGCATCGTAAAAATTATTTATAATATAACCCGAAGCAATACAAAGTGATGAAGCAACAACTAAAACAAACAACCTCCAATCTAATAAAATAGAAAGTGCAGATTCATGTGGTGCTAAAATAAATATAGCTGATAAATATTGTGCTAATGCAATTACCCAAATATTATAACCTCTAACAACTGAAAAAAAGCTGAAGATTTTGGTCAGTAATAATTTAGATTTACGGGTTAGCATTATATTTAGGTTGGTTAAGGATATTAAAAAAGGTTAATAGAGTTTTGTGTATAAAAACTCACAACATTTTTTGCTTTTACCTTTTGCCAATTAAAAGTTATAAACTACTTCTAATTTGTAATCTTTTAATGATTCTTTAGCTTTTTCGATGTCTTGTGTAAACCCAAGAATATATCCACCACCGCCTGAACCACATAGTTTTAAATAGTAATCATTTGTTTCAATTCCTTTTTGCCAAACTTGGTGAAATTGCTCAGGAATCATTGGTTTAAAATGATTTAAAACTACCCCCGAAAGTTTCTTTGTATTCTCAAATAAAGATTTAACATCGCCATGTAAAAAGTTTTCTACACAAGCATCGGTATATTTGATAAATTGAGATTTTATCATATTACGAAAACCTTGATCTTTTAAGTTTTCCATAAAAATATTTACCATTGGAGCTGTTTCTCCTACAATTCCAGAATCAATTAAGAAAACCGCTCCTTTACCTTGTGTACTTTGACTAGGAATTCCAGTGGGTTCAATATTATCTTTAGAATTGATTAAAATTGGTAAACTTAAATAACTATTCAATGGATCTAAACCAGAACTTTTTCCATGAAAAAAAGATTCCATTTGAGAAAAAATTGCCTTTAATTGCAAAAGTTTTTCACGAGTTAAATTCTCTAGAACAGTTATTTTATCGTGAGCATATTTATCATAAATAGCCGCTACTAAAGCTCCGCTACTACCTACTCCATAACCTTGCGGAATACTAGAATCGAAATACATTCCTTCTTTAACATCATTTTGCAATGCATTTAAATCGAAAGTTGCTAATTCTGGTTGTTCCTCTTGAAGTTGTTGTAAATAGTTAGCAAAACGCATCAAACTTTCGTTAGATTTTTTTGCGTTATCTGAAAGGTTATCGCCTTTTTTTAAAGCACCTTTGTAAAAATTATAAGGAATAGACAAACCCTTAGAGTCTTGAATAATTCCATACTCACCAAAAAGTAAAATTTTAGAATAAAATAACGGTCCTTTCATGCTGTCGCTTTATTTATAGTAAAGATACAAATTATTTTAATTGGTTTGCACCATTTCCTATTTGGTCGCAAATGTACTGACCATTTTGACAATATGCAACTAATTCATTTTGAATAAACTGTAAAACTTTTTCTTTTACATTTTCTGGGTATAAAACATGTACATTTGCACCAGCATCCAAAGTAAAACAAACTGGTATTGCTGTTTCTGTTCTAAATTTCCAAATTTTATTAATAATTTCAAGTGTATTAGGTTTCATTAAAATAAAATATGGCATAGAAGTCATCATCATCGCGTGCAAAGTTAAAGCTTCACTTTCAACCAATTTTATAAACAAATCTAAATCTCCGTTTTTTAATATTTCTTTAATTGCAGTCAAATTATCTTGAGCTTGAAGAAATCGTTGATTTGCAAAAGGATGATTGTACATTAAATTATGCCCAACAGTACTTGAAACTTGTTTTTCACCTTTGTCGACCAATAAAATTGTATCTTGAAAATTCTTGAATTTTTCGTGACTTTCTACAAAATCAATTCCGTATAAATTTGAACTATCACTTGTATCTTTATGATGTCCCCAAATAACAACCTCTCCTTTTACACTACGACAAGCACTACCGCTACCTAAACGCGCTAAAAAAGAAGCTTTTTTAAAGAAATAATCATCTGTAATTTCTGGATTTAATGCTTTCTCTAAACTCATTACATTCATTGCTAAAGCAGCCATTCCGGAAGCAGACGATGCGATGCCCGAACTGTGTGGAAAAGTATTTTCCGACTCGATAATAATGTGATAATTTTTTAAATAAGGGCAAAACACTTCAATGCGCTCAAAAAACTTTTGAATTTTTGGCTTAAAATCTTCTTTCTTTTGTCCTTCAAATGAAAAATCAAATGAAAAATCATTCGTATCTAATTTCTGTTCGAAAGTTAACGACGTAATAGTTTTACAATTGTTCAATGTAAAACTAACAGAAGGATTAGCAGGAATTTGTGAGGCTTTATTTCCTTGAAAATCTAGTTGGTTATCTATTTTTCCCCAATATTTAACAAGTGCAATATTACTGGGTGCTTCCCAAGAAAATTGTGCACTTTGAACTAAATTAAATGTTGAAGCTACAAAATCCTTTTCTAAATACATATTGAAAATTTTAGGCAAAAATACCAATTATTCGTTACTTTGCTCTATAAAAATAGTTCCATGAATAAATATGTTCGAATCATAATTGCAAGTATTGTGTGTTTAGGTTTAGGTTTTGCTTCTAGTAAAAGTACTCAAAGCTCTTTGTACGATTGGTATCCAGAAATTAAAAAACCTTCTTT
>JAIXHM010000266.1 GCA_030145825.1 Flavobacterium sp.
TGCTAGACGGTGATAATAGTTTTTAATAATAATTAAGATAACATAAAAAAAGCCAACTATAAGAGTTGGCTTTTTTTATATAGAGCATATTTGTTATCTAAATAATGGTTTTGTTTGTTAATTTAACTCAATTTTAATTATTGATAATCAGTGTTTTATGTTTATATTTTGTAACTTTATAATCTAAATTTTAGAAGTTATGAAAAATATTGTTTTAAAAAATGCAGTTCTAATTTTTATAGGAATTGCTTTGTTTTTTCTAGCTATGGATTTTTTAGGTTTAGCGAGTAAAAATTACTTAAGAGCTTTAAATGCGTTTATCGTTTTGTATGGTATTCGTAAGACTATAAAAGAAAGTTATCTAAATGGCAGGATGGATTATTTTGAAAACTTTTTTTCTGGCTTTATTACTGGAGTTTTAGGTGTATTTTTAGGAATTGTAGGTCTTATCGTTTTTATTTATTTAAAAGGCGGAGAAACATATCTAAATACTTTATCTGATACTTTCTTTTTTGTGGGTAAAGTAAGCATTATTCAATATTGTGGAGTACTATTCTTTGAAGGAGTGGCTTCATGTGTTATAGGTACTTTAGTGCTAATGCAACTATACAAAAAAGATGTCGATGTAAGCCACAATTATTAAATTCTAATGACTGAATAATTTTATTTACAAAAATGTAACAATAAAAATCCGCTCAATTGAGCGGATTTTTTTAATTTCTAAAAACAATATTTAGATAAAAATTTCTTCCCATTCTAGGAATGTTGTTCCAATCTGAAAATGTAGAATAGTAGTGATCAAAAATATTTTCAACGCCCAAGTTCAGTAACAATGTTTGGTTAGAAATAGAAAATTTGTAACTACCAGCCCAATTAAAAATTACATAATCGGGTGTTTTATCTTCTCCATAAAAAGAATTGTATTCCGTTTGTGCAGCATTTCCATTTACCGAAACACTTGTTTTTAGTCGCTTTTTTACAAATTCTAAATTACTCTTATAACTAAACGGACTCATAAAAGGTAATCCGTTTTTGTTATTGTCTTTGCCTAAACTATATTTAAGTTTATTTTCAATTTGCCAATTTGCCTGAATTTTATAAGAAAATGTAAATTCATTAGTAAAAATGGTAGCATAATCAAACGCTGAATAACTTTTTACACCGTTTGCTCCTATAGTCATAGGTGCAACATTTTCGAGAGGTCGCCCAATAATATAGTTTTTAATGTAAAAGTAATTAGATGAAAATTTAGCTTTCCATTTATCTTTTATGGTTTCTAAGCCAATTCCAGTTTCAAAAGATTTTTCGTTTTTTAAATTAGGATTTCCAATATAATCAAATCCATCAAAACTATTAAATAAGTAAAAACCGTATCCTTCAGAAACAGAAGGAGCTCTTTCCCCATAACCTAAATGAACATTCCAAAGTATAGAACACTTATGATTTTGATAAGTAGAAGCAAAGCTTTTCAAAAATCGATTCTTTTCAGCTTTTAGATTAGGATAAAAAATTTGTAAACTGGCTAATCCAAAATCACTTGCTACATTATTGGAGTGGTTGCCTAAATTTGTATTTAAAATTAAATTAGAATTCTTAGAAATAGCAATGTTATCTTCTAAAGATATTCCATTGTATAAAGTTCTCACATCAGGCCAAGTATACATAAACATCAAATTTTCGTTTGGATTTGATGGATACATGGTCATTTCGGCAACAGATTTATTATAAAACGAATTAAGATTAACTTTAAAATGGTGATTTTTAAACGTTCCATCTATTTTAGAATAAAACCCATAAGTATCACTCCAGCCAGGCATGTCCATATGTATAGGAACAAAAGGCCTTTTTGTGTCGTCCATAATGTGGGTTATAGAATTAAAATACACCTTAGTTTCCCATTGCTTGAATACTGAATTTTCAAAATGTAAATGATACTTTAAAGAAGTTATAATAGCTTCTGCTAAAGAAACATCCATTGGCAATGCTGGATAACCAACATTAGTTGCTTTATCATAAATTAAAGAACCTTCAATAAATTGATTTTTATTAATTAAAAACCCTGTAGTAAACGAAGTGTTTAGTTTTTTGTATTGCGAAAACAATACTTCCTCATTATTTCCTGCCTTATAGTTATCGGCATTACGAAGCATAAAGTTAGTATCTATGTAAAATTTTGATCGACTATAATTTAATTCAGTTCCAATTATTTTTTGTGAATTATTTGTTTCAAAACCAGAATGAAGTGCATATTTTATTCCTAATGAGTTGAAATTGTTTTGCTTTCTTTTTAAATCTAAACTTCCACCAATAGTATTTCCATTACTGGTGCCTTGTTGTCCAGAATTTAGTTCGGCTTCAGCTAAATTTGAAACTTCTACATAAGAAGTAATAGGATCCATTTTATCGGTACAAGCTCCAAAAATTCTCATGCCATCAATTGTAATAATGGTTCTTTCTGTAGACATACCATTTATTATAGGCTCCCAAGCATATGCGCCACGTTTAATTAGTTCAATTTTTGGCGACTCATCTAAAAACTGATCAATTGTTGCCAATATTTTTGGTTGATTTTCACTAATTTCATTTTTCGCTCCTACAACAATTACTTCATTTAATTCTTTTATTGTGATAGAATCGGTTTCAATTTGTTGACCAAGAAGTGAAATTGAAAAGCAACAAAAAATAATGAAAAATATATATTTTTTCATGATTAAAAATGTTTTCCCAATAGTTAAACTATTGGGAAATAAGATTAAAATTCGATTTCGAAATAAATACTACTACTTTCTAGTGTTTCTGAAATTTCTTCGCCTTTTAATACTTCATTATCTTGATTTAGTAATTGAAGATTAATT
>JAIXHM010000267.1 GCA_030145825.1 Flavobacterium sp.
TCCTAATGCAGGGTCATAAAGCCTTGCTTCATAATCATACATGTTAAGCCCCAGCTCGTCTTGGTATTCCTTACCATTATACTTATACTTATAAGGATTTGTAAACCTGTCCTAATACTACTAACCACAGAGTTTTCCATACAAAAAAAGAACGTTCCAACTGCATTTTTTAACGTAACGAAAATAAACTTATTTGGTGTATTTTCCTAACAATATCAAACAAATATTAATAACGCTTCATGAATTTTTACTATATTTAAAATCGATTTATTTATCAACGTAAAAACTATATTAAAAATGGGAAAATTTGAAATTACAAAAAGAACAAACGGAGATTACCAATTCAATTTAAAAGCTGGAAATGGTCAAGTTATTTTGACAAGTCAAGGCTATTCATCTAAAGCAGGTTGCGAAAATGGAATTGACTCAGTTAGAACCAATTCTCAAATTGATGAACGTTTTGAAAGAAATACATCTACGAACGGAAAACCGTATTTCAATCTAAAAGCTTCAAACGGACAAATTATTGGAACGAGTGAAATGTATGAAAGTACAGCTTCGAGAGATAACGGAATTGAATCGGTTAAAAATAATGCACCAAGTGCGGAAATTGTAGATTTAAGCTAATATTTAAACTAAGAAGAATGATTCAAAATGGATTACATGGCCCAGGGAATGACTTTAGACATCAACAAATTATATCGTGCTTAATTTATGATTTAATGAAAAAATTTGTTGAAGTGAAGAGTTATAAAAATTTTATTGCTATCCCAGAACTTTCACTTAAACCGAGAAACAATAAAATCCCTGATTTAACTGTTTACAAAACATTTAGAGGAATTCCAACCGAAGTGGTTTTGTTAATTGAAATATGCAATGCTAAGAAAATTAAAGATGATACTAGCAAATTAACTGAATTAATGCAAAAAATTCAATCTGTTAAAGAAGCTATAGTTATTGATAAAGATAATTTAGATATATATAAAATTAAAAGAGCAAAATCTGGAAAACCAACAATCGCAAAAAAAGACTCCAAAATTGATATATTTAAAATTGATATATCAAATACAGTAAAATCTGTAATTTAAATTTATTTATTAAATATTAAAAGATACATAAAATAAATAAACACACAAAGAGTAGAAATAATTGACAATAATGAATATAGATTAGTTTTTTTATCCTTATTCTCAAAAAGTCGGATAAAATCATCAATGTCTAGACTCTCAACATCGTATTCTTTTCTACTCTTTTCCATCATTAAATATTCGATAAAAATTAGAAACACTAAATTTATTAGTGGTACAATTACAATCAAAAGGCTTGTATTTGGTTGTACTCTTGACAAAGCAAAATAACCCGCTATAAATATATTATTCGAAGTAAAAAGCTTATCATGTATTCTATTAAAATGACTAAGAATATTCTTTCCTGCTTCTTCTTTAATTTTAGCTATTTTTTTTTCAAACTCTTCAGTTTCCATTATAAAATATTCTATTAATTATTTTTTTTACATATCTCATTTACATCAAAACTTATATAAATAGATTTTAAACTTCTAAAATTAAGAAGTATAAATCATTAAATTTTGTCCACGAAAAGCTATAATCATTATTAAGCTGAATTGATTTTTTTGTGCTTTTTGGTGTTTTATAAGTAAGCAGAGTTTTTGAATAATATGTTTGCCCATGTCTAAAATCAAAATCAGAAGTGTATTTACTATATTTTTGTTGGCTGACATAATGCTCATTGTCTGTTATTAAAAGTAAAAAACAGGTATCAATTCCTTCTTTTTTATATTTTTCCAAATTTGAAATATCTGTAAACACATCATATCTACTAACAGACTCTTTTTTATTTATTTTTTTTAAAAATTTTAATTCAATAGCTCCTTTCGCAGTTGGCAAATCCTTTTGATAATATTTAATCACAATATCAACTCTAGCTTTTTTTGTATTGCTTTTATCTAAAAAACAGTCCGATGATTTAAAATTTTGTTCAAAATTTATTTCAAATTTATCTTCGCTACTAAATTCGTGTAAAGAACCTAGTTGCTTTAAAATAATTCCAAATTCAAATTGAAACTCATACTCGTTACTAGCTTTTACACTTCCTTTAGCATACTTTAAACAAAATAAATTATAACTTTTTTTAATAATTTCTACTAATAAGTCAATCGAAATTAACTCATTATAGTCTTCTTTTGAATTAATTTTTCTCATTGTAAAAACTTCCTATTGAATCCTTCATAATATCTAATAAATTTGAAGGTCTAAACTCATTCGCTTTCAAATTAGCAACAACCCTATCAAAAGCTATAAATGTAACAAAAGACTGCAAAACAGCTTTATCAATATTAATATCTTTATAATAACTTGTTCCTTGCAAGCTCATAAAGTTTATAACTATCAAACCAAGAAAATAAAGGAAATAAATCATAAACCTAATATTATTTTCTGAAAGAATATAATTGTTAAGCTCTATTAATTTAGTTTTTTTAGCACCACCATCAATCTTATCGATAAGAGGAATGACTTTATAAACTAAAAATCTAATCTGTTTATGAAAAATAAATGAAAACCCAACTCCACAAGTACAAATAATATAAATCCAAGTTTCAAATTTTAGATTTGTAATTTGATATTCACAATCCAAATTAAATATTAACATCGGGATTGTAAATGAAAATATGAGATATAAATATATAGCCATTTGGCTAGTTACTATTGTTATTGAAACTGGAATAAATACACCTAGAAAGTAAATTGGAGACAATATTATTGATTCAAGTATTTTTAAAAATCTAAAATTAAATTTTCTCCTTATTTGATATATAAAAAAACAAACTAC
>JAIXHM010000268.1 GCA_030145825.1 Flavobacterium sp.
ATATACCTAATCTTCTTCTTAATATAGATCATTTTCATTTGTGAAATCTTGAGATTTTACATCATCCACATATTGACCAATAGCATTACTCATATCTTCAAATAAATTCATATAACGGCGTATAAAACGTGGATGGAATTCGTGTGTCATACCAATCATATCATGAACAACTAAAACTTGTCCGTCAACACCGTTTCCAGCACCAATTCCAATTACAGGAATACTAATACTTTCGGCTACTCTTTTAGCTAATTTTGCAGGTATTTTTTCCAGAACAACAGAAAAACATCCAACTTTTTCTAACATTTTAGCGTCTTCAATTAGTTTTTCTGCTTCAGCATCTTCTTTTGCACGCACAGTATAGGTACCAAATTTATAAATAGATTGTGGTGTTAACCCTAAATGTCCCATTACAGGAATACCAGCATTTAAAATTCGTTTAATACTTTCTTTTATTTCACTTCCTCCTTCAAGTTTTACTGCATGTCCGCCACTTTCTTTCATTATTCTAATAGCAGAACGTAGTGCTTCTTTAGGATCAGATTGATAAGTTCCGAAAGGCAAATCGACAACAACTAAAGCTCTTTCTGCAGCTCTTACAACTGAAGCTGCATGATAAATCATTTGGTCTAAGGTAATTGGTAGAGTTGTTTCATGACCAGCCATTACATTACTTGCAGAATCACCAACTAAAATTACATCTACACCAGCAGCATCTACAATTTTTGCCATAGTGTAATCGTAAGCAGTTAACATGGAGATTTTTTCTCCATTTTCTTTCATTTCTATTAATGTTTTAGTGGTAATTCTTTTATAATCTTTTTTAGCTACTGACATTTCTTAAAATATTTAGAAACACAAATTTATAAAAGAATAATTCTTTTGAGTAAAAATGTACAAGTAATTTGTTTTTGTTTTAAATTTACTTAAAACTTTCCCTAAATGATACCAATACTTTTAGCAATAGCTATATTGGGCTATTTTGCTGTAATTTTAGAATCTCCACTTAAGATAAACAAAACTATTTCAGCTTTACTTACAGGTTCTCTATGTTGGATTGCTATTGCAATTTTTCAAAAAGATCAAAATGAGATGGCTACTAAACTAGTTGAATATTTTGGGGAGATTTCTGGTTTATTGATTTTTTTACTTGGTGCAATGACAATAGTTGAACTTATTGATTTACACAAAGGTTTTACTGTTATTACACATAGAATTAGGACAAAATCGGTTTATAAATTACTTTGGATTGTTGCTTTAGTAACATTTTTTATGTCGGCTTTGTTAGACAATTTAGCAACTGCCATAATTATGGTTACTTTACTAAAAAAATTAATGCCTAAAAGTAATATTAGAATGATTTTAGCAGGTGTGGTAGTTATTGCTGCAAATGCTGGCGGAGCTTTTAGTCCAATTGGTGACGTTACTACAACACTACTTTGGATTGGTGGTCAAGTTAGTGCTTCGAATATAGTTTTTAAATTATTTATTCCGGCTTTAGTTACGATATTAGTTCCCATTTTAATTGCTAGTTTTAAAATGAAAGGTTTTGCAGTTTTAAGGGCACAAATGTCTATGGCGCAGGTAAAATTAGAGGAAAAAATAAGGGGAAGTGTCAGTGTTTTTATTGCTGGGGTTTTAGGATTACTATTGGTTCCAATAATTAAATCGCTAACAGGAATGCCTCCGTTTATTGGAGTTTTAGTGTCATTGAGTTTAGTATCTTTAGTATCAATTATCTATCACAGAAATAAAACTCAAGAAGAAAAAGAAAAATATTCGGTTACTTATGCCTTAACTAAAGTTGATGTAAGTTCTATTTTATATTTTATGGGAATATTGTTAATGGTTTTTGCATTACAAGAAGTTCATATACTTTCCAAATTAGCCTTATTTTTAGAACATCATTTACCAAATAATGATTCAATGGTAATTGCCATCGGAGTTTTGTCTTCAATTGTTGATAACGGAAGTTTAGTTGCAGCTACACAAGGAATGTTTTCATTGGCCGAGTTTCCAATGGATAATCAATTGTGGGAATTTATAGCTTTATGTGCAGGTACAGGAGGAAGTATGCTAATTATTGGTTCTGCGGCAGGAATTGCTATTATGGATAAAGAAAAAATTACATTTAGTTGGTATTTAAAAAATATTACGCCGCTTGCAGTTGCAGGTTATATTGCTGGAATTGTAACATTTTTAGTAATGCAGTTACTAATGAAATAAAATTTTGATTATGCAAAGAATAATTGTATTTATAGCATTTCTAGTTTCGAACTTAATTTTAAGTCAAAACTCTGAACCAAAACAAGTTGTAGATAATTTTTTCATTGGTTTTCATGCTAAAGATTCAATTGCACTTCAAAAAGTTTGTCACCCTAATATGGTACTTCAAACAGTAAAAAACGCAAAAGAAAATTCAAGACTAAAAACAGAAGTAGTTTCAGAATTTTATAAATCAATTGCTTCAATTCCAGCAGAAGTTAAAGTACTTGAAAAAATAATTGATTACAAAGTTCAAATAGATGGAAATATGGCACATGTTTGGACTCCCTATGAGTTTTATGTAAATGATAAATTAAGTCACATTGGTGTCAACTCTTTTACAATGGTTTTGGAACCAAATGGCGAATGGAAAATTGTTCACATTATAGATACAAGAAGAAAAAAGATTACTAAGTAAAGCAACCTTTTTACATAAAAAGAATCTTAGAGATAGAATTATTAAATTTTAAAATTAAAAGAATGAAGTTAAAAATTACACTTTTGGTTTCTTGTTTTTTTCTATTTCAATCGTGTTCCAAAGAAGAAAATACGATGTTACTC
>JAIXHM010000269.1 GCA_030145825.1 Flavobacterium sp.
GATACCTGCTTTGTAGAACTGAGTTACATTATATCCATTATTACGGATATAGATATTAGTTCCTGAATTATTTGTGTAATAAACTCCTCCGTCATTACCAAAAACTACTCTTGAACTTAATCCAGGTGCAAATGCAATACAATGATGATCTGAATGCACCCCATCTAATGTAGGTGTTGCCCCACTTGAAGCAGGATTTACAGTCCAATCAGTTAACTGTGTCCACATTCCTGTTGCATTTGCAGTAAAAGCAGTAGTTGTTCTAAATATTTCAATACCTCCAACATATACTTCGTTTTCGTTTGTCGGATTCATACCAATCAATAAATCATAGAAAGCTTGTCCACGACAAAAGTCATTTGCAGCGGGTGGTTGTACACCAGTACTAGTTGGTAACGACACTGTTACTTCAGTTGTTGCCCAAGCATCTGTTGTTCTTTTTATTACAGGTAAACCATTTGCATAATTTTCACATAAAGCAAACATTCTTCCATTTGTTTGCTTAGATGCTACTAATTTTACTCTACCGTTCGCTCCTGTTAAAGTTCTCGTTAAAGCCCAATCGTTTGTATTAGCATTATTACACTTATAAATTCTTCCACCACCAGCTCCTGTTGCATAACTGTACTTAGTTCCCATGTACAAATCACCATTTGCAGAAATTGCAAAACTTTCTGGAGCAACATATCTAGTAGCTGTAGCTAATAAATCGGCATCTGTTAATCTTGTAAAGTTTGTACCATCTGTACTTTTATATAAGCCAATCGTATTCAAACCTAAATATGACCAACCAGCTCCACCAGAAGCAGATGTAACCTCTTCTGTATAAGCCATAGCATCAGCGCCAAAGAACACTTCTGTTTGATTTGTATTAGGATTATTCCAAGCAATAATATCTTGAATATAAACTAAATTATCACCGACAACACTACCAGAAGCACCATAAATATGTCTCCAATTAACACCTCCGTCAATTGATTTATAAACACCATTTCCGTTGACAGCACCCCAAGTATAAACTTCACCAGTACCTATATACATAATATTACTATTATTAGGATCTACGGTTATACACGAAACAGCTAAATTACTTGGTACTCCATTTACTTGTTGCCACGTTGTTGATGCATTTGTAATGTCATTATTTACCCATAATCCACCACTAACTCCACCTGCGAATACTTTAGTTGTGCTTCCTGGTGCAAACATAAGAACCCTAGTTCTTCCTCCTACGTTATTTGGTCCGCGTTCAACCCATTGGTTATCCATACCATCACCAGGAACTCTTCCTGTTTGTTCAAGTTGTTCTAATTGCATTTGAAGCTGTAAAGTAACTTCTGGAGTTGGTCTACCTAAAGCTGGATCTGCAGTATAAAGCCATTCTTGTTCATAAAATGCATTTGGAGGTAAACCCATGGCTTTACGATCTTTCTTCGATAAAACCTTAGTTTTAGCAAATGGATGGTTACGAAGAAAATGAGAATATTTCTCTCTTAATTGGTCATTTGTTAAATTACCACTATTACTATCCTTAGTAATATTTTGTGAAAACCCTAACATTGCTAGTAGCAATAAGGCAAACGAAAAAGTAATCTTTTTAATCATAATAATAAATTTGGGCGCATCAAATATACATTTATTTATGAAATAAAAAAGCCCTAAGAAAAATCTTAAGGCTTTTTTTAAAAAAAAATAATTTAATAAATAATTTTTTGAATATTGCTATTTCCTTGATTATCAAAAACCTTAACTATTAAAGCTTGATTATTAGCAGTTATTGAGTTTATAGTTAATTCATTCGTATTTAAAGCTTGATTTTGATAGATAACTTTACCTAAAACATCGTAAACAATTACACTATTAATTTCAATTGAAGAACTAATTCGAATACCCACTTTAGATACAAAGACCTTTGTAAAATGATTATTTATTACATTCTCTTCATTCAAAGTAGAACTATTTTTATAAACAATTTCAAATCTATCATTGAAAGTTCCTGCATTAGAATTAAAATTATAGTCACTTTGCTTTAAATCATGGATTGTATTTAAATAATTATCCTTTAAATAAACATTTTGATTTTCAAATAAACCATCAAAATTTTCAATTGAAATAATGTAATTATCTACAGTTGTCGATTTAAATCCTAATGGAACGATATCTTCATCAGAAAACGGCAACGATCTTCCTTGAATTACATATTCTTTATTATTCAATAAACTGTACAACATTGAATTGTTTGTACTTAACATTAAACCATCAATTGTTTCATCAACATTATTAGAAGCACCTTGCATATAACCTAATAAAATTTGGTTAACTGGATTTTGACTTGCATTTAAATTAAGCCATAATCTATGTCTTTCAGGTTCATTAGATGTAAGTACAGAGCTTGTTGTTTTGAAAAACTGTGTTGATGTGGATGCATCTTCTCTTAATTCATTTTCAACTTCAATGTTTTTAGTAGTGCTAATTTCAGTAATATCGATTTGTGGTTTATCATTAAAATATTTACTACAAGAATAGAATAATGATACAAAACTTGCTAATAATAGTAATTTTTATTCATTTCATAAAATTTAGAATGTTAAACAAATATAAACAATTAACATTTTTTAATGATGAAATGCAAAAAAGGCTAGTAAATATTTACTAGCCTTTTGTTTTTATGTTAAAGTTATAATTTATTAATAAATCACTTTTTCAGTTTTTACAATACCATTATTGTCTTTTACTTTTACAATTAAAGCTTGGTTTGCTTTTAAAATAGATTGTATTGTAAAGTTTTCTTTGTTTATGTTATAGTCTTGATATAA
>JAIXHM010000270.1 GCA_030145825.1 Flavobacterium sp.
TATCAGCATTATCACTATTATTTACATTAATCATTGTAGTAACTTACTGGAGTGCACTAAACCAGTTATTGAAACAAAAACAAATTTCTGAAATTAAAACAGATTTTATCAATAACATGACGCACGAGTTTAAAACACCTATCGCTACTATAAATTTAGCTTTAGATGCTATTAAAAATCCTAAAGTTATAGAAGATAAAGAAAAAGTACAACGTTATCTTCAAATGATAAAAGATGAAAATAAAAGAATGCACGCTCAGGTTGAAAATGTATTGAGAATATCGAAACTCGAAAAAAACGAATTAGATATTATGAAAGAGCCAGCCGATGTTTTAGAAGTTCTTGAGAATGCTATAGAACATGTAGGTTTAATTATTGAGGATAGACAAGGTTCAATAACGACTCATTTTAATGCACCGAGAACTACAATCTTGTTAAACGAAGTGCATTTTACTAATGTATTGGTAAACATACTTGATAATGCTATTAAATATTCGCCTGAAGCTCCAATTATAGATGTATTTACAGAGAATATCAAAGATTTTATAGTAATAAAAATACAAGATCAAGGCTCGGGAATGAGTAAAGTTGCTCAAAAAAGAGTATTTGAGAAATTTTATAGAGAACATACAGGTGATGTTCATAATGTTAAAGGTCACGGATTAGGATTGGCTTATGTAAAGCAAATTGTAGAGGACCATAACGGAGAAATATTTGTTGAAAGTGAAAAAGGTAAAGGAAGTACATTTATATTGAAAATGCCTTTAATAAATTAAATAAAATTATGGAAGCTAGAAGAATATTATTGGTAGAAGACGATCCAAATTTTGGAGCCATTTTAAAAGATTATTTAGTAATGAATGATTTTGATGTTACATTGGCTAAAAATGGAATGGAAGGCTTTGAAAAATTTAAAAAGGATAGTTACGATTTATGTATACTAGATGTAATGATGCCTTATAAAGATGGTTATACTTTAGCTCGTGAAATTCGTGAAAAAAATCAGGAAGTGCCTATTATTTTCTTGACTGCAAAAACAATGAAAGAAGATGTTTTAAAAGGTTATAAAGTTGGCGCCGACGATTATTTAAATAAACCATTCGATTCAGAAGTGCTTTTAATGAAAATTAAAGCAATCATGCAAAGAAAGGCTTCAGAAGTTAAACCTGATAATTCTAAATTTGAATTCATAATTGGTAAATTTCATTTAAATTCAAAATTACGTTTCCTATCATACGGAACTGAAGAGCCAGTGAAGCTTTCTCCAAAAGAATGTGAGCTTTTAAAAATGCTAGCATTACATGAAAATGATTTAATGCCTAGAGAATTAGCGTTAACAAAGATTTGGAGAGACGATAACTACTTTACTTCTCGTAGTATGGACGTTTACATTGCAAAACTAAGAAAGTATCTTAAACGAGACGAAAACGTAGAAATCTTGAATATTCATGGTGAAGGTTTCCGTTTAGTTGTAAAAAAATAATAAAAAAAGCTCTGATTTCAGAGCTTTTTTTTATTTGTAGTTTAATTGCAAAGCAAAACAAACTTGATCTTCTTTAGAAATTGAAAAGCTATTTTCAAATTGTTTTATAATGGCTTTATCATTAAGTGAAAGCTCTTTTAAAAAGTTCATTTCAAAAGAACTAATTTTTTGATTTAGAACATCTTTCGAGTCAATTAAATTCAAACACCATTCTAAATATTTTACATTATTTACATGATTAACAACATCTAAATCAGAAAGATGAACTTCTCTTTCAAAGATGGTTTTATTAATGTTTTGTAGATTCACTTTATCAACACTGCTTTCAGTTGCTTTAATGGGAAATTTTTCAAAATGTTCATGAGCAACAGCAAGAGCATCTGGTCTTCTAGTTTTGGTATTAAAAATAGCCCATAAAGTTTCGCATCCCACAATTTTTTCATCATTCAAATACATTTCTAAGCATCTTATAGAGCGTGAATTTTCTAATGAATTAATCCAGGTTTTTACAACAACCGTATCATTCCATTTAGGAAGTTTTTTTATTTCCACCAACATTCTACTTAAAACCCAAGTTTGGTTATGTGGCATCATATCTTTAAAACTTATTCCGCCTAGTTCTGCGTGTTTGCCTGCAGTAAGTTGTAATAAATTACATAAATCGGTATATTTTAAATATCCATTTGGATAACATTGTAAAAAATTGATTTCGTGTTTTTGTTCAAATTTTGAAGTAAATTCTGGATAAATAGGCATGTATATAAATTATAAATTATGAATTATGAATTTTTGAATTTATTAAATGTATAATATCATTTGTGTCAGTTTTATAATCGAACCAATTGGTGTTTTCGGTTCTTTTAAACCAAGTAATTTGGCGTTTTGCAAATCGGCGTGTATTCATTTTAATTTGGTCAACAGCAAATTCTAATGTTGTTTTTCCATCTAAATAGTCGAAAAGTTCTCTATAGCCAACAGTCTGTAAAGCATTCAAGTTTTTATTTGGATATAATGTTTTAACTTCTTCTAAAAGTCCTTCCTTCATCATAATATCCACACGTTGGTTAATTCTATCATACATGATTTCTCTATCGGCTTGTAATCCAATAATAATTGGAACAAAATTTCTTTCGTTTTTTCGTTTACCAATAAATGAAGAATAAGGTTTTTGGGTTCCCAAACAAACTTCTACAAATCGTTTCATACGTTGTGGATTTTGCAAAGTTTGCGGATTTTCAGTTGTTATTTTTTGATAATAAACAGGATCTAATTCTTTTAACTGATTTTGCAGAAAAGTAATTCCTAATTCATCATATTGTTTGTTTATAA
>JAIXHM010000271.1 GCA_030145825.1 Flavobacterium sp.
CTAAAATAATCTTCTCAAATTACATTTGGGAAATTCCAAATAAATCGAATAAGGTTTACCTTACATTTGATGACGGGCCAATTCCTGAGGTGACTGAATGGGTTTTAGATACGCTTAAAAAGGAAAACATTAAAGCTACTTTTTTTTGCATTGGAGATAATATTAAAAAACATCCTGAAATTTTTAAAAGAATTATTAACGAAGGCCATTCTATAGGAAATCATACCTTTAATCATCTAAAAGGGTGGGAAACCAACACAAATGTGTACTTAGAAAACTTCAATTTATGCGAGGATGAGATTCTAAAAAAATTGGGCAAAAACACCAATCTTTTTCGTCCTCCTTATGGCAAAATAAAGTTCTCGCAAAGTAGATTATTGCGTAAAAAAGGTTATAAAATTATAATGTGGGATATTATCAGTTTCGATTTTGACGTCAATACAAGTCCGGAAAAATGTTTTTCTAACGTAGACGACAACGTAGCCTCAGGAAGCATTATTGTTTTTCACGACAGCTTAAAAGCAGAAAAAAACCTTAGGTATGCTTTACCTAAAACTATAGAAGCAATAAAAAAGAAAGGATATATTTTTGATGTAATTACTTAGGCTTGATCTTGCACCAAAGAAATAAGAGTATTTGCATCCATTTCTCCGCTTTGACGCCATACCATTTGTCCTGATTTATAAATCATCAATGTAGGAAGTCCTTTAACACGAAGCGCTTCTGCTAACTCTCTGTTTTTATCAACATCAATTTTAATTACTCTAGCTCTATCTCCTAGTGCTGCTGCTACATCACGAATTACTTCATTCATAGCCACAGAAGGCGAATCCCATTCTGTAAAAAAGTCAATTAGAACAGGGACTTGAGCATCAATTAATTCTCCAAATTTTGACATAAAATTTCAATTTTTATTCGGAAACACTATACAAATTTAGCATTTTAATTGAATTATTAATCAATTTAACCTTTTTTTAGCTCAATTACTGTTATTTCGGGCATAATACCTACTCTGCCAGGATAAGCATGAAAACCAAAACCTCTGTTTACATAAACATAACGGCCTAAGTTTTCGTACAAACCAGCCCACTGTTTATAAACATATTGAACCGGACTCCATTTTATCCAACCTGGAATTTCAATTCCAAATTGGAACCCATGTGTATGCCCCGAAAGTGTTAAATGATAATGATTGTTGTCGTGTTGTACTTCAGCATCCCAATGACTGGGATCGTGACTCATTAAGATTTTAAAATCTTCTTTAGCAACTCCTTTTGAAGCCAATTTTAAATCGCCAGCTTGTTTAAATTTTACACCCCAGTTTTCTACACCAATTAATTTTATTGAATCGTTACCTTTTTTAATTTCAACATTTTCATTCAGTAAAAGTTTAAAATCAATTTGACGGTGTAAATCTTTAATTTCGGTAAAATTTTGTTCTTTTTCTTGTTTAGAATTCCATTGATAATATTCACCATAATCATGATTTCCTAAAACCGAATATTTTCCTAAAATAGGGTTATGAATTCTTTTAAAAGTATCAATCCACGGATACATTTCATCCGCTTTTGTGTTTACGATATCGCCTGTAAACATAACCAAATCGGATTGCTGTTCGTTGATTAAATCAATCGCATATTCAATCTTTTCTTTATCGTCAAAACTGCCGCTGTGAATATCTGAAATATGAGTAATCGTAGTTCCATCAAAACTATCTGGCAAATCAGGAAAAAACAAAGTCTGTTTGATTACTTTAAAATTGTATTTCCCTTTTGTCATTCCGTAAATTAACGATGTAAATGGAATGGCTGCTAAACCAAGCGCAACCTGACTGATAAACTTTCTTCTTTCTGGTAGAAATTTTTCTGTAGAATCGCTATTAGAAATGTATCCAAATAATCCAGCAAAAAATCGAAAAACATCTTCAGAAAACAAGACTAAAGTTAATATAATCTTTGGCAAATAAATCAACAAAAAAACACCAATTGTCCACTGAAAAATGTGAGACTGAGCATCATTCCTACTATGCGTAGTGATGTAATAAATTAAGTATCCAATAAAAATAACAGAAGTTAATACATAACCAATCAAAATCCATTTCGATTTGGTTGCTGTTCTTATAGCTTGGTAGGAATAAAATTCAATTATTGAAAATAGTAGTATGGGGATTAACCAGCGTAGCATAGTCTTTTTGTTCAAAATTACGTTTTATATACATTTTTCAATAACTATTACAAAAAAATTAACATCCAAAAGAAAAATATGATAAATTTGATTTAGAACTTTTTAAGACATGAATAAAACCCTACTCTCAACTATAATTGTCTTTATATTTTCATTTAATAGTAATGCGCAAAGCTATATAGACTCTTTAAAAACGGCATTAGCAAATGAAAAAAACGAATTCAAAAAAGCTAAAATCCTTAATGATTTGAGTTGGGAAATTGCGCCAACAGATTACGATCTTTCAATTGATTATGCTAATCAAGCCTTAGAACTAGTTGAAAAAAAAGACGCAAAATTATCAGCAGAAGCTTACACTTGTTTAGGTTCTGCTAATGATTTTCATGGAAAATATGATTTAGCGATTTCAAATTATCAAAAAAGTTACGAAGGTTATAAAACTATCAATGACCAAACTGGTATGGCAAAGGTCTACCTCAACATTGGAGCAAGTTATTAGTACCGAGGCGTTTTTGCGAAAGCACTTGAAAATTACTTGGAGGCTGCTAAAATTCAAGAAAAAATAAAAGATGAAGAAACTCTCGCTAAGACATTAAACAACATTGGTTTAATTTATCGAACCAAA
>JAIXHM010000272.1 GCA_030145825.1 Flavobacterium sp.
ACTAATAAGTGTTTGATTTCCTTTAAAATTTAATGAATCTAATTTTTGAACTTCCGAATCAAATGAATAAAGCTGAACATTAAACTTATTAGTTAATTCAGTGTTGTTTTGAAATTGATTTAAGACATTTTTAGCCTCATTTTCGGCTGCTAAATGTTGAATAGACTTAGAATTATCTATTAAAATGGGTAACGGAAATTTTTCAATTTCATATTTCTTAATTTTTACTAACGGATTGATTAATAAAATTAAAATTCCGAGTATACTTAAAAAACGTAAAAAAGCTAAAAGTAAACTCCATTTAGAAGTACTTTTAGCTTTAAAAAAATATTGTAAATATGCTAAACCACCAGCAACTAAAACCGATAAGATAAGTAAAAGTAAAGTGGTAGCTGTCATTTAAAAACTATTTACTACGTTAACATTCCACCGTCAACATTAATAACTTGTCCTGTAACATAAGCACTCATATCTGATGCTAAGAAAACACAAACATTTGCAACATCTTCTGGAGAACCACCACGTTTTAATGGAATTCCTTCTCTCCAACCTTTAACTACATCTTCATTTAATTTTGCAGTCATTTCAGTTTCGATAAAACCTGGAGCAATTGCATTACAACGAATATTACGAGAACCTAATTCTAAAGCAATTGATTTAGTAAAACCAATCATACCAGCTTTTGAAGCCGCATAATTTGCTTGACCCGCATTACCTTTTACTCCTACTACACTACTCATATTGATGATTGAACCTGCTCTATTTTTTAACATTGTTTTTTGAACAGCTTTTGTCATATTGAAAACAGATTTTAAATTGATGTCGATAACAGCATCAAAATCTTCTTCAGACATTCTCATTAATAAATTATCTTTTGTAATACCAGCATTGTTAATTAGAATATCGATTGTACCAAAATCAGCTAATACATCGTCAACTAATTTTTGAGCTTCATCAAAATTTGCAGCATTTGATTGATATCCTTTTGCTTTAACCCCTAAAGCAGATAATTCATTTTCTAAAGCTTCTGCTGAAGATGCAGAAGAACTATAAGTAAAAGCTACATTAGCGCCATTTTTAGCAAATATTTCAGCTATTCCTTTACCAATACCTCTACTAGCACCAGTAATAATAGCAACTTTTCCTTCTAATAATTTCATTTGTAAATGTTTTATTTGGTTTGTAAAGTCAAAATGCGACGCTAACTTATCATTAGCAATTCATAATTTGATTTGTTAGTTTATTTATAGCAAATATAAGAATTTACTCATTATTTAAAGATATGCCCAATTAAAGTTATCCTAAATTTATATATCAAAAAAAAAGCCCTTAAATAAGGGCTTTTAAATATTTTGAGTTTAAGAAAATTATCCTAAAACTTCTTTTACTTTTTTACCAATTTCTGCAGGTGAATCTACTACGTGGATTCCATGTTCTCTCATGATACGTTTTTTAGCTTCAGCTGTATCATCAGCACCACCAACAATTGCACCAGCGTGACCCATTGTACGTCCTTTAGGAGCAGTTTCACCAGCAATAAATCCTACAACTGGTTTACGGTTACCATCAGCTTTAATCCATTTAGCAGCATCAGCTTCTAATTGACCACCAATTTCACCAATCATAATGATACACTCAGTTTCTGGATCGTTCATTAATAATTCAACAGCTTCTTTAGTTGTAGTTCCAATAATTGGGTCACCACCAATTCCAATAGCAGTTGTAATACCAAAACCTTGACGTACTACTTGATCAGCAGCTTCATATGTTAAAGTTCCTGATTTAGACACAATACCTACTTTTCCTTTTTTGAAAACGAAACCTGGCATAATACCAACTTTTGCTTCTTCTGGTGTAATTACACCTGGACAGTTAGGACCAACTAAACGACAATCTTTACCTTGAATATAATCGTAAGCTTTAATCATATCAGCAACTGGAATACCTTCAGTAATACAAATAATTACTTTGATACCAGCTTCAGCAGCTTCCATAATTGCATCTGCAGCAAATGCAGGTGGAACAAAGATAATTGAAGTATCAGCACCAGCTTTTACTACTGCTTCTTGAACTGTATTAAATACTGGACGATCTAAATGTGTAGAACCGCCTTTACCAGGAGTTACTCCACCTACAACGTTACTACCATATTCAATCATTTGAGAAGCATGGAAAGTACCTTCACTTCCAGTAAAACCTTGAACGATTATCTTTGAATTTTTATTTACTAAAACACTCATTTTATTTGTTTTTTAATTGTATTGTCAATTTCAAGTGATGCAAAAGTAAGATTTTTGAATAATATATCACTTACAAATTTTTGTTTTTTTTTAAGCAGGTTTGCTAATTTGATATCCTTTTATTTTTATGCTAAAAACTGCTTATTCATTTTTTAACTTTTCTATAATTTCAGGAATTCTCTTTATATAAACTAGTTGTTTAAATTTTTCTCTAGATTCTTCAGCCGGAGTTCCAAAATAAGTTTTTCCACTTTCGAGATCTCCTCCAACTCCAGATTGAGCTAAGACAACAGCTTTACTATGAATGGTAATTCCACTTTTAGTACCTACTTGTCCCCAAAGTGTCACTTCATCTTCAATAACAACACAACCTGCAATACCTGTTTGAGCAGCAATTAAACATTTTTTACCAATAATAGTATCGTGACCAACATGCACTTGATTGTCAATTTTTGTACCTGCTCCAATAGTTGTATCTCCAGTTACTCCTTTATCAATAGTACATAAAGCTCCTATTCCAACATTATCTTCTATTACTACT
>JAIXHM010000273.1 GCA_030145825.1 Flavobacterium sp.
AAAAAAAAATTATAAAAAATGGTATCTTAAACCAAGAAAGGAAAAAATGAAAAGTGTATCAAGTGGGAGAACTAGAAGACGTCATCAAAAACACAAAAGAACAAAGAAAAAGAAAAAAAAGAAAAATTGAATATATGCAACAAGTATTCCATGAAATAATATTAAAAACTAAAGGTCGGGGTTTTTATGTTTTCACAGAGAAGACTTTAGACTGGTTAAATAAACAAAAAATTAAAAATGGAATACTAAATATTAATATTTTACACACAAGTGCCTCACTAGTTGTCCAAGAAAATGCCGATCCTGATGTTTTGTATGACTTAAAAAATTTCTTTGATAAATTGGTTCCAATGGACGATAAGCTGTATAAACACACAACAGAAGGAAAAGACGATATGCCCGCTCATATAAAATCAGCACTTACTAACAATCAGTTAACATTAAGTCTAAAAAACAAAAAACTTATGCTGGGTACTTGGCAGGGGCTTTATTTATTTGAGCATCGATTAGAACAACATACAAGAGTATTATCGCACCATTTGATTGGAGATTAACTTATGAAAAAGCTTTTAGGGATCGTGGTCCTGAGTTTTTTGATTAGCAATGCTGGTTTTGCCGCTGATTGGAAAGTTAAAAATAAATGGAAAATTTCATGTGGAATTGTTGATAAAGAATCATTAGTAGTTAATGGTAAGCCTAAAACTAAATTTGTTAAAAAAAAAGAATTTAAGTTAGAAAGTGTAGTATTTAAACTTGATAAAGGTGATGTGGGAAGCTGTCCTACAGATAAAAAACCAGCTTATAAATATGATTATTCTGGAAGACAAGAAATTACTCATAGATTACCAATAGGACAAACTATATTTGAAACAGATATTTATATTGAAGGGGAACCTCAGTATAGATCAACCGTTTTTCAAATTCATGATGGAAGAAATAAAGGTGCTCCGCCATCGTGGATTGGCGTAGGAATGGATTGGAAAATTAAATATAAATTTCCAAAAGGAGAATGTTCATCAGATAATTGCAAAGTATTTAAAAAATCTTATTTAAAGCCTAATACAAAATATAGATTTAAAGCAGATATCAATTATCAAAGAAAAGCAAAAAATTTATCAGTTAAATATTATCTAAATAATGAGCTAATTGCCCAACATTTGAATGTTCCATTGTTAAAAAAAAACACAGATGGACCATATGGTCCAACCAAACCTTATATAAAAATTGGAATTTATAGAATAGGTGAAACCGGAACTACTAGTTTTGCTTATAACAATTTAATAATTAAAAATAAGAAAAAATGAAAAAACTTTTAGTGATCATCGTTCTAGGTTTCTTGTTGTGCAGTAATGTTTTTGCAGATTATCATTTTCGATTACCAAAAGATGTTGCCTCTGGAGGTGGTAAATATAATAAAAGTTTAGAAAAAGATTTTAAAAAACATGGTGTACAAGTTGTTAATAAAAAAGACGGTCATCCTGTTAGAGCTGGAAAAAAATCAATTAGATTTGAAGTAAAACCCGGAGATTGTGGATATGATGACGGATGGAGTGACTGTAAAAAAGATAGAGAAAGACATGAATTAAGCGGAACACGTTTTGGTCCTGGTGAAAAGTGGTATGCATGGAGTATTTTTATTCCAAAAGATTTTCCAATTATATATCCTTCTAAAGCAATGTTTGGTCAATTTTATAACTCAGGCATTGGACCAATTTTTGCTTTTGAAAATCAGAATCCAAATAGGGGAATAGCTGGTGGTTACCATATTGAGAAAGATTTTGTTGATTGTATACCCGAAGGATCAGAATGTTCTGTTTTATATACAGTTGCATCAGATGAAGACATGAGAGGCAAATGGACTGACGTATTAGTACATGCCAAATGGTCTATTAAGCCAGATGGTTTTTTTAAAACTTGGATCAATAACGAATTAAAATATGAATATGAAGGAAAAACTTTAGTTAAGAAAAAACCTAAAGTTTATTTTAAGTTTGGAATTTACAGATCTTTTATGTCTAGATGGAGAAATAAAAATAATCAACAAGATGTCCCTGGACAGGTACTTTATTTTGACGAAGTAAGAGTTGGAAAATCAAAAAAGAAAGTCGTTGGCAAACTTCCACCATTAAAATGAAAATTAAAATACTCATTTCTAATTATAATGATTGGCAATCTGTTTTTAAACTTTTAGAAAATATAGATTCTGAAATTACAGGTATAGAGCATGAAGTATCAGTTATAATTGTTAATGATGCATCAACTGAACAAAGATCTGAAGTTAATTTAAATCTAAACAATTTAAAATCAGTTCAAGTTATTAATATGAAAGAGAATAGAGGTCATGCAAGATGTAATGCTGCCGGATTAAAATATATTAACGAAAAAGAAGATTTTGATTATGTAATACCGATGGATGGTGATGGAGAAGATAGGCCTGAAGAAATAAAATTGCTTATTGAAAAAGCCAAGGAATATCCCAATGTGGTTATTACGGGAGACAGAATTGAAAGGTCAGAAGGATTTATATTTAAATTTTGTTATTTGATTCATAAGTATTTAACCTACGTTTTTACAGGACAATCCATTAAGTTTGGAAATTATACTTGTTTACCAAAATCCACAGTAGTTAAAATGACCGATGAAGCGGCTACTTGGAGCAGTTTTTCTGGTTCATTATCAAAGACAGCAAAAATACGTAGATCTGTTTCATCAATTAG
>JAIXHM010000274.1 GCA_030145825.1 Flavobacterium sp.
GAATTATTCTTTCTGAAAGATTTGCTGTATAACCAATATAAAATTTGTCTTTAGTTAGACTATGAAGGATGTATACAAAGTATGGCATATAAATTTTATTTTGGTAAATAAAAAAAGCAACACAAATGTGTTGCTTTTAAATTTTGTGGGCAATAAGGGATTCGAACCCCTGACCCCCTCGGTGTAAACGAGGTGCTCTGAACCAACTGAGCTAATTGCCCTAATAAATGCTTTACATTACTGTTATATTTAGTTCCGTATTGCGAGTGCAAATATACACTGATTATTTGTATTTGCAAGTGTTTTGGAAAGAAATTTTATTTTTTTTCTATGTTTTCCAAAACAACTTTATCAGTGTAGTTTACCATAGTAATGGTAATTTCTTCATTATGAATAGTTTTGCCTTCAATAACATAAATTTTTCCATTTTTAAAAACTTTGTTACTTTTTGAGAAATCTACATCTCCATATTGTAAAGTGTTCTTAATATCTTTTATATCGACCCAAGATTCATTTAAAATGTTTTGGGCTTCTGGAGTAACATCCATAGGTTTTTTTCTTAAATCTTGTAAAACTCTACAATTTGGCAAATAACAAAAAGCAACTCCTTTAGATTCTGCTTTGGCTCCTAAAAACCAAATAACAAAAAATACACCTAATAATAATCCGAATAAATAGTAGGCAAATCTAAATTTAAATTTCATTGTAATTTTTTTGCAAAGGTAAAACTTAATTTCGCATTAGCGGTAGAAGTGATATCCTTTTTTGGTTTCAATTTCTGTTCGAAACTTACAAAAAAGATAAAACGGATGACGCGACCGAGTGCAACGAGGTAATGCCTTAAAAAACTATTAAGTTAATGTCTCGATATTCTAAATTAAACCAATCGGCAATAGCTTTATTTGTTAATAGACCATGATAACTATAAATTCCATTTTTTAAACCTCTATTACATCTGATAGCACTTTCAAGTCCGCCATCGTCTGCGACGTGTAATAAAAGAGGAGTAATAATATTACTAATGGACATAGAAGCTGTTTTAGAATATCTCGAAGGAATATTAGGAACGCAATAGTGAATTACGTTATTTTTAATAAAAGTTGGTCGCTCGTGTGTCGTAATTTCCGAAGTTTCGAAACAACCTCCAGTATCTATACTAACATCTACAATTACTGCACCTTTTTTCATTTGTTCAACCATAGTTTCGGTAACTAAAACAGGAGCTCTATTTTTTCCTCTTGTTGCACCAATGGCAACATCGCAACGCATTAAAGATTTTAATAATATTTTGTCTTGAATTGTAGAAGTGAAAATTCTATGTTGGAGTAAATTTTGAAGTCTTCTTAATCTTGTAATAGAATTGTCGAAAACTTTTACGCTAGCTCCTAAACCTAATGCTGTTCTTGCAGCATATTCGGCAACTGTTCCTGCTCCAAGAATAACAACTTCTGTTGGGCGAACTCCAGTTATATTTCCAAATAACAATCCTTTTCCAATATTTTGGTTTATCATGAGTTCAGCAGCTATGTGTATTGAAGCAATTCCAGCAATTTCTGATAATGATTTTACCGCTGGATAAGAGCCATCTTCGTCTTTTAAAAATTCGAATGCTAAAGCTGTTATTTTCTTTTTAGATAAAGATTCAAAATATTCTTTTTTCTGAGTTTTTAATTGAATAGCTGAAATAATAATTGTTTTGGGATTCATCATTTCAATTTCAGAAAGAGTAGGTGGTTCTACTTTTAAAATTATTGGACAACTAAAGACTTTTTTGGTGTCGTTTGTAATTTCGGCACCAGCATCGCTGTATTCTTTATCCGAAAAACTTGCACTTTCGCCTGCACCCGCTTCAATTAATACTCGATGACCATGAGATGTTAATGAAGCCACAGCATCTGGAGTTAAACATATTCTGCGTTCTTGATAAGCAACTTCTTGCGGAACTCCAATAAATAATTCACTTTTATGTCGAGCCACTTCAAGTTTTTCTTCTTGTGGCATTAATTGCGACGTGGAAAAAGGACTATATATAGCCATGGTTAGGTTTTAGTTAAGTTGTGCCAATTTAGCTATTTTTTTTAGAATAGTAAATAGAAAATTACAGAATTATAAATTACGAATTACGAATGTAAAATTATCAACTATCAATTATTCATTATCAATTGATAATGGTCAATTCTCTTTTTCCGTTCTCCAAAACTTTTATTGAAATAGAAGCATGATCAATAGGAATAAGATTTGGCGTTTTATCTGGCCATTCAATAAAACACCAATTTCCCGAGTAAAAATATTCATCAATTCCCATATCATAAGCTTCAATTTCTGAATTTAAACGATATAAATCGAAATGATAAAGGACTTCACCATTTTCCGTTTCATATTCATTTACCAATGAAAATGTTGGACTACTAGAATTATCTTTTACTCCTAAATGTTTTACAAGTGCTTTGATTAAAGTTGTTTTTCCAGCACCCATTTCGGCATTAAAGGTTATAACCTTTTTTAATTCAGAAATATTTAAAATTTCTTGTGCAAGACTATCTATTTCTTCTAATGAATAAATTTTAATCATTCTTAAAACTATTTTGGTTCAAAAATCAAACAAGGAATAATCATTTCTTCTAATGAAATTCCACCGTGTTGATAAGTGTTTCGGTAATAACTTACATAATGATTGTAATTGTTTACAT
>JAIXHM010000275.1 GCA_030145825.1 Flavobacterium sp.
GTGTAGCTTTATCTGTAAGTTTTATTCAAGACAACAAACCTGGAGCTTCAGTTGAAGAAGTTCTAAATATTAAAATGAACTCCATATTTAGTTCAATTTTAATAAAATTAGACAAAGACGATAGAGAAAAAATCCTCAAAAATATTCTTGAGGAAAGTAAGAGTTATAATGGATTATTGTTTTTATTCACAATGGAAATAGAAAAGCTTTTTAAAAATAAACAAATTGATATTCCTCATGAGTTTTTAAAAATGATGAATAATTATGTGTCTAACAATGAGTTAAATGCTTTTGTTTTAATTTATTTTAAACTCTATTTCGCTGATTTATACGAAGAGAAATTCGAGCAAAAACAACAAATCTCTAAACAAGAATACACAAAAGTTTTAGAAAAATTCACGATTAAAAAATCAATCGTAGTTTAATATTTTATTAATTCTAAAAATTCTTTTTCTGAAATTTCAAGAACAATTTTTGGTTTAGAAAATGTTCCTTTTTCTACAGAATATTTATTCTTTATTTCATTTAGATTTTTATAAATGGAACTAATTTTTTTATGATTATCTTCATTAACTTTTTCAGATAAATTATATAATTCATCTTGAGCTTTTAATTTATCTTCATACTTTTTTATTACATTTTCAATTTCTTTTTCGTTAGTTTTTGGTTCAATACTAGTGACATTTTGTGAAGAAATTATTCCATCATGAACATACTTTTTTATATCGTCTATTTTGAGATTTAAGTCTTGTGTAACTGTTCTGAAGATTGGATTTAATTTATCATTTTCAATTTTTCTGACAACTGCAATAACTCGATTGTTGTCATTATTAAATTCATCCATTTTTGAGAGTACTTTATCTAAAACAGAACTAAATTTATCTTTTGGATTAACTGGATTTGTTTCAAAAAAGTACAATATATCTTCTACTAATTTTATGTTTGTATTGTAACCAAATCTTTTCTTTAGATTAGTCCATCGACTAACCATAAGTCCATTTAGTCTAATGTCAATATTTTTCTTTTCTGTGTTCATAAAATTGTGTTTAAATTATTGATTAATAGTTTGTTGAATTTGTTTTACGTTTTAATTCCGTAATTTTAAAAAGACTAATACCATATTTGCTTATAAATTCACGCTTTAGCGGAATTCCGTCTTGCGTATTTTTAAAGAGCATATATTTTTTTATATAATTCTAATGTGTACTCGTTAATTTATTGATAATGTTTTGTTTATGTGTTAAATCCGTTGCTTTTACGGAATTTATTTTTTTCTAATGTCGTATTTATTGGTAGAATGGAGTGTTAACTCCGTTCCGTCTTGCGTATTTGAGAATATACTTAAAAAGTAATATTCAAAAGCCATTCATTTAAATCTTTAAAATCTTTGTAAAATGCTCTACAATCTGTTGCATTATTGAATTTTTCAAGTGTTAATTTTGTTTGTTCATTTCCTGCTGCATCATTATCAAAAAACAATTCAATTTCATCATATTTTGATAAAATTTCATCACAACGATTAATCAAGGTTATTGAATTTAGAATTAAAAAATCGGAATCAGATTTGAATTTATTTATGAACGATAAGTAATCAAAAAAGCCTTCAAAAATTCTTAATTTGTTTTTATTACCTTTTACCAAAAGGGAGACATCTTTTTTACCTATGCATATTTTAGCATATTTGGAACGAATTTCATAGCCTTCGGTATTATTTTTGAAACCAATTCCAAAATATTTTTTGCCATTTACTTCGTAATGAACTTCTCTTAAACTTGATTCGTTTTCGTAATTGTAAATTTTCCTGTTTTCTAAATATTTTTTCAATGCAAAATGTTGTATTTCAGTTACTTTATTTATTTTAATTTTACTTTCAGTTTCAGTAAAAATTAATGCAATATTTTTTTGCTCTTGAAAAGAAAAAAAAGATGTGTCTGAATATTTCTCTAAGAATTTTAAAACTTCAGAAATTGAATAATTAAATTTAATTGCGACAAAATCAATTGTATTTCCTCCTTTTTGAAGCCCGTGATCATACCATTTGTTGATTTTGGTATTTATTTTAAATGAAGGTGTTTTTTCATCGTGTAAAGGACTTGAGTACCAAATATCAAATCCAATTGTTTTTGATGGTGTATAATTCATTTTTTGAAGGACTAATTCAATAGAAATATTACGAGCTTTTTCCAAAGTGATTCTTTTTCTTTTCATCAGAAAATTTTCTTTTTCGTTTAACTTGTATTATTAATTATAGGTTAACCTATTGTACAAGGCTGTTAAGTGTTTATTTTATTGGGGTTAACAGAGGGAAATCACACAAAATGACTAACTTTTTTTAATCAAATCACACAAAATGACTAAACAATTCACACAAAATGACTAAATCCAAGACTCACTCACACTTATTTTAAGTTATGTGTGATTTTAGAACTTCAAGTTCAGGTAAAATAACATTGACAAGTAAACTGTAAATGTCTTTTTTGGTTTTAGTTCCTTCAGAATAGTTATCATCTAACTTAATAAACCGATAAAATGCTTTCTCTAAATTGTTTTGTTTTACAAGTATTTCAGTATAATCTAATGCTTTTGAGTCTTTGTAATTGGGAAAAAATCGGTTTAAAAAACTATACACAAATCGGTAATGTTCTTCCTTAACACCT
>JAIXHM010000276.1 GCA_030145825.1 Flavobacterium sp.
GGTTTGGTGCTTATATTTCTTCTTTTCATTCGGCTTTTTTCTTTCAGCTTTTTCGGTATATTTGTAAACATCAGTAATAAAAATCCGCCACTTCATAAAGCCGGCGGGACGTTGTGCATTATTTTGAGAAAAATCTTTTCTAAATCCAACCTTTTGTCAAAAAAAAACATCTAATAAGAAATAACATTAATTAATATAAAATGAAAAATCTATTTATTACTATTCTTATTCTTTTTTTTACAAAATCTATTTCTCAAAATAAAAACTTTATTGATCAAGCTTATTTAGAAACAGAAATTGAAATTGATTCTTTGATTGTACCAGATAGGATATATTTAACCATAATTTTAAATGAAACAGATTCTAGAAACAAAAAATCGACTGAAGATTTAGAAAACTTAATGAATAATACTTTAAAATCATTAAACATAAATACAGAAAAGAGTTTAACTCTGTTAGATTTTTCTAGTGACTTTAAAAAATATTTTTTGAGTGGTCAAAATGTTCTTAAAACTAAAATGTATTCGCTTTTAGTAAATGATGCTTTTACTGCTGGGAAAGTTTTAGCTGAATTAGAAAAAGTTGATATATCAAACGTTTCAATTGAGAAAACTGAATATTCTAAATCGGAAGAATTATTACTAGATTTAAAGTCGAAAGCTATAATAAAATCAAAAAGATATGCTGAGAGTATGACAAAACCTCTTAATCAAAAAGTAGGCAAAGCTATATTTATTTCAGACCTAAACTCTATTTCAAATCAACTTCAAGGAAGAGTTTCTGGCGTTCAAATTAGAGGAGCTTCAAGTGTTTATGGGAATAGAACTAATGAACCAATTGCTGTTGAATTTAATAAAATTAAGTTTACAACAAAAATAAGTATTAAATATTTAATTGAATAAATAAAACAATGCACAACATTGGTTAGCTGTTATTGTGGCTGCTCGCCTACTTCCGAATTTTCTCCGAAAATCCGAAAGTATTCGTATATTTGGTTTGGCTAGTAACTAAACACCACAACAGCAGCTAGCCAAGGACCGTTGTAAAACAGTTTAGAAAATCGTCATAAATAGAAAATATGAATTTATATAAAAAAAGACATAAACTATTAGAGTTACTTTCTAAGCATAGAAATAATGTTGAACTAAATAAAGCAAAATATAATGCTTTAGGCGTTTCTTTTGAAGAAATATATAAAGAACTTAAATGTAATGATGACGAATTACATGTAATAACTTCAGAATTATACACATCAGACGAAATTGGATACCACGATGCGTATAATATTATTGGGTTATTCGCAAAAGACAAAGGTTTATCCGCTTTTTCAAATAGAAAATACATAAAACTTTGGTGGGACAATTTATTTAACATATCTAAAAACATAGTTCAAATTTTTATTCCAATTTTATCTTTAATAATCGCTTATGTAGCTCTTACTACAAAATCGAATCAAATCCAAAAGAAATCCGAAAAAGAATTACAAGAAGTGAAAGAATTGCTATTAAAGCAACAAAAAGATATAAAAGCGTTGGAATACCGCATAGAAAAAAATCAGACCGAAAAAAAGAAATAATTCGTTTCATAACTTAATAATTTAAACTTACTTGACACTTAAAAAGGCGGACAAGTTAAACCTTATATAAAACCGATTTTACAACAGCAGTTACACTCAATGGCTTGGTCTGTTTTTGTTTGGAAAATCCTTCGGATTTTCCAAAGTTTGTCTATATTTGTAATGGCTCGCTTATCGGTTATCGCCACTGAAGTGTAGCTGCAAAACGTTGTAGGTAATTGTATAACAAACTACACGTTGAAATAAAAAATATAATAAAAATGAAATCAATAGAAAATTGGGAATATACACAATTCTTAGAGTATCTTGAAAAGAAAAATACTCCTAAAGCCAAAAAACTTTTAGAGAAATTAAAAACATTTGAAGAACAAGAGCAATACGCAGAATGGAAATTTTTTGCTCTATTTGACGCTCTTTTGAGCGTCTCTTAAATCTTTTAAAAGTTCTCTCATTCTTTCTTTTTCAGACGGACTTCTATTTATATTTTGATATTCAGCAGAAAGTATTTCAATTATTTCAGATTGAATTTCTATTATTTTTAAAAGTTGTTCAGTATCCATAATTAATAAAATTTATAATCATAAATATAATGAGTAAAACAATAGAAATTAAAAAAGTGCATATAAGAAATTTATTTTTATCATTTTTATTAGGTTTTAGCATTCTTTTTGGCTTAGAGCATTTTGGAACATTTAGTTATAAATATACGGCACAAACTGATTATGATATTTATGGTCGTCCTCGCATTGAATCTCAAGTTAGTTATAAAACTAAAGTTAATTTGATTGAATATAAAACGTATTTTAAAAATACTGTTTCAACTCATGGAAATGGCTTCAACATTGGAGATTTAGAATTTTCTGATACTGAATTTAAAAAATATTCAAATATGAGTTATTATTACACTAAAGCTATACTTGTAGATTTTAAATATGGTCTTTATATATCTTTAGGTTTATTTTTAATAACTTTATTTTTCACTAACTTTAAAATTAAACTTTCATAATGAAAAAATTACTTGTAATATCTATTAGCATCTTATTTATATCTTGTTTTACTGAACCAAAAAAAGAAAAAGA
>JAIXHM010000277.1 GCA_030145825.1 Flavobacterium sp.
ACTTAAAACTAAATTATATGAACAAAACAGAATCAATCCAATTATTCTCCTAAATACTGGAAAAATTGGAAAAAATCAGCAAGAAGCAAGAAGAGTTAGAAAAACTTCAGAACCAAATAGCTTCAACTATAGTCAACAACCAAAGACAGATTTGGGAGAAAATAGAGGAGCAGAAAAAGTAAATAAACCTCGTGTAAGACGAAGAAGATAATTAAACAAATAAAATGAGAGCCGAAACAGCATACAACGTAATACAAGCTCTTCCTCAACAGGAAGTCGAAAGGCTGTATAAAATGTTGGGTGTTGTTTCGGCTTCTTTTACTACTTCAAAAAAATCGAAAAAGAAACCGCTCATCTCCGATGCGGAAGCTACAGAATATCTTTTGAGGAAGTTGAGGAAAGTATAAAGCATTTATAATTGTAAAGATTGTATAAATCGATTCACAATAAAAGTTTAAACAATTTTACATAACATTAAATATAAAACTAAATAAGAAATTTGCGCTTGTAAATGAAGCGTATTCTTGAAAATCATCACCTTTATGTGTATCACCAAAATCGCAAACTGATTTTATTAATAAAGGTTTAGTTTCATTAAAAAAATGACATGCTAAGTACATTCCATATCCTTCCATATCTATAGCAAGTAATTTTCTATTTTGTCCAATTATATCATTCACAAGAGTTTCACTTGCAACAACATAAGAGCCAGATGTAGTAGGGGCAATTTTAGCTTTTAAAGTAGTTGTTGGTTTGTTGCCTTTAAATTTATTTTGAATTTTAGAAATTTCATCATCATCTCTTAAAAAACTGTTTAGCTTACTAATTAAATTATGATTTGTAGGTATTTGATGAGGTTCTGGTTTTAAAATGTAATCGTTATTTTCATTTTCTACCATTTTTCCTGATCCATAATCGGTAATGTTTTCAGAAATTATAATATCTCCATAATTTACACCACGGTCTTTAATACCAGCGCAAATTCCAGTCATAAAGAGATGTTTTATTTTAAATTTCTCAATTAGTTTTGTAGAAATGCAGCTCGCAGCCTGCATCCCCATTTTATTTATTGAACATGCAACAATTTTATATTCATTTCCATTTAGTGTATTTAATTTTCCTCTATAATATACTACTGGATCGTTTTCAATTTCAAATTTTTCCCATTGAAAATCTAATTCTAAAACTTTATTGAATTCGGGTTTTTCAAGGGCACAAATAATACCTATGTCAAAATTGTCTTTTGTTTCTAGTGTTTTTTTAAATCTCTCTTTTAATGAGTTTATATAGCAAATTTTACTATTTAATTTATCTTTCCAGGCACTATTTGAATAGCTAAAATTTATTAGATGCCATAACTTATCATCAAAACTCTCATGATGAGCAGAAATTAATTCGTCAAACTGTGAGAATCCAATAATATAAGCTGGTATATGAATATTATTATTATAATATATTTCTTGAAGAAATTTAATTGAATCTTCAGCATTTGGTTCAGAGTCAGAATCTCTTGGTAAAACTAAATCTAATAGTAAAAGTTCAAAGTCTTCGTCATATAAGTTTTTCTTTCCATCCTTTATATTACTTTGATTTTTTATATATTCTTGGTTAATATTACACTCCTCAATTAAAAATTTTTTTATTATTTGTGTTTTTTCGGGAGAATCATCAATAATTAATATTTTAATCATTTTATATTATTTTATTTATAAGTTCTTTTAATTTAATTGACCATTCTAAATTTATGTGTGAGAAAAAAATATAGCCACAATAGTTTTCATTAAATTCTTGAATAAGTTCTTCATTTAGTTCTTTTATTTTTGTTCCATCTACAAAATTTTCATACATAGTTACAACAATGACTTTTATTGGAATGTTTCTTAGATATATTTGTTTTAAAATGTTTTTTCCAGCTAAAGGCTCTGGTTCACCACCTGATTCATCATCAGACACATCATATGTTTGCATACTCATATCTAATAATATTAAATCGTAATTATTGTAATTTAAAACAATCTCCCTAGTAGCAGAATTGTAAGACATTCTTTCGGTAATCTCAATATCTACATATTCTTCATACAAGAAAGTTTTTAATTTTTCTAATTTCTTTTGATTATCTTCAACTATTAGAATTTTTTTCATTTTGTAATAAGTTTTTTATTTCAACATTTACAATTATTTCAAACTTTCCTTCATTTTCGGTTAAAACTTGTATGAAGTTATTTTCATTGTCAAAATCATATTTTACAATTTTAATTGCTTTTGTTATGCCTGATTTACCTTCAGATAATAATTTTTTTGTATCAACTAACAATTCTCCTTTTTCATTTTCTTTTAAAGGAAGTTCTTTATCAGTATTTTCTGCATCATTAATAAATTTCAATCTTAAAAAGCCATTTTCTTCAGAGCAATTAAAACTTAATTCTTTAGTATTGTCTTTAAAAATACTATACTTAAACATATTATCTAATAATATTCTAAATAAGTCAGTAAAATGGATATAATAACTAGATTTTATTATTGGGTTTGAATTTATTTTAACTTCACAATTCGCATTCATTTTAGGATAACATTTTTCTGTGTTATTCCAAACAATTTCAAAAACCTTTTTAATATCGAAATCATTTATTGTAGATCCAGAG
>JAIXHM010000278.1 GCA_030145825.1 Flavobacterium sp.
ACCTTATACTACAAGCTTCTTTAACTGCTGTTTCAATATTTTTCCCAGTTGTTCTAATTTGATTAGCATAATCAACTATTAAAATACTGTTTTTAGTGGATATACCAATAAGTATAACCAATGCAATTTGCGAGAAGATATTTATTGAACTATTTAGAAATAAAATAAAAACCAATCCACCAAAAATTGCTAAAGGAACAGTGAGAATAATTATAAATGGATGGATAAATGAATTAAATGTTGCTGCCATAACCAGATATGCTGTTAATAATGCTAAGGCAAATATAATAAATAGTTCATTACTTGTTTCTTTAATTTCTTCAGACTTACCTTTCCAAGTAATTTGACTTTGGGGAGAAACTTCAGCCATTGTATTTTCTAAATATTTAATTGCCTCTGAAAGGGTATAATTTTCTGAAATATTAGCAGAAATAGTAACTGCTCTTTGCCTGTTATATCTTGCCAATTCTTTTGCAGTTCCTTCTTCTTTAAAATTTACTAGATTGGTCAATGATATTAATTTTCCTGTAGTATCAGATCTTACGAAAATTTTTGATATTCCTTCTTTATTTCTTCTATCTGATAAATATTGTTGTAATATTATTGGATATTCTTTCCCTAATTTATTAAATGTTGTAACTCTTTTACCTCCATAAAGTGTTTCTAAACTTTTACCAATTGTTTCAGTAGAAACACCTAGATCTTTTGCCTTATTTTTATTAATTATAAGTTTTACTTCAGGTTTGTTTCTAGTGTAGTCAGATTCTAATCTTGATAAATTCCTATTTCTTCTTAATTTTTCAATCACTTCACTTTGAATTCTTTCCAATTCCTCATACGTACTTCCATAAATGACCATTTGAACAGGCTTGTTATAGCTTGAAACTCTTATTGATTGAGGAGATATAGGAAAAGCTACTGCTTGAGGTACAGTCACAATTTTACCAATAGCTTGCCTCATGACTGTTTGAGAATCTTGTTTTCTATTTTTCCAATGATCTAGCAAAGCAATAATTATAAAACTGTTGTATGAAGTAGCGGAGCTTCCAAAACCAGGCACTCTCATAATAAAACGTGAATAAGGACTGTTTTCAGCTTGCAATAATGGAATGAGTCTTTTTTCAATTACCTGAGCTTTTTCTTGTGTATATTCAAAAGAGCTTCCTTCATCTGTAAAACCAATGACTAAATAAGCTCCTCTATCTTCCATTGGTAGTAATTCTTTTTTTGAAAAATTAAATAACAAAATAGAAGCTACAATTATAAATATAATAAAAACAGAAACAGTTTTTGTTTTTTTAACTAAGACTTCCAATGTTTCTTGGTAAAATTTTGAAAAACCTAAGAAAAATTTTTCAAATTTTCGTATTATAAAATTTTTATTATTTTTTTTATTTAAAAATTTACTAGCAAGCATTGGAGATAAAGTTAGAGCAACAAATGATGATACAACTATAGAGAATGATAAAGCTATAGCAGTTTCTCTAAATAGAGTTCCAGAAATACCCTCAATAAATATTAGTGGTAAAAAGACTGCAATAAGAATTAATGTAGTTGCTATAATTGCAAATGTAATTTGTTTAGATCCTTTATATGCTGCAACAAGAGGATTTTCTCCATTTTCTATCCTTCTGTAAATAGCATCTGTCATAATTACCGAGTCATCAGTAATTATGCCAATCGCTAGTATAAAACTTAAAAGAACAAAAATATTTATTGATAGTCCAAATATATAAATTCCAAGAAATGAAGCTATTAAACTAACAGGTAAAGCTATTGCTGGAACAATTACAGCTTTTAAATTTCCTAAGAATAAGTAAATAATTATTACAACTAAAACAAAAGCAATTATAAGAGTTTTATATACCTCATTAATTGCTGCCCCTATGTAAGTAGCTCTATTAAATGCCACTTCTAGCTCTAGTCCTTCAGGCAAAGATTTATTTACTTTAGCTATTTTTTTTTTTATTTCTTTAGAAAGTTCTACAGTAGATGCTCCACTTCTAGCATAAATTCCAATTCCAACTGTCTTTAAATTTAATTGGTCTTTTCTTTGGGCTTTAAATAAAGTTTTTTCAGAAACTGGACCAAATTCTATATTTGCAACATCTGATAAAACCACGACTTTTTTATTAGTTTTTTTAATTGGAAGTTGTTTAATCGTTTCTATGCTATTGTAGGATTTATCTAAGTTTAAAGTTAAATCGATATTATTTGCTTCAAGAGTACCTGCGGGTAATCTAATATTTTCTCCTCTCAAAGCTCTTTCAACTTCCTGAACAGTTAAATCATTTGCTGCTAATTTGATAGGATCTACCCATACCCTAATACTTAGTTCCCTAAGTCCTCCAACTAAAATTCTACCAACATTTTTTACACTCGAAAAAGTATCTACTAAATATCTTTCAGCATAATCGCCAAGTTCTAAATCACTCCAAGTAGAGGATGAAAGTGCTAACCACATCGTTGTAGTAAATCCTGCTGCTTGATTAAGTAATTGTTGTGGGTCTGACTCTGATGGCAAATTGTCAACAACTCTTGCAACTCTTTCTCTTATATCATTAGCTGCATTATCCAAATCAATACTTGTATCGAATTCAACTTTTATTGTGCTTCTTCCATTTGAAG
>JAIXHM010000279.1 GCA_030145825.1 Flavobacterium sp.
GAAATGGGCAAAATCATGAAGAAAACATGATTAAATTAGTTCCATGGGCACTTAATCCAGGAGAAGATAAAATTGTTGGTGAAAGTATAGCTAAAGTTTTACAATCTTAAAAATATGGACATTTCGGTACTTGGCTTACCTCAATCTGGGAAATCAACATTCCTAAAATCACTCATAAAATTTAATGAAACTCAAGAATTGCCTGAAATATGTACCTTGAAAATTAATGATGACAGGTTAATTAAAGTGGGTGAACTATTAGGGCATAATAAATTAGCCTATCCAGAAATTACGTTCAAAGAAGTAAATATATTATCAATAAAGAATAAAGCAGCTGAATTAAAAGAAATAGAATCTATTCAAAATTCATACGGGCTTTTATTGGTTATTAAATGCTTTGAAAATAATGACAGTAATCAAATTCTTAAAGATATAGATGAAATAATTACTGAATTAATTTTTTCAGACACGGTTATCATAGAAAATGTAATCAAAAGAAGAATAAGTAATACTAAAGGGAAAACAAAACAAGAATTAGAAAATACTAATAGTGAAATCGAACTATTAGAAAATCTTAAATTGCACCTTGAAAATGGGGAACCATTAAACTCATACAATTTGCCTAAAACAGAACTTAAAAAATTAGGGGGATATAATCTAATCACTCTGAAACCTATATTTATATTACTAAATTATGATGAAGATAAAAGTTCCATTGAAACTAATGACAATATATCTAAAATAAAAAATAAATACTTCTATCCTTCTAAGCTGGAAATGGAGCTTTCAGAATTACCTGAAAATGAATCCGCAGAATTCAGAACAAGTTTAAATATAAAACCAAGACAAGATTATCTAGTTTTAAAATCCTTATTTGAAGCCATGGGGAAAATACTTTTCATAACTGCTGGTGATCAAGAAATAAAAGGATGGGAAATCAATAAAGGTGACAATTCTTTAATAGCAGCTTCAAAGATTCATTCAGATATATCTAAAGGTTTTATAAGAGCAGAAGTTATAGAATACAATACTTTTATTGAATTAGGTTCATGGAATAGCTGTAAAAAAGAAGGAAAAGTAAAAGGGAACGGAAAGGAATATATAGTAAATGACGGAGATATAATAAATTTTTTGCACAGCTAAGTAACAAACAAACTACAAAAACTTAAAATATTTTGAAAAAGCAAAAGAATATAAACAAATATATACACAATTTAAATGAATTTGCCCCTGGGATAATTCTTGGAATAATAGTGGCAATATTATCACACTATGGTGCTAAATATTTAAATCAAATTATAGGTTACAAGTCACTAATCAGCTCTATCTTGTTAGGGATTGTAATCGGTATATTAATAAAAAATATATTTGGTGTTAAAGATTTCTTTAACAAAGGTTTAGATTTTAATGTAAAAAGAATTCTCAGGATCGGCATAGTTATTTTAGGAATAAGATTAAGTATATTTGAGATTTTTTCTCTTGGAGTTTCAAGTTTACCAATCATAGTATTATGTATATTGTCCGGTTTGTTAGCTGGTTATCTTTTAACCAAATTACTTTCATTACCTAATAAATTAGGTATTTTAATAGCTGTAGGTACGAGTATATGTGGAGCTTCAGCTATTGTGGCAACAGCTCCAGGAATTCAAGCTAAAAAAGAAGAAATAGCATATTCCATAACAGTCATAACAATATTCGGAATAATCGCTATGCTTTTTTATCCGTTTTTATCCAATTTTTTAGAACTGAATGAAAAATCTGCCGGATTATTTCTTGGAACTTCCATACATGAAACTGCTCAAGTAACAGGGGCAGGATTTATATATGATGAAACATTCGGCACTGTAAATGTGGGTAAAAATGCTGTGACTGTAAAACTTGTCAGGAACCTAAGTATGATTATTGTTATTCCTTTGATGACAATTCTTTACCAAAAAGAATCTTCTTCTCAGAAAAATTATATTAATATCAGGCAAATTTCAAAACTGATACCTTTATTTATAATAGGATTCTTTTTTATGAGTGTTTTAAGAACATCGGGAGATTTCATTGTTAATAATTCAACTATTATCACAGAAAACAATTGGCAATCTTTCACAAAGCAATTAACTACAATTTCAAAATTCATGTTAGTTGTTGCTATGTCATCAGTAGGTTTGACAACTGACATAAAATCAATAAAGAGCCTTGGACTCAAACCTTTCTTAGTGGGAATAATGGTAGCATCTATAGTAGGTATATGTAGCTTGTTGAGTATAATAATTATTAATTAAATTATTTGATATGAATAAAGAAAATAAAAGTAAAATTAAAAATAATGAAACTTTCGAAAGGTTTAATCAGAAAAACGATATATTTAACAGATCATTATGGGATAAAACTGTAAAGAGTAAAAAAACTGAAAAATTTTATAATGATTATATAAAACCACCGGAATCAGAAAACAGGCCAGAAGGATATAATCATAAAGATTATGCATTTCGTAATGCAACATGGTTTATGTCTGACACATTTTTATAATATAAATAAAAACAATGGACTAGCCGAAGGATAAACAAATGAATACAAAGACCAAAAATCCGGTACAAAAGATAAATAACAATTAAAAAAAACAAAATACATAACAAA
>JAIXHM010000280.1 GCA_030145825.1 Flavobacterium sp.
GGCAACAACAACATAACCAACGGTTTTCCCTTCGAAAAGAATTGGTGTTTGAATTTGTCTGATAGGAATTCCGTTCAATTTTGAATTTAAAAACTTATCATTTGAAGCATCTTCAAAAAGTTTAAGCTCAGCATTTTTTAAATTTGGAGATATATCAATAAGTAATTTATGATCGTCGTAAAATTCGACAAAAACAGGATTTACAGAAATTGTATTATGTTCGCGGGAACGCCATTGATCGACGTGAATTAAATAAGTATCATTAGAATCAATAGTAACATCGTCTAAATGTTTGTATAATTCTTCTTCAACTTCTTCATTTACATGTTGATTAACACTGTATTCTACAATTTTATATATAAATAAAAATACAAGTGCAATAAGAATTGAACCCGAAACAATATAGTTAAAGGCAATTCTATTTTTAAATGAAGAAGGAAAAAATTTAATCATTCGCAATATAACCTACTCCTCTAATTGTTTTAATAAGTTCTTCGTCTTTTGACAAATTTAGTTTTTTTCTGATGGCATTCATAAAAACATCAATAACACCAGTATCATATTCAAAATGAATATCCCAAACATCTTCAATAATTTCTGTTCGAGTACAAACTTTACCTTTATTTTCAACCAAATATTTTAAAAGTTCATATTCACGTTGAGTTAAAGAAACTTCTTTGCCCTCTACAAAAACTTGAAAAGTATTTAAATTGAGTACTATTTTACCTAATCTTAATTCTTTATTTGTTGTTGAAGTTCTAAAATGTACTTCAATTCGAGCTAATAATTCTTCAAAACTAAAAGGCTTTTTTATATAATCGTTAGCACCTGCTTTTAAACCTTCTATTGTTTCTTGAACGGTATCTTTGGCTGTTAAAAAGATAATTGGAATTTGAGTATTTGTTTCGCGTATTTTAGTACACAACTCTAACCCTGTTAACTTTGGAAGCATCCAATCCAACAAAAGTAAATCAAAACTTTGATTTTCAAACAAATTCAAACCTTCTTCTCCATTTGAAGCACATGTTACTTCAAAACCTTCTTCTTCAAGACCTTGTCTTAAAAAATTTTGAATTCCTATTTCGTCTTCAACAATTAAAATTTTCATCTTATTGCATTACAAATTTAATTCCAAAAGATACTATATTCGATTTTAACCCATCACTTCTGTTGTAATGATTATATCTTAAATCTATATTTTTAATACCCAGGTTCCAAATTCTTGAACCCATAAAAATATCAGTATAACTAACACCAAAACCATATTGATTTGCATTAAAAGTTGACAAATCATAATCAGATGTATAATATTCTTCAGTAGATAAATGTTGCTCGTAGGCTGCAAAATACTTAGACTGATTTTGAGTATAATAACGATACATTGGGTAAACTGTAAATCTATCAGTAATTTTAAATGGCACTTCAATACTAGCAGTATGTGCATCTATTCCCCAATTATCCCAATAGTAACGATAGTAAGTTCTTACAGTTAACTTTTCGTTTAAATAAAAATTCCACCTTGTACCAATTGGCAATTTAAAACGAGTATCAGGTAATCTTTCGATATCGTCTGCTAATTGGAAATTCGTTTATGAAATAATCTGCTTTATCTGCAAAATAAACACGTTGATATGGTGTTGATAATAATCCTTGTTGTTGTAAAACATCAGCAAATAAAGAAAATTGTACTTTTTTACCTAAAACTTGACTAAACGCTAATGATAATGAATATGAATTTCTATTCTTGTTATCGTGAAATTTAAAATTTGATGGATTGTAAGGATCCGAAGCTGTTGATGTAATGGTAAAATAATTAAATATTCCACCACCTAAACCATAATCTGCAAAGTCTTGCAATTCTTTAGGATAAATAGGTTTCCATGTATCTAAATAGACATTTGTTGAAACTGTTAACTCCGTATTTTTATCATTAAACAGTTTAGTTAAACCGCCACCAAAGCCAATAGAAAAATAGTCATATTCTACTGAACCTGATAAGTGAGCGTTCCAAACAGTATTTCGATCATCAGAACTATGACTGTAAGAACCAACTAAACTAGTTAACTGATCGGATGCTGAAGCACCTGAACTCGCTTGCCAAGGACTTGGTGTATTACTATCAAATGGATTAATATTACCAGAAGATGCTGATGTATAGGCAGAAACTCCTACATCAATAGTTAAGACTTCATCATCGCTTAAAGGCATTGCCACCACAACTGTTGGTGTAATGTCTGTTAGGTTTTCCATACCTCTACCACCGGAAACAGCAGAGTGAATACCATCTTGTTTATAATAACTTGCTAAGAAATCTATTTCAGTACTTTCAAGTACTCTTTTTTTGTAAGCCACTTCGGTAGAATCGCTCTCTTGAGCAAATGCACAAGCCCCGAAGAAGAAAAAGATATATTTCAATTTATTTTTCATGCTAATAACTTGATATTAATTACAACCACAACCACCACCAGTTTTACCACCATTGGCACCGGCTGCAGCTTCTCTGTAAACTTGAAAATTAGTTTCGAGGCGTTCTACTTGACGAGCAGAAAGTTTCATTTCAGGATCGTGTATGTATTGTTTGTGATGGTCTGTTGGGGTAGTGGTAGAGG
>JAIXHM010000281.1 GCA_030145825.1 Flavobacterium sp.
ATGAGTGAGCTTTTTTATTTCATCAATAAGATTCAAGAATTCTTTATACATCACAGTTTTTTTAAACTTGCTGGTAACGGTTCTTGTATATATTACAGTAGCGGAATAAAATTAACTAAACTTTCCTTTTATATCAAACTTTACAAAAGAAAAACGACTTTTATTTTTAAACAAAAGCCGCTATTGAATATATACAATGTTGTAGACTGTATTTATTATTTACAAACTAAATAATTACACAATTCATCACTATTTTTTAAATATATGGCATTAGAATATAATTGAAGTTTTTCATAAATAGGTAAACCATTATTGTGTCTATATTTTAATATTCTTTCTATAAAAAAATCAATAATTTTTTTATTAGAATCTAAAGAAGAATTAACTTGATTAAAATCTTTTATACCGAGTATCCAAATATCTGTATATTCTTGTTTTGACAAAAATAATTTTGGAATTTTATGATATATTTCCATAAAAGTTTTTTTGTCAGTAATTAATAACATTAGAGGTCTGGAATAACTATAACTAGAATTTACATATTGGTATGTCGAATATTCAATTCCATCTAATGTTTTTGAATAATCTATAATTTCACATTTTATATTTTGTGAAAAGGATTTGAAACATACAGTAATTATAAATATGATAATACTTTTTTTCATAATATTATGTTTTTAATTCAGTTCCCAAACATCTAATCTATAAATTGGAGCATCTCCGAAATGACAGTTATTTGCACAATTTGAATTTGGGTATAATAAATCCGCGTGTCCAGAAGCCCATGAAAAATTGCTTGAATAAATTGAATAAATTCCTTTTTTACCATTCAATAAAGCAGGAAGATTTTGTCCATATTGCCCAGCTTGTGTACCAGAGATTTGAAAATGATTTGGATTATAAGGAGTGGTTGATGTAGCAGGATTTGTACCAAAAGTTTTACGCATCCATAAGTTTATCTCATAAGCTGCTTTAAAATAGTATTTCCCATCTGCCCCAGAAAATGTTTTACCTTGAATATGGGGAATATTAACCCCCGAGTAGTTTAATGCTTTTGAAAGTCTTATTGCACAAGTATTAGTATTTGGACCAGAATAGAAAGTTGCAATAGTACCACCTAAAGAATTATACATTTTTTCTGGACTATCATATAAAGGGTCTGTATCTTTTGGAAAAGCCGCTTCAAAATTCTCCCAACTTGGCAAGTTTTGTTGAGGAAAAGTTAAAACAGGATTTTCCCAATAGTCTGCATCATATTCTCCATCTTGTCCTTCACTTTCACCCATAAACCAATTTTCAAACTGTTCTAAAGTAACATCAAGATTATTCATTAAATATTCAACAGTCCAAACAGCAAACTCCACATTTTCTAGAGAATAAGTTGTTTGGTCATTTGCAGTAATTGTAGATTCTAGATATTCAAAAATAGAATTTTCAGCATTAGGATTATTATTTAAGAATATATTTTGTTGCCAATTAAATTGAGTATTTAGCCATTTTTGACGTTCGATTTGATAGTAAGTAATTCCTAAATCTGAATCGTCTAAAGGAGTAGTTAAAATGCTACCATTGCTTCCAGTTGATGAGCCAGAGCCAGTCCCACCAGTTCCTGTACTGCCGCCTCCAGGTCCACTTCCACTTCCGGTTCCACTTCCGGTTCCAGTTCCAGTTCCGCCAGTCCCAGTCCCTCCATCAGAACCACCACCTCCTGCTTCAACACAAGTACTTCCAATAAATGTCCAACCCCAACAATGAAATTCACCACCTCCTTCATTATCACCTTCTTTGCATTCAATTGGTTTCCATTCCCAAAAATCTAAACAAATAAATCGTTGTGTTTCAGTACCATTTTCTAAATCAATTTCAGTGAAATTTACCGAATAATCATTTATTTCGGATTGTGACATGTTATTAATTTCGGTAAATGTTTTGTCATAATCTGCGATAAAAACTTTAGTATCACCTTCTGGATAAACCATGATAACAAGGTTTTCTAAGCTATCTACAGAATTTTCAGAATAAATGGGAAAAGTATAAGATTCTACGCCATTTTCATCCATTATATACATTCCGTAATCAGTATCGATGTAAAAGTTATTTATAGAATCGTAAACAACTTTACTGGTGTAGTTTATTTGGTTTCTTTCTTGTAATCTTGAAATTTTACTCGAAACTTCACTATTTGTTATTTCGGAAAGTGAAATTCTTTTTGTTGTAAATCTATTATTAGAAGAACTTTCAGATTTAATTATATTTTCTTCGGTTTGACAAGAATTAAATGTGAGAATAAAAAGTAAAAAGAGGTAAACGAGTGAGAATCTTTTTTTCATGTTAACGTTGTTTTTTAAATTTTAGTTGTTTAATATTTTCAAAAATAAAGTAACAATCATAAACTTGGATACAGGTTTTCTGTATATTTTGTTAAATTTTATACTCATTTTTGTTGAAATATAGTCTACAACGTTCTGCGGCTTGCTCTCAGTGGCGTTGCACCAACACCAAGCCATTACAAATATAATAAAACATTCCATTCAGCAGCGGATTTTCCGAAGGAAAATCCGGAAGTAGCCATTGAAGCAAACCG
>JAIXHM010000282.1 GCA_030145825.1 Flavobacterium sp.
TTATGTGTACAAGATACATGTTTAGAAGCTAATGATTTTATAGAATCCTTTATTCTTTGATAATTATTATACTTATCAATTTTTTTTAATTCAATTACTATTTCTTGTTCAGAATAAACCATGTTCACATCTAAACTTTGCGATTTCATAAGCTCGTCTATAATGAAATAAATGATGTTATATTCAATAGTTGACAAGGTAAATCTAGCAGTTGAAATGTGATTAGGTTTTCTTATGTATATAGTGTTCTTCAAAACTCTATCAAGTTTAATTTAAAGCATAAAAGACAATGTGTAAAACAGATAATTATCTTTTTTTATCGATTACTTTTTGAATTCGTATAATCAATTGCCTTTTGCTCTAATTGAGAAATAGAGTTTGATTTGTTTTGTAATAACCATTCATCAATTTCATTTTTTTGAAAGAACAGTGTTTTACCATTTGGTTTAGAATAGGGGATTATGCTCTTATGTACTAATTTATAAATGTAGCTTCTAGAGAATCCAGTATAGTTGATTAAATCTTCAACAGTAAAGATTTGTTTAGCGGTACTAACAATTAAAACTTCTAATTGATTTAGCTTTTGTAAAATTACGTCGTTACTTTCCATTGCTGTCTATTTTTAAGATTATGACAGCAAAAATCAAAAACATCAATATTGTTAGTTATTACTGAAATGACTAAGTAATAGGTTTTATAGGAAAGATATTTAATTCGTCAATGACATCAGTATTCTTCATTAAGAAATCTCTTCCGTTTTTTACACTATCGTAGTTATATCGAGAATTATTTTCATTAATAAAATATTGAATAAAATCTTTTAATGTTATTTTATTTTGTGTTTTTACATTGCTTTGGAAACATTTGTGAAAGTAGAATAGGACTTTGCAATCCATTTTAACCGATATCGGTTCGTTTAAAAATTTCATTTTAAACTCATCTATTTCAATATCAGGATTAATAATCCCATATTTCTTGAAAGCATTGTAAATTTTTATTTTCCATTCGTCACTTATTACAATCTTATTATTTACATCATTAATTGTAATGTCTATTTTCTTATCTGATATTTTACTTATAGTTACTGGATTTTTTTTATTAATAAGTATTGTTTTTCTATTTGATAGATATCCACAAGGGTTATTATCTGTGGATTCAATTTTGAATTTATAATCATATATGTAATAATTGGCTTCATAAATTTTTATTTTAATAATATAGATACTTATTGATGAGATTATTAAGTAAAGTATTTTATATAAAAAAATTACAACATCACTTTTAATAAATGTTTTCATTGTGGTTTTCAAAAAAAGTATATTGAAGAAAATGAAAATGGCAACTATAATTGCAAATACATAATCTTTGTTTTTTTCTTCAGATATAAACACAAACATCTTTGGAATTAATTTATTTAAGATTTCTCTTGAAAAAAATAATACAAAAAGAGCAAAAGTAAATTGTAAAATTACCGTAATCATAATTATAATTTTATTTCAGGAATTAAACTTGCGGCTTCTTTCATTTTTTGATCAACAATCTTAGCATAGATAGTTGTTGTACGAATTTCTCGATGCCCCAATCGTTTTGAAACGGTGTAAATGTCAGCTCCATTTTCAAGTAAAAGAACTGCGTTTGTATGTCTAGCGCTATGAAAGGTAATGTGTTTTGAAATTCCGGCTCTATTACACCAACGTACAATTTCATTGTTATAGACTGCTCCGTATTTTAAACCTTTAAAAACTCTTTCTGAAGGGTGTTGTCTTTCTCCTAGTAATTCTCTTGATTGTTCTGAAATATAAAGATATTCAACTCCATCTGTTTTTTCTTGACGGAAGTTAACTCTACTAATGCCGTTATCTTCGTCTCGAACTTCACTCCAGGTCATTGTATTAATATCAGACCATCTTAGACCTGTAAGGCATGAAAAAATAAAAGCTCTTTTGAGAACGCTGTATTTACAATTAGTATTTGCAAGAGCTTGAAGCTCTTTGTAAGTTAAATATTCTCGTTGGCTTTCAGCTTGTTCAAAAGACTTTACTTTTGAAGCATAATTTATAGACAAATAGCCTTCATCGAATGCTGCTCTAAGACAAGCTTTAAACTTATTAAAATATGAGTATTTGGAATTTAAGGATAGGAGAGTATCACTTTTTGTTTTAGCTTCAGTATCAAAATAGTTACGGACTTTTTTAATAAAGTTCTCGTCTATCTCTTCAAATTGTAAATTTGGACTTATACATTGTTTTAAATGTACAAGAGTAGCTGTCCAATTTCCATAGTTTTTTGGAGAATTAATTTTCTCTTCTGTTTTCTCAACAAAGAAATCTAAAAATCGTCTTTTTGATTTTGCAGTATTTTTTATGTCAAATCTTCCTTGAAAAAACTCAGCTTTTCTAATTGAAAGGATTTGTTCACTTAAAACTTCGATTTCTTTATTTTCTTTTTTCTCTGAAGCTGTTTTCGGATTTTGATGTGGATATAATTTTAAATACTCAAAATCTCTATTATGGATGCGTTTTCCATCTTTGTCGAGTTGCGAGCCTTTATAATATTCAATATAAAGACTGTAC
>JAIXHM010000283.1 GCA_030145825.1 Flavobacterium sp.
GTAAAAGACTTAGAAAGAAGAAATAAAGATAAAAATATATTAAAGGTTTTAAGCTTTACAACTTTAACGTGGCTTATTTATACATTAACAAATAAATAGTATGAAATACTTAAATATAATTTTATTATTATTGTCATTTAATTTATCTGCTCAAGAGTGGATAACAGATGATAATTTTGATAATAAAATAAATGAAAGACAAGCTTTTGGTGATGATCAAAACAAACCTGTTATTGTAGAGTTTTACGCTAAGTTTAACGATGCTAATAAGTTTAAACAATGGTCAGAGTTAAAAGATGTTATATATTATAGAGCAGATATAGGTTTGTGTCCTGCTGCTAAGAAAAAATACAGAGTGCGTATGGCACCAACACTTATTATATTTAAAGACGGTATAAAAGAAATTGTTTTTAAAGCTGGCTTAGATTTAACTCTACCTGCTGATATAAATGAGATACAAGAGGCAATAAACGAAGTCAATAAGGCTTCACAATTTTAATAACATGGCATATTCAGAAAAAAAAGAAAAAGGAAAATTAGTAAAAGTTAATAAAGCTGATTACAGAATGGGTGGAACCATAGCTGGTTTAGATTTATTAGGTGGTGGCGCAGTAAAAGGTTTTGTAAAAGGAGCAAAAGGTTTTATTGGTAAAGCAAGACAGTTTTTAGGTAAAAAACCTCCTAAGAAAGGATTTTTTAAACCTATGCATAGAGATGGTAAAGTATATGATAAACAATCTATTAACGATGCTTTTACGCAAAGATTTGGATCGGCTAAAGCAAAAGCTAAACCTACTAGTCCTAAAAACCAAACTAATTTTGGTCGGGTTGATAGAGCTAGCCAAATGAGAAACATCGAAAGAGGAAATATAGGTAAAACACCTAGGTTTGCAAGACCACCTGTTAAAAAATGAAAAAAAGAAAATTAAATAGTACTAATCCTAAATATTATCCTCAACAAAAAGAGTCAAAAGATAGAAAAGATTTAATAGCTACAATACCTTTTGGAAAAAAACGCGAAGTTAAAGTCTATGCGGTGTTTAGCGAAATAGAATAATATGGAAAATATAAGTAAACATATAACTTATGCTGAAGCTATACATTCAAATACGGCTAAGCGTAAAGGTATAGATAATACACCTAACCCTACTCAGTTAGAAAATATGAAAATTACTGCTGAAAAAGTTTTTGAACCATTACGTAGTTGGGTTGGTGGACCAATAAAAGTAAATTCATTTTTTAGATCACCTGAACTTAATACAGCTATTGGAGGCGTCCCTTCTAGTCAACACTGTAAAGGACAAGCAATTGATATTGATGATGTTTATGGTAGAAGATCTAATGCTGAAATGTTTACTTACATAAGAGAAATGCTTGATTTTGATCAAGTGATATGGGAGTTTGGTACAGATATGAATCCTAACTGGATACATGTATCATATGTTTCAAAAGAAGAAAATAGAAATCGTTGCTTAAAAGCTTATAAAGACGATAGAGGCAGAACAAAATATAAAACAATTTAAACATGAACACAAAAAACGATAGTATAGCTGCATCAAATGCTTGGAAAAATTTTAAGAAAGGTTATATGGATAGAACAGAAAAAATGGGTAAACCTATTTCTTCTAAAGAAAATCAAGCTGAATATGATAGAGAAAAAAATGAGTTTTATTATGATACTAATAAAAAGAAAATGAGACTTATTCCTACTGACGATGCTGAAAGAAGAGATACATCTGGTATTAAATCTTGGCAGTTAGCTCCATCTATGAAATCTAAAGAAATAGTAGGACAAGATACTGGTAAAGTAAAATCTGATAAAAAAGGAGAATATGTAATGCATGGTAAAGATACTATTCGTCCTGCAGATAATAAAAAGTTCAGACCTTTTGTTCAAGGAAAACAGTCTGGTAAAATGGAAAGTGGTTATCTTTCTGATGATAACTATACTATTAAAGATGGTAGATTAAATCCTATAAAAAAATCACCATTACAAATGGTTGGTGTACAAAGTCCATTGAATAAAATTAGTGGTCCGTGTAAAGCTGCAGCTAAGAAAAAATTTAAAGTATGGCCAAGTGCTTATGCTTCTGGTTGGGGAGTAAGATGTAATAAAGCTGGTGGACCAAGTAAATACGGCGGCGGTAAGAAAAAATAGCATGAACTTATTTAATAACTTCAATATACAGACGTTTAAAAACACAAAACCTCCTGCAGATAATTCTATGTCTACATTTAAAGAGATAAATGAAATAAACAAGATGCCTGTAAATGAAAAGTTTGTAAAATATAATGATGATCAAGAAAAAGTATTTAAAGATATATTTAAAAAAAATAATTTAAAATTTCCTGATCAATTATTTAAACAATTAAATAATGATAGCAATCCTGTTATTAAAAAATTAAAAAATTATCATAATAGAACTAGACCAAATGGTTTAGCTAGTGGTTTTGGTATGAACGTAGATGTAGTTGATATGGACACGGCTAAAACTAAATCATATCAATCAGGTCACTCAGCACAGTCTAGATTATTTGCTAAAGTATTTAGCGATATATA
>JAIXHM010000284.1 GCA_030145825.1 Flavobacterium sp.
AAGTAAATATTTCAATAAATAAGACAACTTTTTTTATTGGTTTTGTTTAATTCTTTTTAAGCATTATTTTAATAATATTTTCTACATTAGTTATAATATTAGGTTTAATTGATACAATGGCTTCAACCTCATTAATAAAAGAAGATAATGTTTTGACATATTCTTATATTTTTGTTTCTATATTGTTAAGCAGTAAACTATTTTTTAAAAAGTTTAAAGATGCCTCAAGTTTCAGAGGTTTAGTATTATATTTTTTATATAAAAAAACAATAAAAAAATTAAGTAAATAAGTAAAAGAAAAGGTGATGTTTTTTGGAAGATATGAAGATATAATTCATAATAAAAAAGATTTAATTGAGATTGAAAAGTATTATCAATCTTTAAATGAAAAACAAAAAGAATTTTTTAATTCAAATTATATTTCATATGAAGATTATCTTTATAAAAGTTTATCTAAATTTATAAATGAGAATAAATCAGAAGTGGTTGAAAAAAACAAAGAATTTTTATCAAAAGTAATTTCTGAAAATATACACGGTCACAATTATAAAAAAATAAATAATTTGATTAAAGAAAAATTTGAAGAAGATCCAAAAAATAAAGAAAAAGAAATATTAAACCTATTTGAAAATAAAAAGAAAATAAAAAATAATGTAATAGAAATTTAGAATAATTGACAATAAAAAAAAATTTGTTATAATTACCTAATAAATATCGCATATACTTTATGGGTTTTCAGAGAATCCGTCAATATGACTACGGTATATGGATGATTTATATTAGGCTGGATTGCCCCACTGTTCGTAAAATAGAATGGTTAATGTAGAGACTTTGGATAAGTTTTTAAATAAACTCTCCTTAGAACTTGTTATTTAATTATTCTGAACAAGCGCACCAGTCATTATGCGCTTATGGTGTAACTGAAACTCCCTATATATAAAGAAAGGGGGTTCTTCTCCTACTTAATCTTTTGAGTGCTATAAAATAGCAAACAAATTTAATTAAGCACTCAAAGAACCTTTTACAAGCCAATCTCTCTTCTCAACACCTTTCGGTATCAAGCATTCGGATATATTACCCTCATTTCGAGATTTTATTAAAGTTAATAGCGCTTGTCTTAGGAACGTTTCTATACCCGACCAATTTTCTATAATTGATTCTCTATTAACCTTTTTCTTTTCGAGATCATAATGGTATAGTAATACACCTGAATAAAGATCTCTTTGCATAATTTCGTTTTCACCACAAGTATGTATGCGTTGTGATAATGATTTCTTATGATAACCATCGCATACATGACAATATTGAGAAAACTTACTTTCCCAAGTATTTACTTCCTCAAACGTTCCGCCAGATTTTAAAGCTTTGCGTTTTAACGTTTGTACAAAGAAACTTGGTGCTTTTTTACCGATTGTTTTACCGTATAATCCTTTTTGCCACGCTTTATAATTATTCTTTTCAATAATTATATCATTGCCGTTTTCAAGTACCTTATTCGCTAATACATTATGTAAGTATTTTCTTTTAGATGCTTGTAAACGTTGTAATTCTTTTAATTCATTTTCTAATTTTAAATAATTATTACTTTTAATCCAAGTAGATTTACCTTTGATATTTTTACCTTTACGTTTAAGAAAACGTTTATCTTTGATAACCCAAGAATCGTTTTCATAATTATCAGGATTATTTAATCTTAAAGAACGAGCCTTTTTACGTTGAATGTTTTTAATCTCTTTTTCAATATCATTAAGTTCTTGGCAAAATGGTGTTAATAATGCTTTAGAAGAACCTACCGAAGCTATGGTTGAAACACCAATATCAATACCATTTCTACCATTATCAAAAATTTGATTTGATTTAAGTTTTGGCAAACCTTCTAAAATAAGTTGCAAATAAAATTTTTGTTTGCCTTTTATTATTTTTCTAACAATTCTACAATATTTTACTTTTGAATTTAAAGCGTGTTCTTGAACACCGTATTTATCATTTTTTTGTAAAATAATTTCGGATTTAATACCATTCCAAGAAAAAATATTATTTTTAAAAGATAAACACGTATTAGATTTACCTTCCATACTTCTAATACCATTTTTCCAAGATTTAAAACGAGGTTTACCCCCTTTTTTATATATCCACTTTGTATAAGTATCAAATATTCTATCGGAAAGTTTTTGAATAGAAACACTATCAAGATGAGCTTTCATATAACATTTATTTTTAATATCTTTTGCAAGTTTTTGAAGGTCATTTTTAGTGATTAGATATTCAACATTTAATTTATCAAAGAGTGTTTGAGCTTCCGCTTTTGAGTTATCTTGTTTGTAGAGTTCTATTGTATTTTGATAACGACTATCAGAAAGCATTAACTTGTGTCGTTTAAATAATTCACCTAATATTGAATTATCAAGTTCTTTTGCAGCATTAAATTTAATATTATATTTTCTTTGTGAGTGTTTAGAAACCTTTAAAGGGAATTCATGAATAAAAGAAGCAGTAGAAGGTTTCTTTTTATTTCTTTTTTCAGGCATAGTGGTAAAG
>JAIXHM010000285.1 GCA_030145825.1 Flavobacterium sp.
GTTATAATATTTTGTAAAAAATCCTTAGCATCCTCTCCATCCACGAAAAGAATCCCTCGGTCTTCTAAAATACAAGCACTATTAATATTCATATTTGATTGCTAATCATTTATAATATAATTACTTTTCTACGAAATGTTAGACTTAATCATTAAAAACGGCTTTTGTTATATAGACAACGATCTTAAAGATAAAGATATTGGAATAAAAGATGGTAAAATTGAAAAAATTGGCAAGATTGAAAATAACTCAAAAAACACTTTTGATGCAAAAGGATTAACAGTTTTACCTGGTTGCATAGATACGCAAGTTCATTTTAGAGAACCAGGCTCAACAGATGTGGAAGATTTAGAATCTGGAAGCAAAGCTGCAGTTTTAGGTGGAGTAACTTCAGTTTTCGAAATGCCAAATACTAATCCACCTACATCGAACCAAACGGAATTTAATAAAAAACTTAGCTTGGCAAAAAATAGAATGTTTTCTAATTATGCTTTTTACTTTGGCGCAACTCCTCAAAATATGGAAGATTTAAAAAATGTAGATAAACTTGAAGGATGTTGCGGAGTAAAATTATTTGCAGGTTCTTCTACAGGAAATCTTTTAGTTAAAGATGAACAAGATATAGAAAAGGTTATTTCAAATAGCTCTAAAATTGTTGCTATTCATTCAGAAGATGAAGATATTCTTAACCTTAGAAAAAAATTCATAAAAAAAGGTGATGTCAGTTCACATCCTCTATGGAGAAACGAAGAATGTGCAATGTCATCCACTAGAAGAGTAGTCAAAATTGCTGAACGGTATAATAAAAAAATACATGTTTTACACGTTACTACAAAAGAAGAAGTGGAATTTTTATCAAGATATAAAGGCAATGTAAGTTTTGAAATTACTCCTCAGCATCTCACAATAAGCGCACCTGATTGTTACAATAAACTTGGATCTCTTGCTCAAATGAACCCTCCGATTAGAGATCAAAAACATCACGTTATGCTTTGGAAAGCAGTTAATGATAATTTGGTTGATACTATAGGTTCAGATCATGCTCCTCACAGTTTAGAAAATAAAAAGAAAGAATATCCTCAAACTCCATCAGGAATGCCAGGAGTTCAAACTCTAGTCCCGCTTATGTTAAATCATGTGAACAACAATAAGTTAACTTTAAACCAATTCATAAAATTAGTTTGTGAAAATCCAGTAAGAATTTTTGGAATAAAAAATAAAGGTTATATCAAAGAAGGATATGATGCTGATTTAACCATCGTTGATATGAATATGAAAAAAGTTATTAAAAACGATTGGATAGCAAGTAAATGTGGCTGGACCCCATTTGATGGTTATGAAGTAAAAGGTTTTCCTTTAGGAACGATCGTGAATGGAAAAGCAATTGTTTGGGATGGTAAACTTATTGAAAAAGCGAATGGTAAACCGTTAAGATTTTAACCTAATGCATCTGATATAAAAACTTCAGTAGCAGCTCTTATTCCGCTTCTATTAGCACCATGAACTGTTCCATATGCACTAGCTGTCGCCTCGCCTGCAAAGAAAATTCTTTCTCCTACAGGTCTTTTTAATCTAGGTCTTAAACTTGCTTTACCTGGTTTTGCGCCTGAGTAAGCTCCTAAAGTAAATGGATTTTTATTCCATCCTGTAGCTGTGGCTTTAACAAAATATTTATCATAAAACTTTGAACCAAAATTTGATTTAAGTTGATTTACAACAAAATCAATCATTGCTTTACTGCCTTTATTTTCTAAACTTCTTGAAAATTCTCCATTAAGAGCAAAAAGACATAAATTTGTTCCACCCATTTTAAGTAGACCATATCCAATACCTTCTGGTGATTTTGCACCATTGCTATTAATTTTAGAATAAAAATTGGTATCTTTTTTAAATTTACTCACGAATTTTTTCTTTAATTCCATGATCACTCGATTGGAGGTTCCCATAGTTATTCCTTCAAAAGCTTCATATTTTCTTGAGGATAATTTTGGTGTAAATTTTATTTTTTCTGCTCTAAGAACACCAACAGATGTCGTCACAATACATGCTTTTGCATTTATTGTTCCTTTATTGGTTACCACTTGTACTCCTTTACCACCCCATTTTATTTCGCTGACAATTGTATTCAAATCAACGGGAACATCTTTTCTATAATAAGCTAACAATGTTCCATACCCTTCTCTACAAAGTGCATTTCCACTTTCCCAATAATTATCTTCATAATTAAGACTGTCATCAGCTATAGAAAGATTATCAAAATCTCTTGCTGTAATTGCTGCGTGGGCAGTATCAAACCATTTACTCTTTTTTGTATTTTCTGGGATTTTGTCCATCAGTGGCTCATCTATGCCACCAACTGAAAAAATAACTTTAATTTTTTTGTATACACTCCAAAACGAATTTCCGCTTATTTTCTTTTTTCCGTCATAAACAACTGAAGTAGATGGCTCATTATATATATTAAATTTGTCTTTATTTTCTCTTCAAAATTTATAAAGTTCATTACCTTTTTTGGAATG
>JAIXHM010000286.1 GCA_030145825.1 Flavobacterium sp.
TGAATACAATTAAGTTAAATGACATATTAAGGATTGAGCGTTTAGACAATGTTAAAATTAGACTTAACCTTTCAAATGCTTCGTGGAACGCATTAGAACATTATCACAACAATCCGACACAAATGTTAATTGGGCATTTTCATAATAGCACTAAAAGAAAATGGTTTAGAGAAAATCAAATAGTAATTGGCTTAGCTCAAATAAAAAATAACGATTGGTTGCTTATTGACATTTCAAGAATAACTAAGAGTTACAACAATTTTTGGGACGGAAAAACTCATTCAACCGTAAATACTTTTTATGAACACGAGAGATTACCTGAATTTGAAAAATATCTTGGAAGATTGATTGTAAATTTTCACAAGAATAATGCGTATGTTACTTTGTCAGGTAGCAGATTAGACGACTTTCTTGTAAAAGAGATTTTACCAAGTCATTTAGACACCGACATCTTTCCAGGATATGATAAAGTAAATATTTCTTGGGAAACAATGAAACGTGTTTTACAAAAAGACACTTGGAGAACAGTTTTAGAAAACCAAAAGGGGGTTTATCTAATAACTGACATTTCTAATGGAAAAAGATATGTTGGGAAAGCATCAGGGAAAGATATGGTTTTAGGGCGTTGGAAAGACTATATAAAGACAGGACACGGTGGAAATGAAGAATTAAAAAAGTTATCATTTGACCATATCAAAAAAAACTTTAGATACTCAATTTTAGACATTTACAAATCTTCTACCAATGACCAAATAATACTTGAAAGAGAAGGTTGGTGGAAAGAAGTATTATTGAGCAGACAAGAATTGTATGGATATAATAAAAACTAAATGGAGAAAACAAAGGAAGAATTGTTAGAGCAGCTAAAAGAAATAGAAGACCAAAAAGCAACCGCTATTAAAAATCAGAACTATGAATTGGCTGCAAATTTTCGTGACAGAGCATCTGAAATAAGGAAACAACTTCAAGACATTGAAAATAAACACAGCATATAACAGGCGTTTGGCTCAATGGCGGGTGACGTGGTTAATTGAACATTCTACCTCGCATCAACTTTTGTGGTGTATTGACAGTTTTGTGCTCCGAAATCCGCCACTGCGCCAAGCGCCAAACCGTTAACTACAACGTGATTTTACTTCGTAAAAAACCAATTGGAACGTAATCTTTCGCACGTTCATAAAAATAGTTTAGAAAGCTTTAGTTATTTTTTGCTTCCGAATTGGCTCAATTTGGCAGAATATTTTCTGTTTGCCGATTTTCGCTAGTCAACTTTTGGATTTTGATTGGTTTAATTGAACCGAATATTTTGCACTTGGAAAATTCTAGCTTTTTTCAGTTTTAAACTATTTTCATTCTCTACAGCAAACGCTGTTGTTAACAACAGTTTACACTCAGCGCAAAGTTTCTGCTCATTTGCCGAAAAAATTCTTCCCGAATTTTTTCTAATCGGATTTTTTGCTATCTTTGATTCATAAGGTTTGCGCCGAAGTGTAAGCCGTGACCGTTGTAAAACATTTAACGCAACCATTTGACAATAGTGTCATTTAATTAAAAAATTGTTCAATGAAAAAAATATTTCTACTTTTTATTATAGTATTCACTTTATATGGTTGCTTTCGAGAAGAGGACGATTCTATTGATAATTGTTCATCAGATTGTACAATTCTTCAAGGTCGAGTAGTAACTACAAATAATCAAGGAATTTCTGGAATAAATGTGACCCTTGAATTTTTTAAAGGAGCTTCTCTTTCGAGCTACACAAGATTAATTTCGGATATAAATTCCAACGATAGTGGTAATTTTATCGATGAATTCTATTTAAAAGACGAAGAAATAGACGAAAATTCATATGGGAATTTAATTTTAAGAATTGATGAAAGCGGTTTAAATGCAAGAGAAGATATAATTACGCCAAATTCAGCGAATATTTCTCTAGAGCGTTGGTTTGTTATTAATAATAGAGATACAATAATTGAACAAAATTATTATTTCCCTAAAAAAACGAATGTTTTAGTAAATCTGAACAACTTTATTCCTTTACAGGAAAATGACCGGTTCGAAGTAAGACCACTATTTCCCTATGGTTATGAAAATCCTGAACCTGAAAACTATATTAATATTTTAGAAACAATATATATCCCAACCAATGGACCTTTATACGAAGCTACAGAAATTAATAATTCATTAAATGTAATTTTAGCACAGAATGAAAAAAATATAATTAGGATATATAAAACGAAAAATGGAGTATATACCTACGACGAGATTATTTTAGATGTTAATTCGAGTAGTCCAAACGAAATTACAATTGAATATTAAAAACGTTTTACAACATCGGTTTTGCACAATGGCTTGGGCTTGGTCAACTTCTGGAAAATCCTGTCGGATTTTCCAAAATTTGTTTTACATTTGTTAAGTTCTGTGATATATCAATGCCACTGTTGCTAAGACGAGAACCGTTAACCACTACGTGAGTTTAGTTCGTAATATTCCATTTGGAAGGTAAT
>JAIXHM010000287.1 GCA_030145825.1 Flavobacterium sp.
GTTTTACTTTATGGAAATATTTTAGGTGATAGGCTTGTTTATTATTTAGCTTATGCTGTGACTTTTGCAGGAATAGTTCAGTTTTTATTTTTATATAATTATGTAAGAAAATTCTACTCACCAAAATTTTTACTAAAATTTTCGATTGATGAAAAAATTAAAATTTTTTTTTCAAAATTATTACCAAGTATTTTTTCATCAGGAGTAACTCAAATAAATATTTTAATAGGAACTATTATTGCTTCATTTCAAACAAACGCAGTTTCATATTTATATTATGCAGACAGAGTTTATCAAATAAATCTTGCCATAGCAGGAATTGCTATTGGAACTGTAATATTGCCACAATTATCAAAGTTAATTGAAAATAAAAATAATTTAGAAATCGAATTAATTCAAAACAAAGCTTTAGAATTAAGTTTATTTTTAAGCATTCCAGCTACAGTTGCGCTGTTTATAGCTTCATCTCCAATTATTTCAGCTTTATTCGGTTATGGATCTTTTTCTGAAACAAGTGTTCAAAATTCTGCACTAGCTTTATTTTATTTTTCTTTTGGGCTACCAGCATTTGCTTTAATAAAAGTATTTTCAAGTTTCTTTTTTGCAAGACATGACACGAAAACTCCTTTTTATATTTCTTTAGTTTCAGTTATATTAAATATAGTTATTAGTGTTGCATTATTTCAAAAGATAGGATTTATAATTATTCCCATCGCAACTTCAATATCATCATGGTTTAATGCAATTACTTTATATATTTTTTCTAGAAGAAGAAATTTTTTTATTTTTAATAAAATTTTTGTATATAGATTTCCAAGAATATTTTTTTCATCTCTAATAATGGGATTAATTTTTTATTTTTTATTGGATATATTAGGTGGCAAATTGAGTTATTCAGAAAATTTAAAATTTATTTATCTGTTATTTAGTATATTTATAACTTTAATAAGTTATTTAATTATTTCAATTTTTACTAAAGCTTTTAAATTAAGCGATATTAAATTAAACTATAAATAGCTATGAATAAAAAAATTTTTTCAGGCGTACAACCAACGGGAAATCTTCATTTAGGTAATTATTTAGGTGCAATAAAAAATTTTGTTGAATTGCAAAATGATAAAAAAAATGAGTGTATTTATTGTGTAGTTGATCTTCATTCAATAACAGTAAAACAAGATGCAAAAATTTTAAAAAGAAATATTAGAGAAACTACAGCAACTTTTATTGCGAGCGGTCTTAATCCTGAAAATAGTATTATATTTAATCAATCAGCAGTTTCTGCTCATGCGGAGGTAGCATGGATATTAGGTTGTGTATCTAGAATGGGATGGTTGAGCAGAATGACACAATTTAAAGAAAAGGCAGGTAAAGACAAAGAGAAAGCAAGTGTTGGTTTATATGTATATCCTGTGTTAATGGCGTCGGACATATTGCTTTACGATGCAACCCATGTACCAGTCGGCGAAGATCAAAAACAACACTTGGAATTATGTAGAGATATTGCTCAGAAATTTAATAATGATTTTAATGCTCCTGATTTTTTAAAAGTTCCTGAGCCTTTAATTCAAAAACAATTTTCAAGAATTATGAGTTTAAAAGATGGTTTAAAAAAAATGAGCAAATCAGATCCTTCTGATTTAAGTAGAATAAATCTGACAGATGATAAAGACTTAATTATAAATAAGATAAAAAAATCAAAAACAGATACTTTGCCCATGCCAGGAATAAATGATGATCTAAAGGAAAGACCCGAGGTGCAAAATTTATTAGGAATATATTCAAACTTATCAAGTCAAAGTATCGATAAAGTTAAAGAAGAATTTCAGGGTAAAAATTTTTCTATTTTTAAAGATAAATTATCAGAGTTATTAGTTGATAAAATTAATCCAATTGGCAAGAGAATTAAAGATTTGTTAAAAAATGAAAATTATTTAGACCAAATACTTGCTAAAGGGAGTCAGAAAGCAAACAACCTAGCGACGAAGAAAATTAAGGAAATTAAAACTTTAGTTGGTTTTTAGTGGTATAATAAATAATTGCTTTATTTTTTTTTATTACTAATTATATATAGACTATGTTTGTTCAAACTCAAATAACACCCAACCCAAATTCACTTAAGTTTTTACCGGGCAAAACAGTATCAAATAGTGGATCATATGAGGTAACCAAAAAAGAGGATATTAATAATGATTTGGTTAGAAATATTCTTTCTATTAATGGAGTGACAGGAGTATTTTTAGGAGTAGATTTTATTTCAGTAAATAAAGTTGAAAATATTAACTGGGAAGAAATAAAACATATAGTTATTTCATTAATTAATGAATTTTATAAATCTGGAAAAAAATTTGTAATTGATAATGATATTCATGAAACTCCTTAAGAAAAAAATTTATTTGAAGGAAAAAGTAAATGAGGTTCTTGATTGTATGTTAGATATAATTCGTGATAAACAATATAAAGCTGAAGTTAACAAAGGTGTTTTTAGGTCGTTATTTATGTTCAG
>JAIXHM010000288.1 GCA_030145825.1 Flavobacterium sp.
ATAAAGAGATGCAATTTTTCTTCTAAGTCTTATATCATCTTCAAAAGTCTTAAATTTTTCTAATAAGATAGCTGCTTGAAGGTTGTCGAGCCTAGAATTAAATCCCCATGAAACATGCTCTCCACTATTGTCTCTGCCATGATCTCTCATTTCATAAACTTTTTGATATATATTATCGTCGTCAGTTACAACTGCTCCACCATCTCCAAAACAACCTAAAACCTTTGCTGGATAGAAACTATATGTTCCTGCAAGTCCAAATGTACCTGCCATTCTATTCTTATATAAAGAACCAAGTCCTTGAGCAGCATCTTCAATAATTAGAAGATTGTTTTCATCTGCAATTTTTTGAATTTTATCCATCTCACATGTTCTTCCATTCAACTGAACAGGCATAATAGCTTTTGTTTTACTTGTAATTCGTTTTTGAATATCGTTTGAATCTAATAAATGATCTATTGCACATTCAGCAAGAATTGGTTCTGCGCCAACAAATTTGATTGCGGCTGGAGAAGCAATGTAAGTATGAGAAGGAACAATCACTTCATCCCCACTTCCAATATCAGCTGCTAAAAGAGATAGCCATATTGCATCCGTACCATTAGCTACACCAATTGCATATTTTGAATTTGTATATTCTGCAAGCTTGTCTTCAAAAGCAATTAAATCATCTTGCAAAATATAAGCTCCTCTTCTTATAACCGAATTAATAACTTTATTCATTCTATTTTTTTGAGATAAATAGAGTTTTGGATAGTCAAAAAATGGTATTTTTTTCATATTTATATTTACTTTCCGTTTAATTTTTGTTTAGTTAATATAAAAAAAAAAGAAACAAGTTTAACTTCAAATTAAGATAATAAAGTAATAATTAATAGACTCGATGACAAATAAAACAAAAGTTCTACACGTTACCTCGGTTCATATACATACAGATACTAGAATATTACTCAAAGAATGTAAAAGTTTATCTAAAATATACGATGTTCATTTAATAAATCCTTTTTATGAAGGAAAAATTGATAATATCAACCTGCATAAAGTTATTTTTTTTAGAAATAGATTATTAAGAGTGTTAACAAGTTGGCTTCTTGTATTACCAAAATCATGTTTTATTAATTACAAAGTGATTCATTTTCATGATCCAGAATTATTATTTGCTGTTCCAATTTGGAAAATATTTGGCAAAAAAATAATTTATGACGTACATGAAAATTATTCTAAACAAGTTTATACTAAAGAATATATACCATTGGTGATGAGGAAATTATTGCAACAAGTAATTAAATTTATTGAATATATTTATGCTTATTTTGTTGACATAATTATAGTAGTTCATCAAGATTTAAATTTTATTCTTAATAAATTTAAAAAACATATTACTATATCAAATGCCCCAATTCTTGACTATAAATTTGTACCTAAAACACGTAAAAAACAGTTTTGTTATATTGGCGTAATCTCGGAGGAAAGGGGAATATTAAAGATGGCTAAAATATTTAATGAACTTAAAGTTGATTTTGTTTTAGCTGGAAATTTTTCAAGCAAAAAATTGAAAAAAAAAATTATATCTCTAAAAAATATAAAATATCTTGGTATAATTAATAGAGAAGAAGTAATCAAAGTTATATCAGAAAGCACCTGTGGAGTTTGTACATACCTTCCTCTTCCGAATCATATGATTAGCAATCCAAACAAACTATTTGAATATTTAAACTATGGTACACCAGTTATATGTTCAAATTTTGAATCTTACAAAGATATCATTGATGAAAAATATTCCTTTGTACATTATGTTGATGTTAATAATAAGAGTGAAATAGTAAAAAATATTAAAAATATATTATCTATGAACGATAATGAATTAAATAATTCTGGTGAAGAAGCTAATAAGTTTATAGAAAAAAATTATAACTGGGATATAGAAGCAAATAAACTAATCGAGTCTTATAAAAAAATTCTATCTAAATAAAAAATTTTTAATTTTGCTTTTTAAAGAAAATAAATAATAATTGTTAGCAAAATCTAAAAAGTGTTTGTTCTCGGCACGTATGAAAGCATCTAGTTCATTAACACTAATTTTTAATTTTTTAGATATAAATTCTTTTTCATTATTTATTGTTTCTGGATTATATGGTTTTTGTTCTAAAGATTTTAAAGCTTCTTTTCTCGAAATCTGACCAGAAACAATTAGACTAGATAGATGTGCTTTTCTTTTATCAAAACCAAATTTTTTATATAAATAATAATTCTGAAAAAATTTTGTAAAACTTGATTCATTGTGTTTTTTGCCATAGTCCTTAAAACCAATTTCATCCATTAAGATTTTTTTTGCTTTTTTTGGATCATAATTAATAAGATTTAAGGGTTTTAAAATTTTTATTCGATAAAAAATTGGCATCATAAAATAATATTTCAAAAAGGAAAGTATTGGAAAAGATTTCAAAGGTATTTTACCAAATTTTTTATGTATAGACTTAATAAATCTGGAATCTATAGCAT